>JADGOR010000055.1 GCA_017882855.1 Cellulomonas sp. | reverse complement strand
GGCGGCGAGGCCGGACGGATCGAGGTCCGGGACCGAGTTGCGGACCTCGGTGACGGCGAGGGTCTGCAAGCGCGGGTCGAGGGTCGTGTAGATGTCCAGGCCACCGCGGTAGAGCAGGTTGACCCGATCCGCCTCGGTCTTGCCGAACGCGGGGTCGTTCCGGATGACCTTCGTCACGTAGTCGCAGAAGAAGCCCGAGTCGCCGGCGGCCTTGCAGCCGAGGGTGTCCTTCGCGGCGTTGGCAAGCATGTCCTTGATCGTGATCTTGATGGCGTCGGCGTACTGCGCCGGCGTGATGACGCCCTGGTCGCGCATCACGCCGAGCACGACGTCGCGACGCTGGACGGCGGCCTCGGGGTGCAGGATCGGGTCCCACTTGCTCGGGCTCTGGGTGATGCCCGCGAGCAGCGCGGCCTCGACGTACGTGACGTCCTTCGCGCTCTTGCCGAAGTAGTGCAGCGACGCCGCCTGGACGCCGTAGACGCTCGCACCGAACTGGGCGATGTTCAGGTAGCCCGCGAGGATCTCGTTCTTGGTCATCGTCTTCTCGAGCGTGATGGCGAGCTTCGCCTCGCGCAGCTTGCGGATCAGGCTCGTCTCGCGGGCCGCCTGGACGCCCGCGACGTCGCCGACGGACGAGGCCGCCTCGATCAGCACGTTCTTGACGTACTGCTGCGTCAGGGTCGACGCGCCCTGCACGTCGCTCGTGGTCGCGTTCTTCACTGCCGCTCGCACGAGGCCCTGCGGGTCGATACCCCCGTGCTCGTAGAAGCGCTTGTCCTCGGTCGCGATGACAGCCTGCTGGATGGGCTTGGCGATCTGGTCCAGCGGCACGACGATGCGGTTCTCCCAGTAGAACGTCGCCAGCAACGAGCCGTCCGCGGCGAAGATCCGCGACTGCTGGGAGAGCTTCCCCGGCGCCAGCGCCGTCGGGAGCTGGTCGAAGAACTGGGTCGAGCTGTTCGCGACGCCGCCCGCACTCGCGACAAACGGCATCGCGAGCCCGGCTGAGAGGACTCCGCCGAGGGACGCAACCAGGACGAAGGCCCCCAGAAGGGCGAGCGCCTGGAACGCGTTCACGTTGCGGCCGCGGCGCGGGGCAGGAGAAGACATGGGGTCCAGAGTACGTGAGGTGCTCCCGATGGGTGACTTTTACCGGAAAGGGTCTCGCCATGAACCCCCCTTTACGTCTACCGTCCTGGTGGGAGCGCTGTCATCGATGAGCGCGCGCGAACGGAGGACCGTGTCCGCAGTCATGGACGAGTGTCACTGGACCGCCCGCGCCGTCTGTGCCCGCAAGGCGCCGGACGCCCTCTTCGTCGAGGGTGCGGCCCAGCGCGAGGCGCGAAGCCTGTGCCGTGGCTGTCCGGTCCAGATGGAGTGCCTCGCCGACGCGCTCGACAACCGGATGGACTTCGGCGTGTGGGGCGGGATGACCGAACGAGAGCGGCGCGCCCTGCTGCGACGTTCGCCCCAGATCGGGTCCTGGCACGAGGTGCTGCTCGGGGACGGCGAGCCGGCGGTGCTGCCGGAGTTCGCCCGCTCCTGGATGTAGTCGACCACGGCGGGGCCGGGTGCCCCGTCCGGGATTAGGCTCCAGGCATGGCCACCACCTGGGAGTACGCGACCGTTCCGCTCATCGTGCACGCCACCAAGGCGATCCTCGACCAGTGGGGCGCGGACGGTTGGGAGCTCGTGCAGGTTCTCACCGGGCCGGACGGCAACGGCCTCGTGGCGTATCTCAAGCGTCCCGTGAGCAAGTGATGGATGCATCGCCCTCGGAGCGTCTCGCGGCGCTCGGCATCACGCTCCCGACAGTCGCCGCACCGGTAGGGGCCTATCTCCCCTCGATCAGGTCGGGTTCTCAGGTCTGGACCTCCGGTCAGCTGCCGTTCGTGGACGGTGTGCTGCTGCGGACGGGGCACGTCGGGGACGGGCCCGACGACGTGAGCGCCGAGGACGCCGCGGTGCTGGCTCGAGTGGCCTGCCTCAACGCGATCGCCGCCGCCGCCGGTGCCGCTGGTGGCGTGGACCACATCACCCGGGTGCTCAAGGTGGTCGGCTACGTAGCCAGCGCTCACGGCTTCACTGCTCAGCCGAGCGTGGTCAACGGCGCGAGCCACCTGCTGGCGGAGGTCTTCGGCGACGCCGGGCGGCACGCCCGGAGCGCGGTCGGCGTGGCGGCGTTGCCGCTCGGCTCCCCGGTCGAGATCGAGATCGTCGTCGAGACCGACCGGGTCGTCGAGACCGACCGCGTCGTCGAGGTCGAACCGAGCTGATCCGGCGGAGTGGCGGGCCGGACGGCAGGCACGTTCGCGGCCGAGCGCGCGGGGTGACCGATCAGCGCGCTCGTCGCTCGAGCCGCTCCCGGTCGAGCAGGACGACAGCCCGGCCCTCGCGGCGGATCCAGCCCCGAGCGGCGAAGTCGGCCAGTGCCTTGTTCACGGTCTCCCGCGACGCTCCGACCAGCTGAGCGATCTCTTCCTGGGTCAGGTCGTGCGCAACCCGGATGCCGTCCGCCACGGGCGATCCGAACCGTTCGGAGAGCCCCAGCAGCGACTTGGCGACGCGACCCGGGACATCGGAGAAGACGAGGTCGGCCACGGCTTCGTTCGTCCGACGGAGCCGGCCCGCGAGCGCGCCGAGCAGATGCGTCGCGACGCCCGGGTGGTGCTCGATCCAGGCCACCAGGCCGCTGTGCTCGAGCTCGTAGAGGGACGTGTCCGCGACGGCCGTGGCGGTCGCGGTCCGAGCGCCGGGATCGAAGAGCGACAGCTCGCCGATCATCTCGCCCGGTCCGAGCACCGCCAGCAGGTTCTCCCGGCCGTCGGGAGCGCGGCGGCCCACCTTGACCTTGCCGGTCGCGATCACGTAGAGGCGGTCACCGGGCTCACCCTCCCGGAACAGCACGTCCCCGCGCTCGAGCGTGACCCGGGTCATCCTGGCGCGCAGGGCGCCCGCCGCCTCGGGGTCGATCGATGAGAAGAGGGGCGCGGAGAGCACTACGTCGTCGTCCACGCGGGGCATCCTTCACGTTCGCGGGTTCGGTGCTTCGCCACGATGCACCGCTGACGAGCCCGAGCTGTCGGGGTAGCCGATGAGCCGGGCTGTTACCGATTATCGCCGAGGAACTCCAAGGACGCGCCCGGGTCGAACGAGAGCCGGCGGACGAACTCCGCTGTCGTGGCTTCGAGCGTCGCTTCCACGTTGACCTGGTACCGGGTGAGACGCGCCTCGAAGTCCCGCAGTCTCTCGAGACGCCGGACCTCATCACCCCCGCGCCCGACCTGAACGGCCTCGAGCAGCTCGTTGTACATCGGAAGATCGTCACCAACGTGCAGCGGGAGCAGACCGAGTGCCTCGAGGCCGAGCGGCTCCGGTGCCATCGAGGCTGCGAGCGCCAGATCCATCCGGGCCCGCACCAGGCGACGCCAACGACCCAACCGGGCGCTCTCGGCGCGCAGGGCACGGCGCGAGCGGCGCAGGTCCGCGACGGTGCGGACGCTGCGGTCCGTGGTGTCGGCAATGGCCATGCGGGCGCTCCGCTCTCCGACGCACCTGTCTGATGCGGCTTTGACGAAGTCGTCGGCGTGGATCCGGGTGGACTTGAGCATTCATGGGCCCAATCACTCGGGCGGCGTACTTGGGAAGGGGTTCCTCTAGGCTGCATAGGTGACCCCCAACCAACGCACGGGAACACGCACGGCCTCGCGGACGGCTTCAGGCAAGGCTCCACGAGCGGTGACCAAGCCGGCGCGGGTCGAGACCGCGATCGGGCTGACGCGGCGCGCGAGGCGGATCAACCGGGAGCTCGCCGAGGTGTACCCCGACGCTCGGTGCGAGCTCGACTACCGGACGCCGCTCGAGCTTCTCGTGGCGACGGTGCTCTCCGCGCAGTGCACGGACCAGCGCGTGAACATGGTCACACCCGAGCTCTTCGCGACCTACCGGGACGCCCGCGCGTACGCGGCGGGCGATCGGCGCGAGCTCGAGAACATCATCCGGTCGACCGGTTTCTTCCGGGCCAAGGTCCAGTCGCTGCTCGGCATCGGCGCGGCCCTGACCGAGCGTTTCGACGGCGAGGTGCCGCGGCGCCTCGCCGATCTGGTGACCCTTCCGGGCGTCGGGCGGAAGACGGCGAACGTCGTGCTCGGCAACGCCTTCGGTGTCCCCGGGATCACCGTCGACACGCACGTCGGACGGGTCGCCCGGCGTCTGGGCTGGACCGCGGAGGACGACCCGGTGCGGGTCGAGAGCGCGCTCGCGGCACTGCTCGAGCGCAAGGAGTGGACGCCGGCCTCGCACCGGCTGATCTTCCACGGGCGTCGCGCGTGCTTCGCGCGTCGGCCCGCGTGCGGTGCGTGCCCGATCCGGCTGTCATGCCCGTCGAACGGGATCGGCGAGCAGGACCCGGAGATCGCGCAGGGTCTGATCGACCGGGTCGTGCCGGGGGACGTCAGCGGTCGGTGACCTCGGCCAGCCAGCGGGTCAGCTGCTCCGTGACCGCTTCGGGCGCCTCCTCGGGGAGGTAGTGCCCGACGCCGGGCAGCACGCCGAACCGATACGGCACCCCGGCAGCGACGACGCCTGAATCGCCCTTGGGTGCGGGCAGGCAGCGATCCGCGCCCCCGTGCAGCTGGAGCGTCGGGACCCAGATCGGCGTCCGCACGGCTGAGAGGTAGCGCTGACCGTCGACCCGGGGGGTCGACCGCACCAGCCAGCGATACGACTCCATCGCGCTGTGCGCCGCGAACGGCAGGCGCATCCCGAGCTCGTAGGTGGCGGCTGTCTCGTCGTCCAGCCAACCCGGGGCGCCCCACGAGCGCAGCAGCCGCGTCGCCAGCCGGTGGTTCGTCAGACGACGCTCTGGGACGGTGGGCAGCTGGAAGCACAGCAGCCGCAGCCGAGCCGAGATGGTCATCGATCGCCACGGGTCGCTGTGGAAGCTGAGCGGGTGCGGTGCCGCGAGGGTTCCGATGGCGCGGGTCACCGCGGGCTGCAGACCAGGCATCGACCAAGCGATGTGGCCGCCGAGCCCGTGGCCGATCACCACGGCCTGGCTGGCTCCGAGCGATCGAATCACGCCCGCGACGTCGCGGGCGAGCGTCGGGACGTCGTACCCGATGGGCGGCTTGTCGGACGCGCCCTGGCCGCGAAGGTCCATGGCCGCGACCCGGTACCCGCTCGCGGCGAGGGCTACCAGCTGGTGTCGCCAGGCCCACCAGAACTGGGGGAAGCCGGGCAGCAGGATCACCAGGGGCGCGTCGCCGACGGTAGAGCCGGCCTCGGCCACGTGGAACCGCGCACCGTTGGCGGCCACGAAGTGGTGGTGCCACGGACCCTCGATGAGGATCACGGAGGAGTCGACGGTCACTGGCTCGACGTTACCCGCTCCGAAGTCGGCCCGTGACGCGTCGCCTCAGGAGGCCTCATCGTTCGCAGCGAGCTTCGGCTCCTGGTCCGCCTCGAGCGGGGGGATACGGCGCCGGCCACGCCAGGACAGCAGACCGGCGCCGACGAGCGCGGCGAGACCGGACGCCAGCAGGATGGCGGCCTTGACGTGCTCGTCGCGCGCGCTCCCCGCTCCGAAGGCCAGATCACCGATCAGCAGCGAGACGGTGAAGCCGATGCCGCCGAGGGCAGCGACGGCCAGCACGTCCCACCAGGACAGGCCGGGGCTGAGGGACGCCCGGGTGAACCGGGCGACCAGGACGGTGGCGACGACGATGCCGAGCGGCTTGCCGAGCACGAGGCCGACGGCGACGCCCCGGGCCGCCGGGTCACCGATCGCGTCCGTGATCGCGCTCGGGCTCATCGCGACGCCGGCGGCGAACAACGCAAACACGGGCACCGCGACGCCCGCCGACACCGGACGCCATCGGTGCTCGAACCGCTCCGCGAGGCTCGCGCCGGCCCCGCTGCGGGCGACCGCCGGAACGCTCAGCCCGAGCAGGACCCCGGCGATCGTGGCGTGCACCCCGGACGCGTGCATGAATGCCCATCCGGCGAGGCCGAGCGGTGCGAGCACCCAGAACGACGCCACCCCGCGGCGGGTCAGTACGGCGAACAGAGCGACCGCGACCAGCGCGGCGCCGACCCACGCGAGGCGAATGCTGGCGCTGTAGACGAACGCGATGACGATGATCGCGAGCAGGTCATCGACCACCGCGAGAGTAAGCAGGAAGGCGCGCAGAGCGTTCGGCAACCGGCGACCCACGAGCGAGAGCACCGCCACCGCGAACGCGATGTCGGTCGCCGTCGGGATCGCCCAACCGCGGGGCGCGCCGGCCGGCGCTGCGGCGTTCACGGCGAGATAGAGCAGAGCCGGCGCGACCATGCCACCGACGGCGGCCACGATCGGGACGACGGCGGTGGCCGGGCGGCGCAGCTCGCCCCCGACGATCTCCCGTTTGAGCTCGAGGCCGACGACGAAGAAGAAGATTGCGAGCAACCCGTCGGAGGCCCACGCGCCGAGGGTCAGCTGGAGGTGCAGCGCCGCCGGCCCGACGGTGACGGACCGCAGGCTCTGGTACGCATCTCGGCCGGGGGAGTTCGCCCACACGAGCGCGGTCAGCGCGCCCAGCAGCAAGAGCGCTCCGCCGGCCTTCTCGGTGCGCAGCGTGTCCGCGAGATTCAGCTCGGACCCGGCCGAAAGGCGCTCGAAGAGGCGGGCGGCTCGGCGGCGCACCATACGGGACCTCCCAGGCAGGCGTCAGCGGACGCCGACCAGTCTTCCCGGCACACCTGTGGTCAGGGTACCCGGCGCGGTCCGGTCAGTTCTCGGCGTGAAGCGGAAGTCGGGCGTCGACGGCGCCCATGCGCTCGTCGTCCTCCGGCCGCCGCTCCTTCGGAGGGTCGAACCGGTAGCCGACGTTGCGCACCGTGCCGATGAGCTGCTCGTGCTCGGTGCCGAGCTTCGCGCGCAGCCGGCGCACGTGGACATCGACTGTGCGAGTGCCCCCGTAGTAGTCGTAGCCCCAGACCTCTTGGAGCAGCTGCGCGCGAGTGAACACCCGACCGGGGTGCTGAACGAGGTACTTGATCAGCTCGAACTCTTTGTACGTGAGATCGAGCGGCCGACCACGGAGCCGCGCGGTGTACCCGCTGGCGTCGATGTTCAGGTCGCCCGATGCGATCTCGGTCGGCTTCGAGTCGAACGCGCCGCGCGCCGAGTGCTCCATCGCCAGGCGGACCCGAGCCTCGACCTCAGCTGGTCCCGCGGTGTCGAGCAGGACGTCGTTCGCGCCCCACTCGCTCGTGACGACGGTGAGCCCACCTTCGGTGAGCACGAGGATGAGCGGGACGTCGAGTCCTGTCGCGCGCAGCAGTCGACAGGTCGTGCGCGCCATCGCCAGGTCACGGCGTGCGTCGAGCAGGACAAGATCCGCGTCGGGCGCGTCAACCAGCGCGGAGGGTTCCACGGGGAGCACGCGGACGCGGTGCGACAGCAGCCCGAGGGCAGGCAAGACTTGCGCCGAGCCGCCGGGGGCTGGAGTCAGCAGCAGCAGATCTGCCACGGTGTCCACCTCCTGGCCTGGGCGCTAACGCTATACCTAGCGCCGCTGCGCTTCAGGAGGCTTCTCGATCTGAGAGACTGACCGCCATGTTGACTCGCCGAGGGGGCCGAACGGCCGCCCGCGCCGCCCGCGCCGGTCGCATCGCCCGCGCCGGTCGCACCGCCCGCGCCGGTCGCACCGCCCGCGCCGGTCGCATCGCCCGCACCGGTCGCACCGGTCGCACCGGACCCGCGACGGGTTGGGCGCGGCCCTCCAACCGAGCGGTGTCCACCGCGGCCCTGGGTGCCCTCGTCGCGCTGGCCGCGTACTCGGGCCACGTCCCGGCCGTCACGTCGCGACTGCCGGCCGAATGGACGGCGCTGCCGGTCATCGTCATCGCGGGACTGCTCGCCCTGGCCGTAGCGATCGGTTGGCCGTCCCTCTTGGCGATTCCCGCTCGGCTGGGTGCGACCGTCGTGATGATTCTCGGCGGCGTAGGCGGCGTCCTGGCGGTGGCGTACTCCCGCGGTGAGCCGTTCTTGCGCGCGCTGCCGCTCGTGATCGCCTTTGCGATCCTGCTGGCCTTCGTGCACGAGCTGACGCGCCCCGGACCGAGGGGTCACGTCGTCGAGTCGCTCTCGGGCGTGGTGACCGGCGTCGTCGTCGCGGCCTCCGCGTCGGCGTGGATCGCGGCCCAACGCACTTCAGGCGGGATCGGCCTCGTGGTTGCCGGTGCCGTCGCGCTCGCGATCGCCTCCGCGGTCTCCGCGACCCGGTTGCGCGGGTGGTTCCGCTCGATCGCGACGATGGTGGCAGCAGCCGGCGCCGCGGGCACGATCGCCTACATCGCGCCGCCGGACGTGCGGCCGCTCGCCGGCACCGTGCTCGGCCTTGCGGTCGGGGTCGTGATCACCTCGCTCGATGCCCTCTTCCACCGACTCCCGGCCCTCGAGGGGCGGCTCGCGCGGCTCGCTGCCGTCGCGCTCCCGGTCTCGCTGTGCGGCGTCTTCGTGTACATCATCGGACGGGTCCTGGTGGGCTGAGGTGCTCGATCGGCTCATCGGGGTCGTCGCGCTCCTCGCTGTCTGCTCCCTCGCGTGGTGGCTGTGGCAGCGCCGCGACGGGTACCTACAGGGTGCGACGACGGCCGCGCCCTGGCACCGGGAGGATCGACTCTCGAGCGGGCTGCTCGGCGTCGACGACCGCGCAGGCCCTCGATGCTCTCGGTGCGGTAGCGGAGTGAACCGCCACCGGATCATGCTGGACCCTGTCCGAACGAGGATCGGGGGACGAGATGCCTGACCAGAGCACGCCCGCGGTGGAGACGGCACACCCGCACCCGGTCGGCATCGACCCGCGCGGTCCACGATTCGGGGCGGCGATCACGGCTTTGCTCCTGGTCGCGGTCCTCCTGCTGGCGCCTGCCGCGGCCGCTCGCATCGTGATGGCCGTCGTCGTGCTCCTGTTCTTGATCGGGGTGACCGCGGGCACGCAGGGCAGCGTGCAGGGCCGGGTCTTCCGGAGCCTGATCGGACCGCGGCTCGCGCCACCTCCCGAGCTGGAGGACCCGCGGCCGCCGCGGTTCGCCCAGCTCGTCGGACTGGTGATCACCGCCATCGGCCTGGTCCTCGACCTCGCCGGAGTGCCGTACGCACTGGCGATCTCGGCCGGATTCGTCCTGGTCGCCGCATTCCTGAACGCCGCGTTCGGGTTCTGCCTGGGCTGCCAGATGTACCTGCTGATCAGGCGCTGGGCGCCGAGCCGGCGCGAGGCGGTCTAGTACACCAGGGCTTGAGCGGCCGGGGCGAGGACTTCCTCGACGAAGACCGCTGATCCCGCGATGCGCGCGCCGGGCAGCAGGTCGGCCTCGGTGATGCCCCGGCGCAGCGCGCACTGGGTGCACACGGTCACGTGGCCACCGTCGAGGACCGCTGCGAGCAGCTCCTCGAGCGGCGCCGCATGCGGGATCCGGACCGCCTCCGCCTTCCCCGGCAGGGCCAGCCAGGCGGAGTCGCCGGTCAACCAGAGGCTCACCGGTACACCCGCCGCGACTGCGGTGGCGGCAACGGTCAGCGCTTGGTTGCACAGCTCGGGTCGCTCCGTGCCGGCGGTCAGCTTGATCACGAGGGTGCGCTGAGGGGTGGTCACTCGGCCAGGGTAGGCGGGCGGCTCGCTAAGATCGAGGAATGAGTGCGCTCGAGATCCTGTTCATCGGCATGCTGGTCGCTTCCGCCCTTGCCATCACCTGGTTCTCGGGCTACGTGGTGTACCGGCTGTTCCGCGGGCAGCACTAGGACGAGGCCGTTCGAGGGCCCTCGCGGCACCCGACCGCACGAGCGAGGAGGCATCCCGGACATGCCGTTCGCGATCCCTGAGGGAGTCGCGCCAGAGGTGGACCCGCTCTCGTGGCTGGTCGGCTGGTGGCGCGGTCCCGGTGTGCTCGGCTACCCGGGCATCGAGGAGCGACCCTTCGTCCAGACGATCCAGTTCGACCACGACGGCGGGCCGTACCTGAGCTACGCGTCGACGATCCGGCTGCTCCCGGACGGTGTCGACCCGGCCGAGCTCGGCGACGTCGGCGATGGCGACGGCCGGGTGTGGCAGAGGGAGTCGGGCTTCTGGCGCTGCACCCCGGCCGCCGCGGACGACCGGAGCACCGACGAGCACGGTGTCGAGGTGCTGCTCACCGACCCGAGCGGACACCTGTCGCTCTACCTCGGCACCGTCGGAGACGGCCGGATCGACCTCGCGAGCGACCTCATCGCGCAGACCTCGACGGCAGCCGACGTCAGCGCTGCCACCCGGCTGTACGGCCTGGTCCAGGGCGAGCTCATGTGGGCCTGGGACATGGCCGCGTTCGGTCGGCCCATGCAGCCGTACGCCTCGGCTCGACTCAGTCGACAGGACTAGGTGGCCACGGTGACCCTTCCGCCGAACGAATCGGCATCCGCGAGTCCGCTGCTGTCCCGCCCGGGCGCCGTCGCGGCCGGCGGGGTGGACACGGGCGTCGCCTGGCACTACGGCGATCCGACCGGCGAGCAGCGCGCCCTCGCGGCCGGCAGCGCGGTCGCCGATCTGTCGCACCTCGGCGTGGTCACGGTGAGCGGACCGGACCGCTTGTCCTGGCTGAACTCGATCACCTCCCAAGAGCTGACCGAGCTGGCGCCGCGCACCTCCACCGAGCTCTTGGTGCTCAGCCCGCACGGGCACATCGAGCACGCCGCAGGCGTCGTGGACGACGGCGAGGTGACGTGGTTGCTGACCGAGGGCGCCTCGGCGGCGTCCCTGGCGGCGTGGCTCGACTCGATGCGCTTCATGCTGAGGGTCGTCGTCACGGACGCGAGCGCCGACTGGGCCGTCCTCGGCGAGCCGGTCGCAACCGAGGCGCGGGCCGGCGAACCGCTGTCGTGGCTCGACCCGTGGCCGCGCACACTGCTGGGCGGGACCCGGTACGGGCCCGACGACGACGCACACCCAGCCGCGAATCGGCGCTGGCGCCTGGTGCTCGTGCCGAGGGCGGGGCTGTCCGACGCCGTCTCCGCTCGTGAAGCCGCAGGCGCGCGCCTGGTCGGGACCTGGGCGACGGAGGCCGAGCGGATCGCCGCCTGGCGACCGCGTGTCGGTCTGGACGTGGATCATCGCACCATCCCGCACGAGCTCGACTGGCTCCGCACTGCGGTGCACCTGAGCAAGGGCTGCTATCGCGGCCAGGAGACCGTCGCCCGGGTGCACAACCTAGGGCGACCGCCGCGCCGACTCGTCATGCTGCACCTCGACGGGTCTGCGCATGTGCTGCCGGAGCATGGCGCGATCGTCACCCAGGACGGCCGTGAGGTCGGCGTCGTGACCTCCGCAGCTCGTCATCACGAGCTCGGCCCGATCGGCCTGGCCATGATCAAGCGCTCGGTGCCGACCGACGTCGAGCTCCTCGTCGACGTCGACGGCGAGCTGGTGGCGGCGGCTCAAGAGGTGATCGTGCCGGGCGAGGGGGTCTCGGTGGACCGGCCCACCCCGCGGGGTCCGGTCGCCCGGGGTCTGCAGCCGCGAAGCAGGGAGTGAGTGCGGCCGGCCCCGACCACTCCGGGCCGGACCACCAACGCCACCGAGCCATGATCTGCCGTGCTCAGGCGCAGCTGATCTGCCTGATCCGTACATGAATCGACCTGACTGACGTACGGTCAAGGCATGGACGTCTCGGTCAGTGCGCTGCGCGCGGAGCTCAAGCAATGGATCGAACGCGCTCGGGCGGGTGAGGACGTCGTCGTCACCGAGCGCGGCATCCCGGTCGCTCGGCTGAGCAGGATCGGCTCAGCCGATCTCATCGAGCGCCTCGAGCGCGACGGGCTGCTCACCGCGCCGAGCGGTGAGCGCGTCGTCGCTGACGGGACCGAGCGGGCGGGCGCGCGCGCCGCGACGCCGGTCTCCGGCCTGGTCCGACGGCTGCGGCGCTGAGGTCTCGATGGCACTCGTCTACTTCGACGCCAGCGCGCTGGTGAAGCTATGCGTCCCGGAGCAGGGCGCGCGGCTCGCAGCGGCGCTCTGGAACGGCGCGGATCTCGCTGCGAGCTCGCGCATCGCCGACGCCGAGGTGCGCGCGGCGCTCGCGGCCGGCCAGCGGGCCGGTCACTTGAGCGCCGAGGCGGCGGCGCAAGCGCGGGCCCGCTGGGACCGGCTCCGGGTGGGCCTGTACCTGGTGGAGGTCAGCCCGGAAGTGGCCGAGCGGGCCACGGCGCTGATCGACCACCACGCCCTGCGCGGCGGCGACGCCCTGCACCTCGCGAGCGCTCTGCTGCTCGACTCGCCCGAGCTCGTCCTGGCAGCCTGGGACTCCCACCTCGCGGATGCTGCGCGCGGTGAGGGGATCCGGGTCGTCCCGTGACCCGGCCTTAGGCTCTGCGTGTGATCGGATCCGTGCAGGTCCTCGTCTTCTTGGTGCTCTCGCTCGCGGCGTTCGGCCTCCAGCTGTGGGCGGTCGTCGACGCCGCGATGCGCCCCGCGGCCGCGTTCGTCCGGGCCGGGAAGCGCACCAAGGCCTTGTGGCTGGCAGTCACCGGAGCGGCGGCGGCGCTCGGTTTCATCGCGATCCCGCGCCCGATCGGCCTGGGAATCTTCGGGCTATTCGGCCTGGTCGGGATCGCAACGGTGATCGCCGCGATCGTCTACCTCGTCGACGTGCGTCCTGCCGTGCAGCCGTACTCGCGGCAACGAGGCCCGCGCGGTCGCTCCACCGGTGACCGCGGCGGCTGGTAGCGCGTGCGCGCCGTCGTCCAGCGCGCCAGCCGCGCGGAGGTCCGGGTGGACGGAGCGGTCGTCGGCCGGATCGACCGGCCGGGCCTGGTCGTCCTGCTCGGGGTGACGCACGACGACGGCGCCCGCCAGGTCGAGCAGATCGCACGGAAGATCGCCGAGCTCCGGATCCTGCGCGACGAGCGTTCCGCGGTGGAGCTGACCGCGCCGGTCCTGGTGATCAGCCAGTTCACCTTGTACGGCGACGTGCGCAAGGGGCGCCGTCCCACCTGGAACGCCGCGGCCCCGGGCGAGGTGGCCGAACCGATCGTGGCCGACGTCGTCGCGGCGCTGAGGGCGCGCGGCCTCGAGGTCGCCACCGGCGTGTTCGGTGCCGACATGGCGGTCGAGCTCGTCAACGACGGGCCGGTGACCATCCTGCTCGAGGCCTGACAACGCCGGGTCCGGGGCCCCGCGCGTCACACCCGGGGGAGCCGACCTGCGGCGTTCACGACTCGAGTCGGGCGAGCTCCTCGGCGGTGAGCTCAAGATCAGCGGCGAGTGCCGAGTCGCGGATCGTCTCCGGCCGGCTCGCGCCGGGGATCGGGATGACGATCGGCGCCTTGGCCAGCTCCCATGCGAGGCACACCTGCTGCGGGCTGACCCCGCGCTCAGCCGCGATCTCGGCGAAGCCGGCGTTCTGCCGGCCCAGCTTCCCGCCGCG
>JADGOR010000054.1 GCA_017882855.1 Cellulomonas sp. | reverse complement strand
CCACGGCACCCGGAACATGCCCTCTTGAGCGACGCTCGCCACCAGCCGCCCGTCGTGGCTGAACATCTTCCCGATCGACAGCCCGCGCGCGCCGGACGCGGAGGGGGAGTGCGCCTGGTACAGGATCCAGTCGTCCGCTCGGAGCGGCCGGTGGAACCACATCGCATGGTCGAGGCTCGCGATCGACGTGTCGGGGGTGCTCCAGGAGATGCCGTGGTCGCGCATGACCGGCTCGAGGATCGAGATGTCGCTCGCGTACGCCGCGATGGCCGCGTGCAGCAGCGGGTCATCCGGGAGGGCCTTCGCCACCCGCCACCAGCTGAGCACGTCCGGCGAGGGCCCCTCTTGCGGCCGGCCGAAGATCGACGGGCTGACCGAACGCCCGTCGATCGGCTGCCCGTAGGACCAGTACTGCGCCGTCGGGTGCTCGATCTCGCCGTAGAGGTCGGCGAAGCTCGGCAGCGTCTCCGGGTCCGGGGCCGTCGGCATCTCGTCCGCGTGTTCGAGGCCGGGGTCGTCCCGCTGGAACGAGGCGGTCATCGACAGGATCGGAGCGCCGCCCTGCGACGCGTGCGTCCGGCGGGCGCTGAACGAGCCGCCGTCGCGGAGGACCTCGACCTCGTAGGTCACCGGCTCGTCGGTGGTGCCCGCGCGGAGGAAGTAGGCGTGCAGGGAGTGCGGACGCCGCTCCGGGGTTACCGTCCGTCCGACCGCGATCAGCGCTTGCGCGAGCACCTGCCCGCCGAAGATTCGTCCGCCCGGGTGGTCGAGACTCACCGCGGTGAAGATCGTCGTGTCGACCTGGACGACATCGAACACGGCAAGGGCCCGCTCGAGCGCGGCGGCGGAATCGGTAGCGGTCACTTCACTCCTCAAAGGTGTTGACCATGGAATGAGCGGCGCGCTCCAGATAGTCCCAGAGCTCCGCCGCGTGCAGCTCGGCGAGATCCAGGCCGTCGACGGCGGCCCGCATGTGCGCCAGCCAGCGGTCACGGGCAGCGGGGTTGACCGCGAACGGCGCGTGCCGCATCCGCAGCCGCGGGAAGCCGCGCTCGGCGCTGTACGTCGTCGGACCACCCCAGTACTGCTCGAGGAACATCGTCAGCCGGTGCGCGGCGGGGCCGAGGTCCTCCTCGGGGTACATCGCTCGCAGCTCCGGATCTACGGCGACGCCCGCGTAGAACGCGTCGACCAGGCGCACGAACGTGTCGTGCCCGCCGACGGCGTCGTAGAACGATGGCGCGGGGCCGGGGCCGGGTGAGGGGGCGGCGTCGAGCGAGGTCACCCGTGCATTCTGGCATCCGCCGACGCCGGCCTCCCCGCCAAGGCGCCCGTCCTCGCCGAGGTAGATCGTTTCAGCCGATTTCGAGTCTCGAGGGGCCGTCCTGGAGCGAAAGGGGTCTACCTCGGCGTGAGCTGGAGTGCTGGGGCCGGCGTGGGCGGGAGTTAGGGGGGCGCGAACTGTCTGAGATCCGAGCGTGGTCAGAGGCCGAGATCCGGGAGGGCGGGGATCGCCGACCGCACCCGTTCCCGGGCCGCCCGCGCGTCGGGCGCGTCGAGGGCCAGGTCGGCCAGCCGCGCGCAGTCCGCGGCGGTGGTGGTCGCGAGGACTGCGGCGACGTCGGCCAGGGCACGCGGGGTCATCGACAGGGACGTGACGCCGAGCCCGACGAGCACCGGGGCGAGCGCGGGGATCGCGGCCGCCTCGCCGCAAACGCCGACGGGTCGGTCCGCGTGGGTCGCGCCTGCGCAGGCGGCGGCGATCAGGGCGAGCACCGCCGGCTGCCACGGGTCGCACAGGTCCGCGAGCGAGGCGTCGAGCCGGTCTGCGGCCATCGCGTACTGCGCGAGGTCGTTCGTGCCGATCGAGGCGAAGGCGGCGTGCGCGAAGACCTGGCGCGCCCGCAGCGCCGCACTCGGCACCTCGATCACGACGCCGGCCCGGTGCAGCCCGTGCAGCTCGCACCGCGCGACGAACTCTGCCGCCGCCTGCGGCGTCGCCACCATCGGTGCCATCACCCACACGTCGGCGCTCTCGTGCCGCGCGGCCCGGGCGATCGCATCGAGCTGGTCGTCCACCACGGTCGGCAGCTGGGTCGCGGCTCGCCAGCCACGCGGTGCGAGAGCCGGGTTCGACGTGACCGGCAGGCCCAGGAACGGCAAGGACTTGTCGCCACCCGCGTCGAGCGTGCGGATGACGACCATGCGTCCCGGAAACGCCGCGAAGACGCCGCGATACGCCTCGACCTGCTCCGCCACGCTGGGCGCTTCCTCACGTCCGAGGAAGCCGACCTCGGTCCGGAACAGCCCGACACCCTCGGCCTTCGCCTCGGCGGCGACGACCGCGCTCGCCGCGTCGACGACGTTCGCCACCAGCGCTATGTGTACGCCGTCGGCGGTGTGGCCGTAGCCGTCGAAGGTGCGCGCCGGGCGCGTGGCCGCCGCCAGGGATGCGATCAGCTCGGCCGGCGGATCGCGCCGCATCGTGCCCCGGCCGCCGTCGACGAGCACGATGCTGCCCTCGACGACGGCGCCCATCGCGCCGACCGCTCCGAGGACGGCGGGGATCCCCAGGGCCCGCGCGATGATCGCGGTGTGCGAGATCGGGCCCCCGCTCTCGGTGACGACGGCAAGGAACTTCGCCGGGTCGAGGGTGGCGGCGTCGGCCGGAGCCAGGTCCGTCGCGACGAGCACGCTCGGCTCGAGCGGGCGCGGTACGCCCGGGGACGCCTGACCGGTCACGGCCGCCACGAGGCGGTCCCGCACGTCGCGGACATCGCGGGTCCGCTCGGCGACCACCCCGCCCACGGCCGTGAGGTCGTCGCACACCTGGCCCGCGGCGTCCCAGATGGCTCGCGCGGGTGCCAGACCGTTCTCGAGCACCCGCCGCCGCGCGTCCGTGACGAGCAGGGGGTCGGCCGCCATCATGGCGGTGGCCTCGAGCAGCTCACGGCTCTTCCCGCTCGCGTGCGCCGCGGCGCTCGTCAGCTCGTCCCGCACCTGGGCGGACGCGGTCGTGATCCGTTGGGCCGAGGTGGCCCGGTCGACCCCCACGGCGATGCGGTCACTGATCGCCGGTTCGGCGATCGGCGCGGGCATCAGCACGACCGGGCCGACGATGCGGCCGGGGGACACGCCGATCCCGGTGATGGTGGGGCTCTCGCGCTCGCGCACCGCACTCCCTCGTGGCGACGGCTCCGCGCGCGTCGTCCGGCGGACCGCGACGGTCCTGTCGACGGCTGTCGAGGCCGCTCGACGCCATGCAACCACGAGCGAGCCGCATGCGCTCGGAGACCCGCAGACCACTAGTGTTCATTCAGCGCTCTCCCAGCAGCGTGGCTCACGTCACCAGGAGCTCACGGATGAGCAAGGCAGCTCGGATCCTCGTCGCTCTTGGCGGTACCGGGAATGTCTCCGAGGTCGAGCCGTGCATCACCCGCCTGCGGGTCGAGGTGCTG
Source organism: Cellulomonas sp. (assembly GCA_017882855.1). Lineage (GTDB taxonomy): Bacteria > Actinomycetota > Actinomycetes > Actinomycetales > Cellulomonadaceae > JADGOR01. The sequence goes on along the minus strand of JADGOR010000054.1, from coordinate 10,058 downwards.
GATCCAGCAGCCGTAGACGAGGTCGGTCTGCGCGCTGCGGGGGCGTTCGGCGTGGTGCGGTCGGGCCACGTGGTCCAGGTGATCGTGGGTCCTGAGGCCGACAACCTCGCCGCGGAGCTGGACAGCCTGCGCTGAGACCCCAGGGGCCTCGCTTCAGGCGGGGCGCCGCGACGAGCGGAGGAGTGCGCCGTGCACGTGGTCTCGCCGATGGCCGGCATCGTCCGGGACCTGAGCGAAGTGCCTGATGTGGTGTTCTCCACCGAGATGGTCGGTCCTGGTCTCGCTCTCGACCCTGGAGACGGTGACGTGGCCAGGCTCTGCGCGCCGATGGCCGGCCGGATCGGGGCGCTCTTCCCGCACGCGGTCACCATTGAGGCCGCCGACGGCCGGACGATCCTGGTCCACCTGGGGATCGACACGGTCGAGCTGGCCGGTGCGGGTTTTGAGGTGCAGGTCGCCGGTGGGCAGCTCGTCTCGGCTGGGGACCTGCTTATCACCTGGAGCCCTGCGAGCGTCCTCGCCTCGGGGCGCTCGGCCATCTGTCCGGTGGTCGCGCTGCAGGCCGACCCCGGAGTCCTCACGCCGCTCGCGACCGTCGGTGAGCCGGTCGTACTCGGCGCACCGTTCTTCGACTGGGTCTAGGTCGCGTCGGGCTCGATGACGGCTGCGTCGGGCTCGGCCACGGTCACGGCCGCCGTCGGGCGCTCCACGAATACCTCACGACGGGGCAGGGCGAGCGAGATCCCGCCTTCGGCCAGCACGATGCGCACCCTGGCGCGCAGCGCGCGCGCAACGTCCCACTGGGTGGATGGCGCGACCTTGACCATCAGGCGGAGCACGGCACCTTCCGCCGTAAGGTCTTCGATACCCGCGACCGCCGGCTCGTCCAGCAGCAGCGGACCGATCTCGGGGTCGTCGGCGACCTCCTGGGCCGCCTTGAGGAGCAGCTGCCGGGCGCGGTCGATGTCATCGGTCTGATCGATGCGCACCTCGACGATGGCGCGCGACCAGCCCTGGGTCTTGTTGCCGACCCGCACGACCTCGCCGTTGCGGACGAACCAGAGCGTCCCGTTGATGTCCCGCACCTGGGTGACCCTCAACCCGATCGCCTCGACCGTCCCGGAAGCCTCGCCCAGGTCGATCACGTCGCCGATGCCGTACTGGTCCTCGACCAGCATGAACAAGCCGGAGAGGAAGTCCTTGACCAGGGTCTGGGCGCCGAAGCCGAGAGCGACGCCCGCGATCCCGGCCGAGGCCAGGATCGGCCCGATCGGGATCCCGAGCAGGTCCAGCACCATGACGACGGTGATCGCGCCGATCACCAGCGTCGCGGTCGAGCGCAGCACTGAGCCGATGGTCTTCCCGCGCTGCACCCGCCGCGTGTCGCTGAGGGTGTTGGTGACGGCACGACCCGGCAGGTCCTGACCGCGCTGCAACGCGGCTCGAGTCCGAGTCCTGACGAGCCTGCCGCCGTGCACGATCCCGTGCACCAGACGGGTGATCAGGACCCGGACGATGACGATGGTCAGCGCACTCCCGAGGATTGTCAGGGCGATCCTCAAGGGGACCGAGACCAGGCGTCCGGCGGCGTCCGACACGGCGGCGCCGAGCGGGGCCAGATGATCAATGGACATGTCGGAAGGCTAGCCGGTCGCGGTGTGCGCTCACTCTGGCAAGATCGACACGTGACCACCGACATGCCGGACACGCTGCGACGCCTAGCCGAAGTTCGTGGTATCCGGATCGAGTCGGTCGGCCCCGCCGGGACCCCCCGCAGCGCGACACCCGAGACCGTGATCGCGGTGCTCGCCGCGCTCGGCGTGGACGCGGGTTCACCCTCCACCGCGCAGGTGGAGCTGGACCACGGAGCCGACGACGAGTGGCGCCGGATGCTGCCGCCGTCTCTCGTCCTGCGGCGCGGAGCGGGTGGCACGGTCGCGGTTCACCTGAACCACGGCGACCCGGTCGCGGTGTGGGTCGAGGTCGACGCTCAGTCCGGCGGCGGGCGACGCGATCTGAGACAGCTCGACATCCTGGTCGACCCGCGGACCGTGGACGGACGGCTCGTCGGACGGGCGACGTTCGAGGTCCCGGACGACCTGCCGCTCGGCTGGCACCGCTTGTTCGCCGAGGGTCCCAGCGGGTACGCGCGAAGCGCCCTCGTCGTCACGCCGAAGCGCACCCGCAACCGCCACGCGACGATGGCCCACCCGCTGTGGGGCTGGGAGGTTCCGCTCTTCGCGATCCGGTCCGGCTACGCATGGCGGACCGCGGACTTCGCAGATCTGGGGGAGCTTGCGGCACTCACCGCGGGCCCGACCGGGCCCGACTTCCTGGCCGTGCACCCCGTGCCGGCCTCATCGCCATCGGCGCCGCTCGCGGTCGCCCCGCACGTCGCCTCGTCCCGACGGTTCCTCAACCCGCTGTACGTGCGGGTCGAGGACATCCGCGAGACGGCGTATCTCTCGGCCGCCGATCGGACCTTGATCGAGTGGCAGGCCGAGACCCTGATGGATCTCGCGGCGGACGTCGTGGACCGGGACGCGGTGTGGGTGGCGAAGAAGGCCGCTCTCGAGGTCGTGTTCTCGGCGCCGCGGTCGATCACGCGGCAGCGCGCCTTCGACGAGTTCCGCTCGGCGATGGGACCGGGCCTCGAGGAGTTCGCGGCCTGGAGCGCGATGGCCGAGCACTTCGGCACGGACCCGTGGCCCCCGACCGCGCGTGAGCACGGCTCCGGGCTGGCGCGTGAGCTCCGCGCGACGTTGACCGACCGGATCGAGTTCTTCTGCTGGCTGCAGTGGGTTGCGGACGACCAGCTCAAGGCCGCCCACATCGCCGCCCGCAGTGCCGGGATGGCGCTCGGGCTGATCGCGTCACTCGCACCCGGATCGACCGAGGACGGCGCCGACGCGTGGGCGACCAAGGACCTCGTCGCCCGCGGGATCGAGCTCGGGCTGGTACCGAGCCGGGACGTACCGCGCGGCGCGCTGCGCGGCGTGGCACCGTGGCGACCGGACACCCTGGCGCGGGCCGGCTACGGACCGCTGCGCGACCTGCTCCGGACCCGGATCCGGCACGCCGGCGCGCTGCACCTTGGCGATGCCCATGACCTGTTCGAGCAGTGGTGGGTGCCGGTCGGCAACGCGCCCGCTGACGGTGCCTGGGTCCGCAACGACCATGAGGCGCTCCTCGGGATGTTCTGCCTCGAGGCGAGGCGCGTCGGCGTCGTCCTGATCGCGGACGACCGCGGGATCACCGAGGACTGGATGCGAGAGTCCTTGGTGGCGCACGGAATTCTCAGCACGTCCTCCCTCTGGCCCGGGCTTGATCCGGAGCGGGGGACCGTGGCGCCGGACACGTTCGCGGTCACGTCGCTGGCGACAGTCGCGCACCCGTCGGGGACCCCGACCGCCGGGCTTCTTGCCGGGGAGCAGGTCGAGCTCCGGCAGCGGCTGGGTCTGTCCCGGGATGCCGATGCGGAGCGACGTGCCGCCCGCGCGGAGCGCGATGCGATCCAGGCCACTCTCACCGAGCTCGGGTTGCTCGGCGCGGATCCGTCCGAGCGTGAGTTCGTCGAGGCGCTGCACCGGTACGTCGCCTCGGCCCCCAGCATGCTGATGTCCGTCACGATGGCGGACGGGGTCGGCGAGCGGCGGCCGGCCGGCGTACCCGCCGCGCGCGACCTCTATCCGTCCTGGCGACTGCCACTGGTCGATGCGAGCGGTGAACAGGTCACCGTCGAGAACTTCGTGCAGAACCCCCGGGTCCGCTCGCTCGCCGCGGCGGTCGCCGCCGCGCGGCGCGCCGTCACGCGCTAGCTCCCTACTTCGAACGGTCCCGCTCTTGCGCTGCGAGGGCCCGACGGACCGCGTCGCGCGCCTCGACGACGAGTCGGCGGAGCGCCGGGATCTCGTCCCCGTGCTGGTCGAGCCAGGAGTCGGTCCGTCCCAGCACGTCCACGCCGGACTCGTTGAGCACCAGAGTCGGGTAGAGACCCACCACGATGTTCTGCGCCATCTCGCTGGTCCGACTCGTCCAGACCCCGGTCAGAGCCGCGAAGTACGGCTCGACGTAGGGGACCAGCAGGCTGCGGTCTACGACCCGGGTGAAGCCGCCGATGGTTGCCAGCTGGACCGCGTTCGGCAGCTCGTCGGACTCGAGGAGGGCGCTCCACGCGGCCTTCTTCGCTTCCGCTGTCGGCATCGACGCGCGCGCCGCGGCAGCGGCACGCTGCCCGGTCGCGGTGTGGTCGGCGACGAGCTGAGCGGCGATCTCCGTCTCTCCGGCTCGGCCCAGGGCGACCAGGCTGCTGAGCAGCTCCCAGCGCAGATCGGTGTCGACGATCAGGCCGGTCAGGTGGTCGGTTCCGTAGGCCAGCGCGGCCACGGCGTCCAGCTGCGCGGTCGTGCGGGCCCGAGCCGCGAACGCCCTGGCTAGCTGCAGCTGCGAGTCGCCACCCGCATCTGCGGCCCGCGCCAGCTCGAGCAGCCGATCGGCGGTCGCGATCTCGACCGCCTCGCGATGCTCGGGAGCGACGTACAGGTCGAGAGTCGTGGTGAGCTGGCGGAGCAGCACGAGCACGACGGAGGAGTCCGTCTCGTACCCGATGTTGGCGAGCACCAGGTCGACGAAGTCGCGACCGGGCAGCTCGGCATCACGGGTCATGTCCCACGCAGCCGCCCAGATGAGGGTGCGGGGAAGCGAGTCGCGGAAGGAGTGCAGGTGCTCGACCGCAGTGGCCAAGGAGTCCGCGTCGAGTCGCACCTTGGCGTAGGCGAGGTCGTCGTCGTTCACCAGGATGAGCGCCGGGCGTGGGTTGTCGAGGAGGCCGGGAACCGCGGTGCGCGGACCGTCGATGTCGATCTCGACACGAGAGGTGCGCTCGAGCCCTGGCGTGCCGTCGTTGCCGGTGACGAGGTCGTAGCCGCCGATGGCGAGCCGGTGCGGGCGGTGAACCGGGTGCGACGCGGGGACCTCCTGCATGATGGCGAAGGAAGTGATCTGCCCGTGCGCGTCGGCCTCGACGTCGGGCCGGAGCAGCGTCACGCCGGCCTTCTCGAGCCAGAGCTCTGACCAAGCCGTGAGGTCACGGCCCGACGTCGTCTCGAGCTCGACCAGGAGGTCCCGCAGCTCGGTGTTCCGGTAGGCGTGCCGACGGAAGTACGCGCGCACCCCGGCGAAGAACTCGTCGTGGCCGACCCATGCAACCAGCTGCTTGAGCACCGAGGCGCCCTTGGCGTAGGTGATCCCGTCGAAGTTGACCTTGACGTCCTCGAGGTCCCGGATGTCCGCCACGATGGGGTGGGTGGAGGGCAGCTGGTCCTGGCGGTAGGCCCACGACTTCTCCAACGAGGAGAACGTGGTCCACGCGCTGGTCCACCGAGTCGCGCTCGCGACCGCCAAGGTCGAGACGTACTCGGCGAAGGACTCGTTGAGCCACAGGTCGTCCCACCAGCGCATCGTGACCAGGTCGCCGAACCACATGTGCGCCAGCTCGTGCAGGATCGTGCCGGCGCGGCGCTCGATCGTCGCGTCCGGAACCTTGGAGCGGAACACGTAGGTCTCGACGAACGTGACCGCACCGGCGTTCTCCATCGCACCGGCGTTGAACTCGGGCACGAAGAGCTGGTCGTACTTCGCGAACGGGTACTCGTAGTCGAACAGGTCCTCGTAGAACTCGAAGCCGGCCTTGGTGATGTCGAGGACGTGCTCGGCGTCCAGGTACTGGGCGAGCGAACGGCGGCAGAATACCCCTAGTGGGATCCGCCGTCCGTCCCGGCTGGTCAGCTCGCCGCGCTCCTGGTGGTAGGGACCGGCGACGATCGCGGTGATGTAGCCGGACAGCACCGGCGTCGGCTTGAAGGCCCAGGTCGCGACGCCCACGCCGGCGTCGGTCAGGCGCCCCGGCACCGGGGTGGGCTCAGGCGTCGGCGAGTTGGAGACGACGGTCCAGTACTCCGGTGCCGTCACGGTGAACCGGAAGGTGGCCTTGAGGTCGGGCTGCTCGAAGACGGCGAAGACCCGCCGGGAGTCCGAGACCTCGAACTGGGTGTACAGGTAGACCTCGTTGTCGACCGGGTCGACGAAGCGGTGCATGCCCTCGCCGGTGGTCATGTACGCGCAGTCGGCGACGACGACGAGCTCGTTCTCCGCGGCCAGGTCGTCGAGGGCGATCCGGGAGTCGGCGAAGACGACGGCGGGCTCCAGAGCGTGCCCGTTGAGCACGATCGTGTGCACCCGCGGCGCGATGAGGTCGATGAACGTGCTGCTGCCCGCGGGCGCGCCGAACCGGACCGTCGTCGTCGAGGAGAAGGTGCCGGGACCGGCCGCGAGGTCGAGCAAGATGTCGTAGCTCTCGACCGACACGAGTGCGGCACGATCACGCGCCTCGACGCGCGTGAGGTTCTCTCCGGGCACGGGGTTCTCCTTGGTTTCCGACGGGGCCGCGAGGTGGTGCAGCCCGGGAACGATCATGTCACGGTGGGCGGGAATGCCTCCCGCCGAGATCGGGTTCGACCGGAGGAGCGGTCCGCCCCATCGAAGGAGCACATCCGTGAACGAGCGCGACGTCGTCGACTTCTGGTTCGACCCGATCTGCCCGTGGGCCTGGATGACCTCGCGCTGGATCACGGAGGTCGAGAAGATGCGGCCGATCAGCGTCCGCTGGCACGTGATGAGTCTGTCCGTCCTCAACGAGCATCGCGACGGCCTCAGCAGCCACTACCGCCAAGTGCTCGACCGAGGTTGGGGCCCGGTTCGGGTCGTGAACGCGGCTCGGGAGCTGCACGGGCAGCAGGTCGTCAAGCCGCTCTACGACGCGCTCGGCACTCGCATCCACCCGGGCGGTCGCGACGACTACCCGGCCGTGATCACCGAGGCCCTCGCGGAGGTGGGTCTGCCGGACTCGTTGGCAGAGTACGCATCCTCCGACGAGCTCGACGAGTCACTCCGCGCCTCGCACGCCGCGGGCATCAGCCAGGTCGGCCAGGATGTCGGTACCCCCGTCGTCAGCGTCAACGGGACGGCGTTCTTCGGCCCGGTGGTGACTCCGTCCCCCAAGGGTGAGGCGGCCGGGAAGCTGTGGGACGGCGTGCTGCTGGTGGCCTCGACGCCCGGGTTCTTCGAGCTCAAGAGGACGCGCACGGCGGACCCGATCTTCGACTGACCGCGGCGATCGCGCCGCGAATCACCACAAATCCGGCGAAGCGGTGGAGCGCCTCCAGGTCTCGTGCGATGCTGCCGTGCGGGGCGGCCGCGAGAGGCTGTTCCCGGTCCGGTCGTGAGGAGCGCTGATGGAGGGTCCCGCACCGCGTCCGCGCGGCCTGCGCGGACTCGTCCAACGTCTCGGGCCGAGGCTGACGGCACTCGCGGTCGTGGACCTCGTCCTCGTCCTCGGCGCGGTCACCGTTGCCGGACTGGTGCTGACCGGCGGGCTTGGTCGCACCGCAGGGTCGGATCAGTCCAGCCAATCGCCGGGGCCGTCCGGGACGGCCGCACTCGAGGAGGGCGTGAGCAGCCCGACGATCCCCGCGACGGCCGCGAAGCCGCCGGCCGGCGCGCTCACGCTGACCGAGTTCGCGGCCCCGAGTCGCAACATCGTGTGCCGGATCGGGCCCGATTCGGCCACCTGCACCATCGCGAGCTTCGCGTACCCGACGCCGCCGGTGACCTCGGCGTCCGCGTCCTCATCGACATCGACGTCGTCTTCATCGCCGACGGCATGTACGGGCGGCACGGTCGGCCACCTGTTCGTGGTCACCAAGGACGGGGTCCAGATCCCGTGCCTGCCCGGTCCGGCGCCCGCTGCCGCACCTGCCGGCATGCCCGTGCTCGCCTACGGAACGGCCACGTCGGTGAACGGGTTCACCTGCTCGAGCGACCCGAGCGGCATCCTGTGCCGGCACGACGAGAGCGGGCACGGTTTCAAGATCGCGCGGGCGGGCTTCGGCACGTTGTAGCGCCGCGGCTCGCGGCCGACGCGGTCGGCAGCCACCGCGAAGGCGGTCACCAGATGCGAACGCGGCTGTCCGGCTCGAGGTACAGCGCATCGCCCGGCAACACGCCGAAGGCCGCGTAGAACTCGTCGATGTTCCTGAGCACTCCGTTGCAACGGAACTCCGGCGGCGAGTGCGGGTCGGTGGCGAGCCGGCGCAACGCCTCCTCGTCGCGGACCTTGGTCTGCCACGTTTGCGCCCAGCGGACGATCGCTCTCTGCAGACCGGTCAACCCGTCGAGGACAGGCGGCTCCGCACCCGCCAGCGAGATGCGGTAGGCGTTCAGCGCGATCGCGAACCCACCGAGATCTCCGATGTTCTCGCCGATCGTCAGGGCTCCGTTCACATAGTGCGGTTCGGTGAACTGTGCGGGGGAGCAAGCCGAGTACTGCTCGATGAGGGCAGCGGTGCGCTTCTCGAACTCGCCGCGGTCCGCCGCGGTCCACCAATCCGCCAAGCGGCCGTCGCCGTCGTACTTGGAGCCTTGGTCGTCGAAGCCATGCCCGATCTCGTGCCCGATGACGGCGCCGATCCCGCCGTAGTTGACGGCGTCCTCGGCGTCCCGGTCGAAGAACGGCGGCTGCAGGATCGCGGCCGGGAAGACGATCTCGTTCATCCCGGGGTTGTAGTAAGCGTTGACGGTCTGAGGGGTCATGAACCACTCGGAACGGTCCACCGGCTGACCGATCTTGCGGAGCTCGCGGTCGTGTTCGAAGGCGGACGAGCGACGCACGTTGCCGACCAGGTCGGTCGCCGTGATCTCGAGGCCCGCATAGTCCCTCCAGACGTCGGGGTAGCCGATCTTCGGGGTGAACAGGTCGAGCTTGGCCAGCGCGCGGGCGCGAGTCGGCTCGCTCATCCAGTCGAGCGTGCTGATCGACTGGCGGTACGCCTCGACGAGGTTCCTGACGAGCGTCAGCATCTGCGCCTTGTGCTCGGGCGGGAAGTGGCGCGCCACGTACAGCTTGCCGACGGCTTCGCCGAGCGCGCCCTCGACCACGGAGACACCCCGCTTCCACCGCTCGCGGATCTCCTGGGTGCCGCTCAGGGTTCGCCCGTAGAAGTCGAAGTTCGCCTCCACCAGGGCCTGGGAGAGGTACGACGCGCGGGAGGCCACGACGCGGAGCCGCAGCCAGAGCGCCCAGTCCTCGAGCGGGAGGCTCTGCCAGAGCTCGGCGAGACCGATGGCGAACTCCGGCTCGCGGACGACGACGTCGTCCATCTGACCGGCGTCCGCGCCGAGCGCGCGGGCCCAGGTCGTCCAGTCGAAGCCGGGTGCCCGCTCGGCCAGCGCGGCGATGGTCATCGGGTTGTGGGTGAGCTCGGCGTCGCGGTCGCGCACCACGTCCCAGTGGTGGCTCGCCAGCGCGGTCTCGAGCGCCATGACCCGCCGCGCAGCCGCATCGGCCTCCTCCGCCGCGACGACTCCGGAGAGTGCCAGGATCCGGGTGACGTAACCGAGGTAGGCCTCGCGCACCGGCGCGTGCTGCTCCTCGCGGTAGTACGACTCGTCCGGCAGACCGAGGCCCGACTGGTTCAGGTAGACGACGTACCGGTTCGGGTCGTCCGCGTCGTTGTCGATCCAGAGGCTGACCGCGCCGCCGGTCCCGCTGCGCTGCAGGGCCCCCATCGCGGCCGCGAGAGCGCTCGGGGTGGTCGCCGCATCGACCAGGGCCAGGTCGGCCCCGAGCGGCGCGGTGCCGAGCGCCTCGACCCGCTCCTCGTCCATGAAGCTCGCGTAGAGCCGGCCGATCTGGCCGCGCACGTCGTCGGCCGCGGCGCCCAGGTTCGAAGGGCCCGCCGACGCCGCGGCCTCGCCCGCCTCGCGAATGAGCTCGCGCACCTGTTCCTCGGCCTGGTCGTGCAGGACCCGGAAGGTGCCGTCGACGGCGCGATCCGCCGGGATCACGTGGCTGGCCAGCCAACGGCCGTTGACGTGGCGGTAGAGGTCGTCCTGCGGGCGGATCGCCGGATCGAGGATCTCGAGATCGATCCCGCTGGGCCGTGGCGGGGGTGTCGGGGCGCTTGTCATGCCGGTCAGGTTAGGCCACACCTGGCAGGATG
>JADGOR010000053.1 GCA_017882855.1 Cellulomonas sp. | reverse complement strand
ACTCGTCGACGTCGAGCCGGTCGACGTCGAGGGCGTGCACGGCGAAGAAGTAGCGGTGCACCCGGTCACCGCGGGGCGGAGCGGCCCCGGCGTAGCCGACGGTGCCGCCGTCGTTGGTGGTCTGGAAGGCCCCGGCGGGCAGCAGCGAGCCGTCGGGGGAGCCAGCGCCCCGGGGCAGGGCCGTGGTGGTGACCGGCAGGTTCACCACCGTCCAGTGCCAGTACCCGCCCGGGTTGGGTGCGTCCGGGTCGAAGCAGGTCACCACGAAGCTCCGGGTCGAGTCCGGGAACTTCTGCCAGGCCAGCTGCGGTGAGGTGTCGCCGCCGGCCTCGGTGAACGGGGCCGCCATCGGCCGGCCAACTGCGACGTCCTCGCTGGTGACGGTGAACGACGGAACGGGCGGAAGTTGGGTGTAGGGGTCTGGGGCGACGGGGCGGGACAGGTCCACGGGTGCTCCTTCAGGGGCGGGATGTGTCTGCTGCACCATCTTGCTCCTGGGGGCGGTTGTGCACCCGAGCAGGAGCTCCGTCGGCGGATTGACAGGGCTGCGGATGTCGGCGTGTACTGAGATACTCGAACATATGTTCGAATAGATGTCTCGGTAGCTGGAGGACGCGTGACGGCGATGACGACGGCGGTGCCCGCCGTGGATCGTGCGGTCGTGGATCGTCCGACAGCGAACCGTGCGGTCGTGGATCGTGCGGCGTTGGCGCGAGCCGTGCTGGCGAAGGTCGAGCAGCAGACCCGGGCGCGGACCGGCGTCGAGCCGGCCGACCGGTTGCTGCCGGTGCTGCCCGTTGTCGCGTCGGTGCTCCCGCAGGGCGGGTTGCGCCGCGGCAGCACCCTCGCGGTCACCGGGTCCACCTCGCTCGTGCTGGCGCTCGTCGCGCAAGCGTCCCGGGAGGGCTCCTGGGCGGCCGTCGTCGGGCTGCCCGGTGTCGGGTTGCTGGCAGCCGCACAGCTCGGGGTGGACCTGAGCCGGCTCGCGCTCGTGCCGAATCCCGGTGGGGACGCGGCGACGGTGCTCGGTGCGCTCGTCGACGGGGTCGACATCGTGGTGCTCGGGCCGGGGCTCGCCCTGGTGGACGCGGACCGGCGTCGGTTGATGGCCCGCGCACGCGAACGCGGCACCGTGCTGATCAGCGCCGCACCGTGGCCGGGCGCGCAGGTCGTGCTCACCGCCGAACGGGCCCGGTGGACCGGGCTGGACGACGGCGGGGGCTATCTACGAGCGTGCGAGCTCACCGTGACCCGCAGCGGGCGCGCTGACTCGACGGGGGCCCGGTTGTGGGTCAGCCTGCCGGGTGGGCTCCCCACCCGGTCGCCCGGGTACGTCGCAGTACCGACGGGCGCCCCGCACCAGGAGCAGCGAGGCGCCGCGATCCAGGGTGCCCCACCGCCGTTGAGGCTCGTCGGATGAGCATCCGCACCGTCGTGCTGTGGGTGCCGGACTGGCCGGTGCTCGCCGCGATGACCCAGGAGGAGATCCCGGCGGACCAACCCGTCGCGGTGCACGACGGGCGCGCCCTCACGGCGGTCTCCGCGGTGGCCCGCGCTCAGGGGGTGCGGCGCGGGATGCGGCGTCGGGAGGCGCAACGGCGCTGCCCGGAGCTCGTGCTGCTGCATCGGGACGAGGGCCGGGACGTCCGCGCCTTCGAGCCGGTGGCGGTCGCGGCGGAGACCGTGGTGGCCGGCGTGGAGGTGACCCGGCCCGGCATGCTGCTGCTACCGGCCGGTGGGGCGAGTCGCTATCACGGCTCCGAGCACGTCCTCGCGGAGCAGCTGGTCACCCAGGTCGCCGAGCTCACCGGGCACGAGTGCCAGGTGGGGGTCGCGGACGGCTTGCTCGCCGCGGTGCTCGCGGCCCGGGCCTCGCTCGTCGTGCCGTCGGAGGCCTCGGCCGCGTTCCTCGCGCCGTGCGGGGTCTCCGAGCTGTTGCACGCGGCGGCGGGCGAGCGCGCCATGGCCGAGGTCGTGGCCTTCATCGATCTGCTGCACCGGCTCGGCCTGCGCACCCTCGGCGACCTCGTCGCGCTCCCGGTGGCGGCCGTGTCGGCCAGGTTCGGTCCGGTGGGGTCCTGGGCGCACCGGCTGGCCCGGGGCGAGGACCTGCGGCCGGCGGCGCTGCGCCGGATCGATCAGGACGTCGAGGTCGGCTACGACTTCGAGGAGCCGGCCCAGCGGGTAGACGAGGCAGCATTCGCCGCGCGGCGGATCGCCGAGGAGCTGTACGCGCTGCTGCTGGAACGATCCGCGAGCTGCGGGCGGTTGCGGATCACCGCGCGCACCGAGGGCGGTCAAGAGCTGGTCCGCACCTGGCGGACCGACATCGGTGCGCTCGGTGGGCTGACCGCCGCGCGGATCACCGACCGGGTCCGCTGGCAGCTCGAGGGCTGGCTCTCCGGCAGCGCCCAGGGACCCGAACCGGCGCCGCTGATCCACCTCGGTCTGTGTGCCGAGGAGGTGGTCACCGCAGGGGCCGAGCAGGAGCTGCTGTGGGGCGGGGTCAGTGGCGCGGACAGTCGCGCCCACCGCGCGCTGCTGCGGGTCCAAGGACTGCTCGGCGGCGACGGCGTGCTCACCGCGGAGGTGCAGGGTGGGCGGGCGCCGAGCGACCAGGTGCACCTGGTGCCGTGGGGGCAGGCCGTGCCACCCGTTCGTCCGGCCGACCGACCGTGGCCCGGCCGGTTGCCCGAGCCGGCGCCCGCGACGGTGCTGACCGCTCCGGTCCCGGCGCGGGTGCTCGACGCCGCGCAGCGCGCGGTACAGGTGGACGCGCGCCTCGCGCTGAGCGCTTCGCCGGCCCTCGTGGCCGTGCCACCCGAGCCGCCGACGACGGTGCTCGCCTGGGCCGGGCCGTGGCCGGTCGCCGAACGCTGGTGGACGTCCGAGGGGCGTCGTCGGGTCTACCTGCAGGTGGCTCTCGACGACGGTCGTGCTCTGCTGCTGGCGAGCAGCCGGGGCGTCTGGAGCGTGGAGGCGCTCTATGACTGAGGCTCGTGGCACCTCCCGCTACGCCGAGCTGCACGCCCACTCCGCCTTCAGCTTCCTCGACGGTGCCAGCCAGCCCGAGGAGCTCGCGGTCGAGGCCGCGCGGCTCGGCCTGAGCGCGCTGGCCCTCACCGACCACGACGGGCTGTACGGCGTCGTGCGCTTCGCCCAGGTGGCCCGCGCCGTCGGCCTGCCGACCGTCATCGGCGCCGAGCTGCACCTGCCGGACCCCGGTGGGTTGCTGGATGCACCGACCGGTCTGCCGGACCCGCGGTCCACCCACCTGGTCGTGCTCGCCCGGGGCCCGGAGGGTTACCGGCGACTGTCCCGGGCGATCGCGGAGGGACACCTGGCCACCGGGCAGAAGGGCGCCGCCGCATACACCCTCGAGGGGCTCGCGGAACAGGCCGCCGGGCACTGGCTCGTGCTCACCGGTTGCCGCAAGGGCGCCGTGCGGCAGGCCCTCGCGGGGGGCGGGGCGCGCGTGGGGGCGGCCGGCGCGCAATCAGCGCCGAGCCCGGACGGCTACTTGGCCGCCCGGCGCGAGCTGGACCGCTTGACGGCACTGTTCGGCCCGGAGAACGTCGCGGTCGAGATCACCGACCACGGTGACCCGTACGACTCCGACCGCAACGACGCCCTGGCTGCCCTCGCCCTCGAGGCCCGGGTGCCGCTCGTCGCCACCGGCGCCGTGCACTACGCCCGGCCGCGCGACGCGGATCTGGCCGGGGCACTGGCGGCCATCCGGGCCCGGTCCTCGCTGGACGACCTGGACGGTTGGCTCCCGGTGTCGGGCGGCGCGCACCTGCGCTCCGCGGCGGAGATGCTCGTCCGGCACCGCCGCCACCCGGGGGCGGTCGGGATGGCCGCGCTGCTGGCTGCCGAGTGCGCCTTCGACCTCGCGTTGATCGCTCCGAACCTCCCGCCCTACCCGGTCCCGGCAGGGCACACCGAGGCCAGCTGGTTGCGCGAGCTCGTGAGACGGGGAGCGGCCGAGCGGTACGGCCCACCCGAGGCGGAGCGGGTGCCTGGCGCCTACGCGCAGCTGGCGCACGAGCTGGACGTGATCGAGAAGCTCGACTTCCCCGGCTACTTCCTGGTCGTCCACGACCTGGTGGCGTTCTGCCGTGGCGCCGGGATCCTGTGCCAGGGGCGCGGCTCGGCCGCCAACTCGGCCGTCTGCTACGCGCTCGGTGTCACCGCCGTCGACGCCGTGCGGCACGGCCTGCTGTTCGAGCGATTCCTCGCCCCGGAACGGGACGGGCCGCCGGACATCGACGTGGACATCGAGTCCGGTCGCCGCGAGGAGGTCATCCAGTACGTCTACGCCAAGCACGGACGCACCCACGCCGCGCAGGTTGCGAACGTCATCTCGTACCGACCGCGGTCCGCGGTGCGCGACGCGGCTCGGGCGCTCGGCTACGACGTCGGCCAGCAGGATGCCTGGAGCAAGAGCATCGAGCGTTGGGGGTCCCTGCGCGGCCCGGAGAGCAGTCCGTGGTGGACGGTCCACCGGGCCGGCCCGGTCGCGCCGATCCCGTCGACCGCCCTGGTCAGCGACGACCGGCACGACGTCGTCCCGGCGCAGCGTCCGCCGTCGGCCACCGACCTCGCCGAGATCCCCGAGCCGGTGATCGACCTGGCGGAACGGCTGCTACGGCTACCACGCCACCTCGGCATCCACTCCGGCGGGATGGTGATGTGCGACCGCCCGGTGATCGAGGTGTGCCCGGTGGAATGGGCCCGGATGCCGGGCCGCACCGTGCTGCAGTGGGACAAGGACGACTGCGCCGACGCCGGACTGGTGAAGTTCGACCTGCTCGGCCTCGGCATGCTGACCGCCCTGCAGATCGCGTTCACCCTGGCGCGCGAGCACGAGGGGGTCGAGCTCGGCCTGCACTCGCTGCCGCAAGAGGACCCCGCGGTGTACGACCTGTTGTGCGCAGCGGACACCGTCGGCGTGTTCCAGGTGGAGTCCCGGGCGCAGATGGCGACCCTGCCGCGGCTGCAACCGCGCTGCTTCTACGACATCGTCGTCGAGGTGGCGCTGATCCGCCCCGGGCCGATCCAGGGCGGCTCGGTCCATCCGTACATCGAACGAGCCCGAGGCCGGGAACCGGTCACCTACCTGCACCCGCTCCTCGAGCCGTCGCTCGCCAAGACCCTCGGCGTGCCGTTGTTCCAGGAACAGCTGATGCAGATGGCGATCGACGTCGCCGGGTTCACCGGGGCAGAGGCGGACCAGCTGCGGCGTGCGATGGGGTCCAAGCGGTCCACCGAACGGATGGAGGCGCTGCGCGCCCGGCTCATGTCCGGAATGGCCGAGCGTGGCATCACCCCGGGAATCGCCGAGCAGATCTACGACAAGCTCAAGGCCTTCGCGGACTTCGGTTTCCCCGAGTCGCATGCGTTCTCCTTCGCATATCTGGTCTACGCGAGCGCGTGGCTCAAGGTGCACCACCCGGCCGCCTTCTACGCTGCGTTGCTCGCGGCCCAGCCGATGGGTTTCTACTCACCGCAGTCCCTGGTGGCCGACGCGCGGCGGCACGGTCTGGTCGTGCTGCGCCCGGACGTCGTGGCCTCGGGCGTGCAGGCCGGTCTGGAACCCGTGGACGGGGCGCTCGCGGTCCGG
The DNA here is from genome assembly GCA_017882855.1 of Cellulomonas sp. Lineage (GTDB taxonomy): Bacteria > Actinomycetota > Actinomycetes > Actinomycetales > Cellulomonadaceae > JADGOR01. The sequence continues at coordinate 7,902 of JADGOR010000053.1, read as the reverse complement.
CTCGGGCTCGCCGCGGTCCGGGGGATCGGCGCGCCTCTGGCGGAGCAGCTAGTGAGGGATCGCGACAGCGGTGGCGCGTTCGGCGGCCTGCGCGACCTGGTGCGTCGGGTCTCGCTCAGCACGCCGCAGCTCGAGGCGCTCGCGACCGCCGGCGCGCTCGGCTGTTTCGGTGTCGAGCGTCGGGAGGCGCTGTGGGCAGCCGGTGCGCTGGCCCAGGAGGGACCGGACACCCTGCCGGGTGTCTCCGTCGGGGTCGAGGCGCCCGTGCTGCCCGGGATGAGCGAGGTCGAGCTCGCGGTCGCGGACGTCTGGGCCACCGGGGTCACGGTGGACTCCTACCCCACCGAGCACGTGCGGGACCGGTTGAACGCGGCCGGGGTGCTGCGGGTGGACGAGGCCATGCACCACGAACCGGACCGGCGGGTGGCGGTCGCGGGTGTCGTCACGCACCGGCAGCGCCCGGGGACCGCCGGGGGAGTGACGTTCCTGTCCCTCGAGGACGAGACGGGTCTGCTGAACGTCATCTGCACGGCGGGGGTGTGGCAGCGGTTCCGGACGGTCGCGCGGGGTTCGGCGGCGCTCGTCGTGCGGGGCAGGCTGGAGATGGCCGACGGCGCGGTCAACCTGCTCGCAGAGCACCTCGCGCCACTCTCACTGAGAGTGGCGACGACGTCACGGGACTTCCGGTGAGGGGGTGTCGGAGCGATCGGTGAGGGCGGAGAGGAGCCCAGCGCCACCGACCTCCTCGGTAGGCGGATCGGCGTGACGCAAGTGTGAGAACACCGCCCAGACCACCGACACGAGCGGCACCGCCACGACGGCGCCGAGGATCCCCGCCAGCAACGTGCCGGCCGTCACGGACAGGGCGACGGCGACCGGGTGGAGCGAGACCTGCCGGCCCATCACGAGCGGCTGCAGCACATGTCCCTCGAGCTGGCCGATCCCGGCGATCATCAGCCCCACCGCGATGGCCGTGCCCGGGCCGTTCGCGGCGAGGGCCACCACCATCGCGACCACCATCGCGAGTGGCGCGCCGACCAGCGGGATGAACGTGGCCATGAAGACGAACACGCCGAGCGGTGCGGCGAGCGGCACCTTGAGCAGTGCAAGACCGATCGAGGCGAGGGTGCCGTTCGTCGCGGCGATCATGAAGACCCCGCGGGTGTACCCGGAGAAGGTGTCCCACGCAGTCGAACCGACCGTCCGCCAGCCCGGGCGCATCCGGATCGGGAGCTCGTTCAGGAACCACACCCACATGTTGCGGCCGCTGGTGATGAAGAAGACCGAGAGGAAGATGGCGAGCGCGATGGTCGTGAGGACCTCGATCACCGAGCCGAAACCCTGGAAGACGGTGCCGGCGATCTGTCCCGAGTTCTGGTTCACCCAGTCCTGACCCTGCTGCAGCGCGTTCTGCGCGGTGAGCTTCGAGTTGTCGATCGGGAGCTTGCTGTGCCCGATCCAGTCGGCGATCTCGCCGATGCCGCTGGCGAACTGCTTCGAGAGCCGCACCCACTGGCCCGCCACGGATACGCCGATGTAGGTGAACAGGCCCGCGACCACCGCCACTGCGCCGAGCAGCGCGAGTGTGGTCGCGAGCGGTCGCGGCATGATCTTCGCGAGGAAGTCAGCCACCGGTCGGAGCACGGCCGTGAGGACCAGGCCGATGAACACGGCGATCAGAACCATCTGGATCCGCGTCGCCGAGACGAAGACGAGGCCGACCGCCAGCGCGAGGACGAGAAGCCGCCAGGACCAGCCTGCGGCTACCTGGAGCCAGGGCGGCGCGGTCTCCACGTGGCCACTCCGGTCGCTGCCCGTGTCCAGCGTCCTGCGGGGTGCCATGTGCTCTCTCCGCACTCTCGTCCGGCTCCGTCCTGGGGGTCAGTCTGCCGCAGTTCCCGGCTCTTCGACGGGTCCCACTCCGTGCTATCTTGGCGGGCGCACCTGGGGAGCGATCGCACCCTCAGGTCCACTCGTCCGAGTGGCGGAATGGCAGACGCGCTAGCTTGAGGTGCTAGTGCCCCTAGGGGCGTGGGGGTTCAAGTCCCCCCTCGGACACTCGTTGAGACAGCGACACCGAAGGCCCCTGACCCCGCCGGTCAGGGGCCTTCGGTGTGCTGGTTCGGCTACCCGAGCAGGGTGCGGTCCGAGAGCTCCGCGCCCCGGACCTCTTCGAACGCGCTGAGCAGGTCCGCCACCGTGGCCCGGGCCTTTCGCTCGCCGGAGACGTCGACGACGATCTCTCCGTCGTGCATCATGATGAGCCGGTCGCCGAGCTCCAGAGCCTGCTCCATGTTGTGGGTGACCATCAGCGTCGTCGGACGATGCCGCTCGACCAGCTCGCGGGTGAGGCGGACGACGAGGGCGGCGCGCTGGGGGTCGAGCGCCGCCGTGTGCTCGTCGAGCAGCAGGATCTTGGGCTGCGAGAACGTTGCCATGAGCAGCGACAGGGCCTGACGCTGGCCGCCCGAGAGGGTGGCGACCCGGGTCTTGAGACGGCTCTCGAGGCCCTGTTCGAGAGTGGCCAGCTCGGACGCGAAGAGATCACGGCGGTGCTTGGTCACCCCGCGCCGCAACCCGCGTGCCTTTCCCCGGGTGTAGGCGATGGCGAGGTTCTCCTCGATCGTCAGCTCGGGCGCGGTGCCGGCGCGCGGGTCCTGGAAGACCCGCCCGATCATCGACGCCCGGTCGTGGTCACTGAGCCTGGTGACGTCATGCCCCTCGATGGTGACGGTCCCGCTGTCCGGGTGAAGCTTGCCGGCGACGACGTTGAGGAGGGTGGACTTGCCGGCCCCGTTCGAGCCGATGACCGTGACGAACTCGCCCTCGGCGATCTCGATGCTGACCTTGCGGAGAGCGTGCTTCTCGTTGACGGTGCCGCGATAGAAGCTCTGGCTGATCTTGCTGAGGGTGAGCATCGCGCCTCATTCCCCCTTTGCCTTGGCGGCGATCTCGAGGTCGTCGACATCGTCGATGTACTCGTCCGCGGTGAGCGCACCTTGCGGTCCGGCGCCGCGGTATGCCGCCCGAAGACCGGAGATCCTTCGGACGACCGACCACTGCGGCAGGACGAGGGCGAGCACGACGAGCAGCGCGGACATGAGCTTCATGTCGTTGGGGTCGAGGCCGACGTCCATGGCGACCTGGATGGCTAGGCGGTAGAGGACTGAACCGAGGGCCACGGCGACAGCTGCATTGAGGATGTTGCGGGACCCGAAGATCGCCTGGCCGATGATGACCGAGGCCAACCCGGCGACGATGAGCCCGATGCCCATCGAGATGTCCGCGAACCCTTGATACTGCGAGACGAGCGCACCCGCCAGACCGACAAGTCCGTTGGACAGGGCGAGCCCGAGGATCTTCTGACGATCTGTCGAGATGCCGAAGCTGCGCGCCATCACCTCGTTCTCGCCGGTCGCCTGCATGGCCAGGCCGAGGTCGGTGTGCAGGAACCAGACGATGAGGGCGAGGACGGCGAGCGCGACGGCGCCGAAGATGGCCGCCGACGACCAGGTGCCGAGCAGCTTCGCCTCGCGCAGCGGAGTCATCAGGGTCGACGTGCGCAGCAGCGGCACGTTGGCGCCGCCCATGATGCGCAGGTTGATCGAGTAGAGGCCTATCTGGGTGAGGATTCCTGCGAGCAGGCCGTTGATGTGGCCCTTGGTGTGCAGGATTCCGGTGATCACCCCGGCGATGCAGCCGACGCCGAAGCCCGCCGCCGTGGCAAGGAACGGGTTGACGTTGTTGACGAGCAGGACCGCCGCCGTCGCGCCACCCGACGTGAAGCTGCCGTCGACCGTGAGATCGGGGAAGTCGAGGATGCGGAAGGTCAGGTAGACACCCAGTGCCATGACGGCATAGAGGAGTCCGAGCTCGGTGGCGACGATCATGGCACGCGGTCGGGAACTACTTGATGACGGAGTCGGCGCGGTCGACGAGAGCCTGCGGAAGAGTCAGGCCGGCGCGCTGAGCCGCGGTCACGTTGACGGTGAGGGTGAGCTTCGTCTGCTTCTCGATGGGCAGGTCGCCGGGCTTCGCGCCATCCCTGAGGACCTTCACGGCCATCTGCCCGGTCTGGTAGCCGAGCTGGTAGTAGTCGATACCGAAGGTGGCGGTGGCGCCGCGCTTGACTGAGTCCCCCTCGGCCGCGATGACCGGCACCTTCTTGGACTCGGCGACCTGGAGCAGAGACTCGATCGCGGAGACGACGGTGTTGTCGGTGGGGATGTAGTACGCGTCGACGTCGAGGGAGAGAGCGGCCTGCTGGACCTCCGAGGAGTTCGAGACCGTGGCCTCCTTGATCTCGAGCCCGAGGCCCTGCGCGGCCGCCTTGGCCATCTTGACCTGGATCTCGGAGTTGACCTCACCGGAGCTGTAGACGATGCCGACGGTCTTGGCGTCGGGAGCGATCTCCTTGACCAGCTTGAGCTGCTCCTCGACGGGGTTCATGTCGGTGGTGCCGGTGATGTTGCCGCCCGGCTTGTCCATGGTGTCGACCAGACCGGCCGCGACCGGGTCGGTGACGGCGGTGATCAGGATCGGCTTGTCGGTGATCGCCTGCGCGGCGGCCTGCGCCGTCGGCGTGGCGATCGCGAGGATCAGGTCCTTGGACTTGAACTTGTTGGCGATCAGGGTGGCTGTTGCCTGCTCGCCCTGGGCGTTCTGCTCGTCATAGCTGGCGTTGATCCCGGCGTCCTGCAGGGCCTTCTTGAAGCCTGCCCGCGCCTCGTCGAGCGAGGGGTGCGTGACGATCTGCGTGATCCCGATCTGGTACGTCTGGCCCGAGCCCGAGCCGCCGGACGAGGGCGAACCCTTGGTGCCGCAAGCGGCGAGGGTCAGGGCGCAGGCGAGGATCGCCGCAGTGGCTACGGCGCGGCGCGGGGAACGCATGGAGGCAGTCCCTTCAGGAGGATGGCTGCACCCTGTCGCTGGAGGTATTCCGCGCGGCGGTGATTCGGCGGGCCCCAGCCCGAACGATGTGCGCTTGTTCGCCGGGAGCCCTAGGGCAGGTGTGCCGACAAGGCCCGTGAACGCCGAAACGACGTGCACCCGCTTCGTCGAAATCGTTTTCGATACGATGCACCCGTCACGTACCACGAGGAGGAACTCATGGCGCGCCCTGCCGTCAACCTCAACCCCGACCCCACCCTTCGTCATCGCATCGCCGACGCGACGCTCACCGTGCTGGGCCCGGCCGGCCGGCCGCTCGCCGATGTCGACGTCGTCGTCGCGCAGCGCCGGCACCGGTTCCTGTTCGGCAACATCGGCTTCGAGTTCATCCCGCTCGCGAATGGCGAGATCGGCACCGATGAGAAGTTCGGCGGCGAGAACGGCAACGCCCCCGCGGCGGCTCTGGCGGACCAGACCGAGGCGCTGGCCGAGCTGTGGTTCGACGTCTTCAACGCGACGACGCTGCCGTTCTACTGGGCCGGGTTCGAGCCCACGCGCGGGCACCCGGACACGGAGCGGCTGATGCGGACCGCGCAATGGTTCAACGACCGCGGCGTCGTCGTGAAGGGCCATCCGCTCGTCTGGCACACTCTCACCGCACCGTGGCTGCTCGAGCTGACGAACGAGGAGATCGTGCGTGTCCAGCGGGACCGGATCCGCCGCGACGTCAGCGACTTCGCCGGTGTCATTGACACGTGGGACGCGATCAATGAGGTCGTGATAATGCCGGTGTTCGACAAGGAGGACAACGGCATCACCCGCATCTGCCGCGCGAATGGACGGATTGCCACCGTGCGGATGGCGTTCGACGCAGCTCATGCAGCGAACCCGAGCGCGACGCTGCTGCTCAACGACTTCGACCTGTCGACCGCGTACGAATGCCTCATCGAGGGTGTGCTCGAGGCTGGCATCCGGATCGACGTGCTCGGCCTGCAGAGCCACATGCACCAGGGCTACTGGGGGGAGGAGAAGACCCTCGCGATCCTCGACCGGTTCTCCCGGTACGGTCTACCGATCCACTTCACCGAGTCCACGCTGGTCTCCGGCCGGCTGATGTCGCCGGAGATCGAGGATCTGAACGACTACCGGGTCGAGAGCTGGCCCTCGACGTCCGCGGGTGAGGAGCGGCAGGCCGACGAAATCGTCCGCCACTACCGCACCCTGCTGTCCCACCCGTCGGTCGAGGCCGTCACGTACTGGGGGATCTCCGACGCCGGTGCGTGGCTGGGAGCGCCGGCTGGTCTCATTCGTGCTGACGGAACGCGAAAGCCGTCGTACGACGCGTTGCGCTCGCTCGTCAAGGGCGAGTGGTGGTTTCCGCCGACGACGCTGCGCACCGACGACGCCGGGCGGACCCGGCTGAGCGGCTTCCTGGGGGAGTACGAGGTTTCGTCGGATTCGGGGAGCGCGCGATTCGAGTTGGCCGAGGCCGGCGCAGTGGCGTGCGAGGTGCAACTCTCGGTGCCCCGGGCCTGAGCCCGCGGCCTGAGCCCGCGGCCTGATCGTCGAGCGAGGAGGTGGTCGGAGCGCGTCGTTGGCGCACGATGCTGCACCACCACGTACCGACGCCGCCCTCGGGTGGGGTCCCAAGGGCGGCGCCGTCGGGTGCGGCGCCGACGGACGCGGCGCGCTGACAGGATGGCTCTCGTGAACGCCTCCGACGCGCCCCTCGACCCGGCCAATCCGTTCGCGCAGCCGTCGACGCTCCCGTACGGGCTCCCGGACTTCGCGGCCATCCGGGAGGAGCACTTCCGGCCGGCCCTGCTGGCCGGGATGGCGCACGAGCGGGCCGAGATCGAGGCGATCGCGACCGAGCGGCAGCCGCCGACGGTGGCGAACACACTGGAGGCCCTGGAACGGGCCGGCGCCCTGCTGGACCGCGTCACGGCCGTCTTCTTCAACCAGACGAGCGCGGACAGCACCCCGGTCCTGGACGATCTCGAGGAGGAGGTCGCACCGTTGCTCGCGGCGCACCACGACGCGATCTACCTCGACCCGCGCCTGTTCGCGCGCGTGGAGGCCCTGCACCGCGCCACCGTCGCCGGATCGTTGTCCCTCGATGCCGCGACGGCGCGCCTGCTCGACGACCTGCACCGGGACTTCCGACGAGCGGGAGTCGGCCTCCCAGAGCCGGCGCAACAGCGTCTTCGCGAGCTCAATGCCGATCTGTCCGAGCTCGAGGCGGCCTTCGGCCGGGAGCTGCTCGCGGACACGAACGCGAGCGCCGTCCTCGTCGAGGACGTCGGCGAGCTCGCCGGGCTACCGGCCGACGCCGTGGCCGCCGCAGCCGAGGCGGCCATCGCCCGCGACCTTCCCGGTCGGTATCTGCTCGTCCTGCAGCTGCCGACCCAGCAGCCCGAGCTCGCTCACCTCGACGATCGTGGCCTCAGGGAGCGGGTGCACCTCGCGTCGGTCGCCCGTGGTCAACGAGGCGGCGAGCACGACACCCGCGCCACGTTGCTGCGCATCGCCCGGCTGCGCGCCGAGCGGGCGGAGCTACTCGGCTACCCCAACCACGCGGCCTACGTCGCCGAGGACGGCACCGCGAAGACGACCGAAGCCGTCCTCGGACTGCTGACGCGGCTGGTCCCCGCAGCGGTCGCGAACGCACGGCGGGAGGCAGACGACATCCAGGCGGCGCTCTCGGCGGACGTGCCTGGCGCCATCGCGCAGCCGTGGGACTGGGCCTTCTACGCGGAGCGGGTCCGCTCGGCGCGCTTTCACCTCGACGACTCGCTGCTGCGGCCGTACCTCGAGCTCGACGGGGTGCTGCGACGCGGCGTCTTCCAGGCCGCGACCGAGCTGTACGGCGTCACCTTCTCAGAGCGCATCGACCTGGTCGGCTACCACCCCCAGGTGCGCGTCTTCGAGGTGCACGACGGCGACGGCACCGGCCTCGGCCTATTCCTCTCCGACCCGTACGCCCGCGACTCGAAGCGCGGCGGCGCCGGG
>JADGOR010000020.1 GCA_017882855.1 Cellulomonas sp. | reverse complement strand
CGATTCGGTCATGTCACGACGAACGGGTCGAGCGAGTGAACGGCTCGGTCCGCACGCGGAGGAGGTGAGCGCGGCACCGCGGATCGGCCGACCCGACGACAGTGCGCCGCGTTGGCTCGCGGACGCCCTCTGGGCGACGCCGAGCGATTGAGCCCGACCCGGATGGCGGGACCTTCGTCCTCCGTTGACGCCGTCCAGACTGCATAGTGTGCATGGCGTGCAGACGATGCAGGAGAGGCACGCGAAGGCGGACCTCTTTACGGCAGAACAGGTCGAGTACCTGCTCGAGGTCGACAAGTCGACCATCTACCGGATGGCCGCCGACGGGCGCCTGCCCGCGATCAAGGTCGGCCGGCAGTGGCGCTTCCCGGCAGCACCGATCCGCCAGCTCCTGAGCTCTGCCGACGGACTCTCGCTGCCCAGCGCGACGACCACCGCCGGAATGCGCACGGCCACAGTCCCGGCCGCCGCGCCGTCCACCGTGACGGTCGCAACGCCGCCGCCCCGCTCGCTCCTGCAGCCGGTCGTCGACCTGGCCGCGGATCTGCTCGGCGTCATGATGGTCGTGACCGACATGGACGGTCGCCCGATCACCGAGGTCGCGAACCCGTGCCCGTGGTTCGCCACCCGACTCGGTGACCCCTCGGTGCTCGACGCGTGCACGGCCGAATGGCGCGTTCTTGCCGACGAGCTCGAGTTCGAGCCGCGGCTGCGCGTCGGCGGGCACGGATTCGAGTGCGCACGGGTCCTCATCCGCGACGGGAACCACCTCGTCGGAATGGTCCTCGCCGGCGGCATCGCCCCAGCAGGCGTCGATGCCGACGACCTGTACCACCTCGATGCGACCGCCCGGCAGTCACTGCTCGCGGCACTCCCCCGAGTCGCTGCTGCCCTCTCCCGGGTCACCGCCCGTCCCACCGATGAATCAAGGAGCTCATGATGCGACGACTGCTGGTTCTCGGAGCCGGGACCGCCGGCACGATGGCGGTGAACAAGCTGCGCCCGCGCTTGCCGGAGTCCGAGTGGGACATCACGATCGTGGAGCAGAGCGACACCCACTACTACCAGCCCGGGTACCTCCTCATGCCGTTCGGCACCTACCAGCCGAAGCAGCTCGTCAAGCCGACGGCCCGGTTCATCCCGAAGGGCGTCAACCTCGTCAAGGGCGAGATCGACGTCGTCAAGCCTGACGAGAACACCGTCACGCTCGCCGACGGGACCCGCCTCGAGTACGACTACCTGGTGATCGCGACCGGCACGACGCCGCGGCCGGATCAGACGCCGGGCATGGCCGAGGAGGAGTGGCACCGCAGCGTGCACGAGTTCTACACCTATGAGGGCTCGAAGGCCCTGACCGAGAAGCTCAAGACGTGGCCGGGCGGACGCCTCGTCGTCCACATCACCGAGATGCCGGTCAAGTGCCCGGTGGCGCCGCTCGAGTTCACCTTCCTCGCCGACTCGTTCTTCAAGAAGAAGGGCATCCGGGACAAGGTCGAGATCACCTATGTCACCCCGCTTCCCGGCGCCTTCACCAAGCCGGTCTCGGCCAAGGCGCTGGGCGGGATGCTGGACGCCCGCAGCATCACGCTCGAGCCGGACTTCATGATCGAGAGTGTCGACAACGAGAAGAAGGCGATCGTCTCGTACGACGAGCGCGAGATCCCGTTCGACCTCCTGGTCACCATCCCGCTGAACATGGGCGCCGACTACGTCGCGAAGTCCGGCCTCGGCGACGAGCTCAACTTCGTCCCGGTCAACAAGGAGACCTTCCTGTCGAAGGCGCACGACAACATCTTCGCCGTCGGTGATGCCTCCGACATCCCGGCCTCCAAGGCCGGCTCGGTGGCGCACTTCGCGATGGATCTGTTCCCGGACAACTTCGTCCGCTATGTCGAGGGCAAGGAGATGACCGAGAAGTTCGACGGTCACGCGAACTGCTTCATCGAGTCGGGCGGCGGCAAGGGCATGCTGATCGACTTCAACTACGAGACGGAGCCGCTCACCGGCAAGTTCCCGTTCGCTGTCGTCGGTCCGATGCCGCTGCTCAAGGAGAGCCGGCTGAACCACCTGGGCAAGCTCGCGTTCCGCTGGATCTACTGGAACATCCTGCTGCGCGGCCGCTACTTGCCGATCCCCTCGCACATGTCGATGAAGGGAAAGGTACCGGCGAAAGACGCCTGACCGACCCCGGGCCGCGCATCGGCCGCCACCGCACCACTCCACACCGGCATCAACGCAGAAGGGCAAGGAAATGCCAGTCACCACGCTCCTGGACCGGGAGATCCACGTCGACGACGAGGGCTTCCTGACCGTGTACGACGAATGGGACGAGGCGCTCGGCGCCGAGCTCGCGAAGCAGATCGGCATCGAGATGACCGACGAGCACTGGAGCCTGATCCGGTTCCTGCGCGAGGACTTCAAGGAGAAGGGCGAGACGGCGACGACGCGGCGCGTCCAGGCCGCCGGCGGCGTCCCGGCCAAGCGCCAGTTCGAGCTGTTCCCCAAGAAGCCGGCCAAGAAGATGGCCTACATCGCCGGGCTGCCCAAGCCGCACGGCTGCGTCTGACAACCAGGACGGAGAAGCATCACCATGCCCGCCAAGAACAACGCCCCGATCGTGCCGAACTTCGGTGACGACGAGGAGACCGGCCGCAAGCTGGCCATCATCTGCTCCAAGGGCAACCTGGATATGGCCTACCCGGGCCTGATCCTGGCGAACGCCGCTCTCGGTGAGGGAGTCGAGACCCACCTGTTCTTCACCTTCTGGGGCTTCGACATGATCGCCAAGAAGCGGATGAACGACCTGAAGTTCTCGCCCACGGGGAACACGGCCATGCACATGCCGATCGGCGACGTCCGCGTCCCGCAGGCGCTCGCACCCATGCCGGGCATGCAGGCGGTCGCCACCAAGATGCTGAAGAAGCAGATCGCGGACCTCGGCGTTCCCGAGATCCCGGACTTCCTCGATCAGATCGTCGGTGCCGGCGGCCACCTGTGGGCCTGCCGGATGTCGGCCGACATGAACAAGTACACCGAGACCGACCTGCGCGACGACGTCGAGGGCATCATCAGCGCCTCGGACTTCATCGAGATGACCGACGGCGCTCAGCTGCTCTTCATCTAGCCAGGCGGGCGGGCGCGATGCACCCCTTCGCGCGCTCGTCGGAAGGCCCGGCCACCCACAACGGTGGCCGGGCCTTCGTCATGGAGCGGGCAGGCGCTCCGGACGGGCCAGACTCGGATCGAACCCGAGCGGCAGCTCGAGCCGGTTGGCGGACATCAGCTCCCGGTCGCCGAGCAGCGCCGCCGTCGGGCCGTCGGCCACGATCCGGCCGTGGTTCATGATCATCGCCCGCGGGCACAGCTCGAGCGCGTACGGCAGGTCGTGGGTGATCATCAGCAAGGTGATCTCGAGCCCGGCGAGAACGTCGGCGAGCTCACGCCGGCTGGCCGGGTCCATGTTCGACGACGGTTCGTCGAGGACGAGGATCTCCGGGTTCATCGCCAGCACGGTTGCCACGGCCACTCGACGCCGCTCGCCGAGGCTCAAGTGGTGCGGCGGGCGATCGACGACCCCGGCCATCCCGACGGCCGTCAGTGCGCCCATGACCCGCCGATCCAGCTCCTCCCCGGTCACGCCGTAGTTCGCCGGCCCGAAGGCGACGTCCTGCCGCACCGTGGTCATGAAGAGCTGGTCGTCCGGGTCCTGGAACACGATGCCGACCCGCCGCCGGATCTCCTTCACCGTCCTTGGCTGCACCGCCAGCCCGGCGACCGTCACGTCGCCGCCATCCGGCGTCAGGATGCCGTTCAGGTGCAGCACGAGGGTCGTCTTCCCGGCACCGTTCGGCCCGAGCAGCGCAACCCGTTCGCCCGGGTGGATGTGGAAGTCCGCGCCACGCAGCACCTGGGTGCCGTCGGGGTAGGCGTACTCGAGGCCGCGGACCTCGAGCGCAGGGGCGCTCACCCGATCACCGCGAGAGCCGCCGCCGCCGCTGCGCACAGGGGCAGCGCGAGAGCGCGCGCCCAGTCGGCCCGGGTCGCGGCGGTCGCGCCGAGCTGCGGAAGTCGACCCTGGTACCCGCGAGACAGCATCGCGTCGTAGACCCGCTCACCGCGCTCGTGCGAACGGATGAAGAGAGCGCCGGCCGAGGTGGCCAGCGCTGTCCCCTGCCAGGCCCACCGGGGCTGATACCCCCGCGCAGCCATCGCAACCTTGGCCCGGTGCATCTCGCCCGCGATCACCTCGAGGTACCGCACCATGAAGCCCGCGATCTCGGTGATGACGACGGGCACTCTCAAGCGGCCGAGCCCGGTGAGCAGAGCGGGCACCGGCGTCGTCGCCGTGACCACGACGGAAGCCGCGAGCGCGAGGGTCCCCTTGACCAGGACGGACCAGGCACCCCAGAGTCCTCCGACCGAGAGGGAGAGGGCGCCGACGACGACGCGGTCGCCGCCGCCGACGAAGGGCAGCAGGACGGCGAACGCCAGGAACGGGGCGCCGATGAGCAGCCGCCCGCCGATGAACCGAGGGCTGAGATGCGCGCACGCCGCGGCCGCGATGATCACGACCGCGTGCGCGGCGAAGACCCCGACTCTCTCCCGGGGCGTCGCCACCACGGCGACGATCACGATCAGCAGCGCCACGAGCTTCACGTGGGCAGGCAACGCATGCACCCGGCTGTCGCCGTGGACGTACAACGCGTGGGCGTGACCGGCGCTCATCGGTGCACGGCGTCGTCGGTGGACCTCGAGGCCCCGCGTCGAGCGGAGATGTGCAGCACCAGCGCACCGACCGCAAAGGTCAGCACCAGGCCGATGGCGCCGGCAAGGATCGTGCCGACACCGGCGTCCGGGACCCCGGCGACGCTGTAGTGGGCGAGCGGCGAGCCCGCCGCGGCCGAGGCCTGACCCGTCCAGGCGAAGCCGTGGTCGCTCGCCACCCGCTCCAGCCCGTCCGGAGCGCTCGAGGCGTGCGGCGCCACGACCACCACGAGGAGGAGCGCCGCGGCGATCCCGGCGAGCACGAAGGTTGCCGTCGCCCGTCGGTCGGCGCGGACGGCGACCGCACGCCGCACCCCCAGCAGCCGGGCGCCGTACACGAGGTCCGGGCGCACGGCCAGGACGGCGGCGAGCACCGAGGCCGTGATCAGGCCTTCTCCGATACCGATCAGGGCATGAACCCCAACCATGGCCGCGAAAACCGTCGACACCGGGGCGTTGCCGGTGCCACCCCAGGCGTACTCGAGGACGAAGCCGCCCGATGCCGCGACGACCGAGACCCACGACGCCACCGCGGCCGCGCCGACGAGCACCGCACCGGTCTTCGGAAGAAGAGCGGTGAGCAGCCGGAACACGAGCCAGGCCACGAAGACGCCGATCAGCGCCATGTTGACGACGTTCAGGCCGAGCGCGGAGATGCCGCCGTCGGCGAACAGCAGGGCCTGGAGGAGGAGGACCACCGAGATGACGATCGCGCCCACCCACGGCCCGAGCAGGATCGCGACGAGTGCCCCGCCGAGCAGATGGCCCGAGGTGCCGGCGGCGACCGGGAAGTTCAGCATCTGGACCACGAAGATGAAGGCCGCGGCGAGCCCGGCCAGCGGGATCTGGCGTTCCGAGAGCGTTGTCCGCACCCGGTGCAGGACGGCACCCAGCCCACCCGCCGCGGTCACGCCTGCTCCGGCCGAGGTGGCAAGGTTGATGAAGCCGTCAGGGATGTGCATCTCAGGACTCCCGATACTTATTGCAAAGTCGTTGCAATAAGCAAGTATAAGATGTATCCGGTTCCCACGAGGCCGTTCCGGCACCCGGATCGCCTCGGAATCGCCCTCTTGCGCGGCGGGGTCAGGAGCGATGCGGGCCCGTCACCCCGCGGCACGGCACTCGGCGCAGATCCCGATCACCGACACGTGCAAGGTCGCGGGGACGAAATGGTGGCGCTCCGCCAGCTCCCTCAACGCCGCGCGCACGTCCGCCGCCGGCAGGTCCTCGGTCCGACCGCAGATCTCGCAGACCAGGTGGTGGTGCCCGCCGTCCTGCACCAGGTGGACGACGGCGGGTCCGTGGCCGAGGTGGGCGTAGCGCACCAGAGAGAGAACCTGCAGCACCTCGATGGTGCGATAGATGGTCGAGGCGTTGATCGGGACACCGGAACGCGCCACCGCGCGCTGATGGATCGCGGCAGCCGTCAGGTGCTCACCGCGCGACTCGGCCAGCACCGCACAGATCGCCCGACGTGCACCCGTGATCCGAAGACCCTGGGAGCGAAGGCCGTCGACGAGCTCGTCCACGCCGACCCGCGCAACCGCCTCCGTCACGACGACACCCGTGCCGCAACCGAGAAGGGCAGGCCGTTGATCACCCGCAGCTGGCGGAGCGTGTAGGTCTGCAGGGCGCGGAGCTGCCGCGCCGTGATCCGGTCGCAGACCCAGCCCCCGTGCAGCGAGCACCAGTCACCGACCCCGAGGCCGGTGACGAGCGTGAGGCCGTCGCGGGCGACCACCACCTCTTCGAGTCGCGGCTCGCCGAGCTCGAGCGAGCGGCCGTCCCACCGGAGCGGCCGTGAGCGGACCACCGCCTGTTCCCCGGAGAGCTCGACCACTTGGCTCCAGCGGATGCGACACCGGTCGAGGACGTTCAGCGTCTCCGCCGCCCCCGCCGAGTGCGCTGAGTCGAGCAACGGGCCGACCACGAGCGCCTGGAAGCTGTGATGCGGGAGCGCTCCCGCCGACACGGCGTCCATGACCGTCGGCCAGGTGCGACCGGCGCGAGTCCGGAACCGCTGCTCCATCGAGCGGGCCAGAGCGCTCGCGCCGACCTTGTCCAGCATCGGGTTGCCGATCCAGTACGCCTCGACGACGCGCGCATCGAGCGGGTCGTCGACGCCGTTGGACCGCGCGATGAGCTCTAGATACGACCAGTCGTCCTCGAACGTCTTCGCGAGGCGCCTGAGCTCGCGGTCGTCCACACCGGCCGCTACCCGCTCGAACAACTCAGCCTGCTTCTCCGGGCCGCACTGCCCGAGGGCATGGGTCGGGTACGCGTAACGCGCGAACAACAACGCGCCCCCGGTCATCGACCCCACCCGGTCGCATCACGCATCGAGTCCGGCCGATGCATCGGTGAGCACCGCGCGTACCTGGGCCACGGCTGGGCCGACAGCGGCTTCCACGGCCGGGCTGAGCGGGGCTCCGTGGTCGAAGCTCGCCGCTTCGATGCCGACCAGGACCACGCGCGGAGGAAGGTGCCCGAGAGCCCGGGACAGCTCGACCGCAGCAGCGAGCCCAAAGGCGTGCGTCCCGCCGCGTCCGGTCTTCGCCCAGCACGACTCCGGCAGCGGGCCCTCGCCTCGTCCCACCTCGCAGAGAACGATCTCGCCCGGCGCGTGACCGGACATCACCGCGTCGACCACGACTGCCACGTCAACGCCCTCCCACAGGTGGATCAGGTCAGTCGGGTCTTCGTGGGCCGAGACGCGCACCCCGGCGAGGCCGAGGCCGGCAATCGCGCCTGCCACCGTCGGGCCGACACCGTCGTCACCGCGGTCGGGGCTTCCCAGCCCGACCACCAGCGGCTCGGCGCCGGCCGCGCGGGTCATGACCGGTCTACTCGCAGGTCGAGGAAGTGGGTGGCGCACGAGATGCACGGGTCGTAGTTGCGGATCGCGTGCTCGCACCGGTGGGTGAGGTCGTGGTCGTCCATGTCCACCCAGCTCTGCGCCGCTTCGCGCAGGTCCGCCTCGATGGCCGGCTGGTTCTGCGACGTCGGCGGCACGATCTGCGCGTCCTGGATCACGCCCTCGGCGTCCAGCACATAGCGGTGGAAGATGGTGCCGCGCGGCGCCTCGGAGGCTCCACAGCCCTCACCCGCGCGGGGCGTGACGGTGACCGACGGAGCGGCGCCGTCCTTCCACTCGTCGATGATCCGCAGCGCCTCCTCGAACGCGTAGGCCAGCTCGACCGCGCGCACGATGATCGACTTGAACGGGTTGCGGCACGTCTCGCCGAGTCCGGCTTCCTTCGCGGCAGCCTTGCAGCGCTCGCTCAGCTGAGCGAAGTTGAGGGTGTAGCGCGCGAGCGGGCCCACCATGTACATCGCACCGTCCAGCTGGGCGTGCAGCGCGTTCGAGTGCGCGACGTGGAACTCCTTGACATGGTCGGGGAACTCCCGCACCGGGAAGGCGGTACCGGAGGTCGAGACGACAGTCCCGCGCTCGATCGCGTAGTAGTCGGGGTGACGCAGCGCCACGTACTCGTAGGCCTGCTCCATCTCGGGGAAGTCGAAGGTCGACACAAGCTTGATGGTGGCGAACGCCTCTTCCAGACCGCTCGCGATCGCCGGGCGAAGGGCGAGCATCTCAAGCTTGGTGGGCATCCGGTAGAAGCCGCCGACCTTGACATTGACGGGGTGGATCGCACGGCCACCGACGAGCGTCATCAGGTCGTTGCCGGCCTTCTTCAGCCGGAGCGCCATCTCGACGACGTCGCCGTAGTCGGCCGCCATCTCGATCACGCTGTCGAAGCCCAGGAAGTCCGGGGCGTGGAGCATGAAGATGTGCAGCGAGTGGCTCTCGATCCACTCTCCGCAGTACAGGAGGCGACGCATCGCCTGGATCTCGGGGGTCGTCTCCGCACCGCAGATCTGCTCGATCGCCTCGACCGAAGCGGTCTGGTACGCCACCGGGCAGATGCCACAGATGCGGGCCGTGATGTCCGGCGGCTCGGTGTACTTGCGGCCCCGCAGGAAGGCCTCGTAGAAGCGCGGCGGCTCGAAGATGTTCAGCTTGACCGACTGCACGACGTTGTTGTGGATCTCGATGTGCATGCCGCCCTCGCCCTCGACCCGGGCGAGCATCCCGACGTGCAGTACCTGGCCGCCGTCGCTCAGCTTGTGCGTCATCGGGCCGCGTCCTCCTTCGAGGGGGAGATTCGTTCGCTCTCGGCCCGGAAGGCCTCGGCGTCGGCATTGAAGGTGCGGTAGATCCGGACGGCGTCCTCGTCGCTCATCCCGAGCCCACGCAGGCGCTCGGTGAAGCCGGCCATGTTCGGACTGTCCTGCGGTCCGAAGCAGCCGTAGCAGCCGCGGGCGAAGGACGGGCAGAGGGCGCCGCAGCCGGCCTGGGTGACCGGGCCCAGGCACGGCGTGCCGTTGGCCACCGTGACGCAGATGTTGCCGCGCCGCTTGCACTCCACGCACACGCTGTACGTGGGGATCCGAGGATTGCGGGACTGGAGCGCCGAGGCGAGCACCTCGAGCAGCTGGATCTTGTCGACCGGGCAGCCTCGGAGCTCGAAGTCCACGTTCACGTGTGCCGAGATGGGGGTGGACCGGTCGAGGGTGCTCAGGTACTCGGGGTGGGCATAGACGATCGACCGGAACTCGGCCACGCTGCCGAAGTTGCGCAGCGCCTGGATGCCGCCCGCGGTGGCGCAGGCCCCGATGGTCACGAGCGAACGCGACATGCTCCGGATCTCGTGGATCCGCTCAGCATCCTCCGGCGTGGTGATCGAGCCCTCAACCAGTGACACGTCGTACGGACCGGCGACGACCGCCCGGGTCGCCTCCGGGAAGTAGGCGATGTTCACGGCGCCGACAATCGTCAGGAGCTCGTCCTCGCAGTTCAGCAGGGTGAGCTGACAGCCGTCGCAGGAAGCGAACTTCCAGACCGCGAGCTTCGGCAAGGCAGGTGCCTCGGTCATCTCAGAGCTCCCATCGCGACATCAGGGGCGCAAGGCGCTCGTAGGTGAGCACCGGGCCGTCGACGCAGATGAAGAGCTCGCGGAGCTGGCAGTGCCCGCACAGTCCTACGCCGCACTTCATGTTGCGTTCCATCGAGAGCCGGATGCTGGCCGCCGGCACGCCGCGACCGCGCAGCGCCGTAGCGCAGGCTCGCATCATCACCTCAGGTCCGCAGACCAGGGCAACGGTGTTGGCCGGGTCGAAGGCGATGCGCGGGATCAGCTGAGTGACCAGGCCGACCCGACCGCGCCAGCTGTGCGGGCCGCTGTCCACCGTGACCTCGACCACGATGCCGAGGAGGTCCGCCCACTTGCGCAGCTCGTCCCCGAACAGGATGTCGTCGGGGGTGCGGGCGCCGTACAGCAGCGCCACCCGGTTGTACTTCTCGCGGTTCGCGAGCAGCTCGAGGATGGCGGGCCGCAGCGGCGCCAGGCCGATGCCACCGGTGATGAAGACGACGTCGCCGCCCATTCCGTCCGAGACGTCCCAGCCGGTGCCGAACGGACCACGGACAGCCAGGATGGTGCCAGGCGCGGCAGCCACGAGCGCGCCGGACACACTCCCGACGTTGCGGATGGTGTGCTCGAGCAGACCCTCCTTGGTCGGGTCACCGCTGATCGAGATCGGCACCTCGCCGACGCCGAACGCGTGCAGCATCGTGAACTGTCCCGCCGAGAACTTCAGCGGCACGCCGTCCACCGGCTCGAGCTGGAGCGTTACCGTGTCACGCGTGTCCTGGCGGGTGCGCACGACGCGGTAGGGCCGGGGAAGCATCGCATCGCCGGCGGCCAGTGCGTGCGCCGCGGCGTCGGCGTGGTCGTGCTCGGCAAGACTGGTCACGAGGAGCTCCCGTACATGTCGATCAGGCGGAGCCGGGCAGCCTCGAGGCGGTCAAGCATGACCCGCGCAACACGCTGCATGAGCGCGTAGCCGACCGCCGGGTCGCTCTCGCACTTGCCGCGCAAGCAGGCCCCGTCGAAGGCGACCGCGCTGGTGGGCTCCGACGCTCGCGCGTCGAACATCCAGCGGTACGGGGGCACCAGCCACGACCAGCCGACCACGCCGCCCGCCTCAGCGGTGTCGACGACGACCCCGCCGGCCGACGGGCTCTGGACCTGGATCGCGATGAGCCCCTTGCGCACGATGTAGAACGTGTCCGCCTGGTCGCCCTCGTGGAACAGCACCTCGTTCGCGTCGAAGTGCACATTCGTGGCGCAGCCCGCCAGCAGCTCGAGCGTCGGCTGGTCGAGCCCGGCGAAGAACGGGTGCTCCGGCAGGTATTCCTCGATGGTCTGCATCTCGGTGCCCTCTAGCTCCTCTGACTCGTCTTCCGCGGGGTGCCGCGGAGCGCCGCCGCCTCAACCGTGATGTCGATCCCGGCGGGGCACCAGGTGATGCACCGACCGCAGCCGACACACCCGAAGGACCCGAACTGGTCCTCCCAGGCGGCGAGCTTGTGCGTGATCCACTGGCGGTACCGAGATCGGGTCGATTCCCGAACGCTCCCGCCGTGGATGTAGGAGAACTCCTCGGAGAAGCACGAGTCCCAGACCCGGTGCCGCTCCGCATTGACACCCGTCAGGTCGGTGACGTCCTCCACCGACGTGCAGAAGCAGGTCGGGCAGACGAGGGTGCAGTTCGTGCACGCCAGGCAGCGGGATGCGACGTCGTCCCAGTGCGGGGACTCGACGTTCGCGTACAGCAGGTACTTGAGCCCGTCCGTCTGGAGCGCGCGGCCCATCCGGCCCGACGCCTCGGTGATGACCCGCTCGGCGACGGCCACGTCGTCGGCCGTGGCCGTGGTGGCCGCCACCTCGGCGAGCACCTCGGCGCCGCGATCGGTGCCGACGGCGACGACGAACCGATGCTCGCCATCCGCATACAGCTCGGTCAGCGCGAGGTCGTAGCCGCCGCGCGGGCTCGGGCCGGTGTCCATCGAGACGCAGAAGCAGGTCCCCGCGGGGTCGGTGCACGCCACCGCGACGACGAACGACTCGGCCCGGCGGGCCGCGTAGTGGACGTCGGCGGCAGTCCGCTCGAGCAGGATCTGGTCGTGCATCAAGATGGCGCGCAGGTCGCACGACCGCACGCCGATGAGCGCATAGGGCGGTCCCGGCGGGGGCTCCACCTCGCGATCGATCACGGTGACGTCCGCCGTCCGGCGGCTGCGCCAGAGCAGCTCGTCGGACGGGAAGAGGACCGGCTTCGCCGACTGGGCACCCGCGGCGAAGCCGAACAGCGCCTCGTCCCCGCGGTCCCGCAACCGGTAGTGCGCCGCGTCCTGCTCGTCGCCGATGCCGCGCGGCAAGTCGTCGAGACTGGAGATGGGGGCATTGACGATCGCGCCGTCACGAACAGTCGGTCCGATCACCGTGTAGCCCCGGAGGCCGAGGGCGTCGATCAACGCTTGGAGCCCGGCCAGACCCAGTACTCGTGTGTCGTCTGTCATAGACGCCTCCCTCGGGTGGCTCAACGCTAGTGAAGCGAAGGGCTACCGAGGATGGGACCTAGGTCATGACTCTGCCAAGGAGTGACCAAATCTCGCGATGACTCGTCGAAATGGCCCTAGCGCCGCGCGTCGCGATACAGGACGGCGATCCAGCCGAGGGTGGTCACGGCCATCAGGACGCCGACAAGCCGAGCGAGACTGCGCAGTGCGGGGATGAGCAGACACACCGCGAGAACGAGGTAGGTGCCCCAGAGCGGACGCGTCGAGCGTTGCGCCACGGGGGTCGAGGTTCTCGCCACGGTGAATCCTCCCGGCTCCGCGGGTGTTCCGACGACCGATCGCGGGACCGATGAAGCCGGATCATCTCGCAACTGTCCCCGCCGCAGGGGCATTTCGGGAACCGATGTCCGGCCAAGCGCTCCGAGCGGCGGTTCTCAGTCCGGCGGCGTGGGGTCGACCGGCACCTCGAGAGCAGCGGGACCTGCCTTGCCGTCGCCCGGGGAGTCGCCCGCGACGGCGGCGTTCCGGAGCTCGACCCGCGGCGGCAGGCCTCCGTGGTAGTGGACCGTGACATCCCAGCGACGGCGCGCCCACAGCGCGGCGCCGGCGGAGACCAGCAGCGCACTGATGGCACCGACCCCGAGCGACCAGCGCGGCCCGAACACCTCCGCGATCCAGCCGACGATCGGCGAGCCGACCGGCGTCGCACCGAGGAAGACGATCATGTAGAGGGCCATCACCCGGCCGCGCATCGTCGGCTCGGTCGTCATCTGGATCGCGGTGTTGGCCGCCGTCATCATCGTCAGAGAGGCAAACCCGACCGGGATGCACGCAACGGCGAACCAGGCGTAGTTCGGCATCAGGGCCAGGACACCCTCCGCGATCCCGAAGCCGAAGGCCGCACCGACGACCAGGCGCACCCGCGGGCGTTCCCGCCGGGCCGCGAGGAGCGCTCCGGCCACCGACCCGATCGCCATCACCGACCCGAGCAGCCCGTACTCCCCCGGGCCACGACCGAACTCGACCCGCGCCATCATCGCCGAGGTCAGCTGGAAGTTGAGTCCGAAGGTGCTCACCACACTCACCACGATGAAGATCACGATGATGTCGCTCCGGTTCCGGACGTAGCGCAGACCCTCGCGGATCTGGCCCGACGCCCGCGGCGCCCGCGGCAGCCGGTGCATCAGCTGAGGGCGCATCAGGAACAGCACGACCATGGTTGCGACGAACGACGCACCGTTGATGATGAAGACCCAACCGGTGCCCACCGCCGCGATCAGCAGACCGGCCAGCCCAGGCCCGATCATCCGGGACGCGTGGAACGAGGCACTGTTCAGCCCGACCGCGTTCGACAGCTTCTCCATCGGGACCAGCTCGGCGACGAAGATCTGTCGCACCGGTGCGTCGATCGCAGAGACACAGCCGAGCAGAGTGGCGAAGATCGCGACGTGCCACAGCTGGACGTGCCCGCCCAGCACAAGGATGCCGAGGCCGACGGCAAGCAGGCCCTGGGCCGCCTGGGTGCCGAACAGCAGCGCTCGGCGGGGTACCCGGTCCGCCAGCAGGCCGGCCCACGCAGACAGCAGCAGGATCGGCGCGAACTGCAGCGCCGTGATGACGCCGACGGCGAGACCGGAGTCGTGCGAGAGCACGGTGAGCACGAGCCAGTCCTGCGCCACCCGCTGCATCCAGGTGCCGACGTTGCTGACGAGCGCGCCGGAGAACCACAACCGGTAGTTGTGGTACTGCAGAGAGCCGAAGGTGGGACTCACTTACCGGCCACCTCGCGCAAGATGTCGGAGGCCCGGGCCAGCGTGGCGCGATCCTCGGTGGTGAGCTCCGCGAGCCGATGGGACAGCCACGCGTCACGGCGCCGCCTCGTCTCGCGCACCTCCGCGATCCCCGCCTCGGTCACCGAGACCATGACCTGACGTCCGTCGCTCGGGTGAGCGGCACGTGTGACGAGCCCGGCGTCGGCCAGGACGTTGACGGTCCGGGTCATCGACGGCGGCTTGACCTGCTCTCGCTCGGCGATCTCGCCCGGCGTCATCGGACCGTTGTTCGCGAGGCCCGCGAGGACCGAGTACTGCCCGTCGGTGATGTGCTCGCTGCTGCGTTCGAGCCGGATCCGCCGGACCGCATGGATGAGCGAGACGCGCAGCTCCGCGGCCAAGGCGGTCGGGCGGCACTGCGACGGCGTGGCGGCCGCCGCCGATGACGCGGACGAGGGTCCGGAAGTGGGGCTCTTGCTCATATCGTTAGCATACGTCATTACTGCAAGTAAATATTTCACGATGGTCGGGCCACGCCGCCAGGTCCGCTCCATCCAGTGGCGCTCTCAGCCCACTCACAGCCGCGTCGTTTAGAGTACGGGGCCTGATCACCCTGCGGCGCTCCGCCCGCAGGTCGACACCGTTGATCAGGCCGATGACGAGAGGTACGACTGTGCGCCGATTGACCGTGGTGGCCTTGGCCGCCTTGCTCCTTCTCACGGGCTGCGCCGGCAGCGGTACGGCGGCGAAGAGCACGGGCTCGACACCCGGCAGCTCCGCGACCGCCGCCGTCACGGCGTCCCCTGCTGACATCGCGGCCCTCGCCGCGGTCAAGGTGGACGGGCCGTTCGGCTCCGCGCCGACGATCACCTTCACCCAGCCCTTCACCGTCTCCGCGACGATCGCCCGGGTGGTCGCACCGGGCACGGGTGAGGATCTGAAGAAGGGCCAGGCCCTGCAGATCAACTACGTCGCCGTCAACGGCAAGGACGGCAGCGCGGTCGGCAACAACTACACGACGAAGCCAGACGTCTTCGTGCTCGGCGAGGCCGACCTGATGACTGCCATCAACGACGTGCTCGTCGGTCAGAAGGTCGGCGTGCGGGCCCTCGTGGCGGTCGTCGACACCACGAACCAGACCACGACGGTTCTCTCCATGGACGTCATCTCGGCCAAGACGATCCTGAGCCGCGCCCAAGGCACGACGGTCGCTCCCGTCGGCGGACTCCCGGCGGTCACCCTGGACTCGAACGGAGCGCCGAGCGTCACGCTCCCGGCTGCCGTCAAGCCGACCACTCTCGTCGCCCAGGACCTGATCACGGGCGCGGGCCAGGCGGTCCAGTCCGGACAGACCATCACGGTGCACTACACCGGCTGGACCTGGGACGGCAACAAGTTCGACTCGTCATGGGACAAGGGCTCGACGTTCTCGACCACGATCGGCTCGGGCGAGGTCATCAAGGGCTGGGAGACCGGGCTCATCGGGAAGGCGGTCGGCAGCCAGGTCCTGCTCGTGGTGCCGCCGGACCAGGGCTACGGAACCACCGCGAACGGTCCGATCCCGGCCGGCTCGACCCTCGTCTTCGTGGTGGACATCCTCAACGCGAGCTGACGCTGGTGCTGTGCTGCGCTGATCCGGGCTACGGGGTAGCCCGGATCACCAGCATCGCGAACGACGCCACCGCTCCGCCGACAAGGAAGAAGACCGGCTGCAGCCAGGTCGAGAAGCCGATCATCGTCACCTGGACGACGATCCAGCACATCAGCGCCAGACCGGCGAGCAGGGCAACCATCAGCCCCCACGGGTGGTTCGCCCAGACCATCACGCCCGCGACCGCCATCGGCAGCGCGACGCCCAGCGCCAGGAGCACACCTCCCGGCGCCCAGCTGGTGAAGCCGAGTGCACCGAGACGGGTGTCCGTCACCAGCCAGTCGCCCAGGCCCTTCGTGATGAGCATGGCGGCCCCACCGGCGGCGCCGACCGCGGTCAGCAGCGAAAGGGCGATCAGAACGACCCGCACCCACGAGGGAGCGAGACCAACCGCAGTGTCCGGCATGGCGCGAAGGTAGCGCGGCCGTAGCCCCATCTGCAGGCGAATCCGAGCGGTCTTCTGCCGACAACAGAGACGTTGGTCCCGTTCGCGCTGGACCAGTTCACTAGCATGATCGAAACGCCCGCTCCGACGAAGGAGACGCAGATGGACACGGCAACGACGCCGAAGATCCGCAACGTGGCTGTGGTCGGTCACGCCGGCTGTGGGAAGACGACGCTGACGGAGGCCCTGCTGTTCCGGGCCGGAGTCATCTCGCGCCCCGGCCGGGTCGAGGACGGCACCACGGTGTCCGACCATGAGCCCGAGGAGATCGCCCGCGGGATGTCTCTCGCGCTCGCCGTCGCCCCGTTCACCTGGACGGCCCCCGACGGTGAGAAGTACCAGGTCAACCTGATCGACACACCCGGATACGCCGACTTCGCGGGGGGTGTCGACGCCGCACTGAGCGTCGCGGACCTGGCGCTCGTCGTCGTGAGCGCGGTCGATGGCATCGAAGTGGGGACCGAGCTCGTCTGGGAGCAGTGCCAAGCCGCGCGGATCCCGCGGTTGATCTTTGTCACCAAGGAGGACCGGCCTCGCGCCGACTTCCACCGCGTACTCAGTCAGCTCCGCGAGCGCTTCGGCTCGGCCGTGGTACCGCTCGAGCTGCCGCTCGGCGAGGAGGAGGCTCTGCACGGCCTCGCCGACGTCCTTGCGGACGAGGGCCTGGACTACGCCGCCGACGGCTCCCACCACGCTCAGGCACTGCCCGCGGATGTCGAGGACGAGGAGCACCGGCTGCACGAGGAGGTCACCGAGGAGATCGTCTCCGGCGACGTCGAGCAGCTCGAGCGGTACCTCTCCGGAGACGTCCCGACCGCGGCCGAGCTGGAGCGGACGCTCGCGCACGAGGTCCTCGACGGCGGCGAGTTCCCGGTCCTGCTCGGCTCGGCGCTGACCGGAGTCGGCATCGACCGACTGGCCGACTACCTCTGCGAGATCGGTCCCTCACCAGCCGACCGCCCGACGCCGGCGCGTCTGGGCAAGGAACCGACCGAGATCGTGGCCGACCCGAAGGGACCGGCCGCGGCGTACATCTTCTCCACCGTGGCGGACCCCTTCGTCGGTCAGCTCTCGTTGTTCAAGGTGCTCTCCGGCACGATCAAGGCCGAGGACCACCTGGTGAACGCGACCAGTGGGGCCGAGGAGCGGCTACACGGTCTGTTCCACCTGCGCGGCAAGGAGCACCTGCCCACGGACGCTGTCGTCGCAGGCGACATCGCCGCCGTCGCGAAGCTCAGCGGGAGTCCCACCGGGTCGGTGCTGTGTGCTCGAGCGATCCCGGTGTTCGTGGACGGTCCCGCGCCGCGGCCCACCACCTACGCGCTCGCTCTGCTCCCGGTCAGCCAGGCCGACGACGACAAGCTCTCCGGCGCGCTCCAGCGCCTCGCGGCGGAAGACCCGGCGCTCATCGTCGACCGCACCGGCGAAGGCGGTCAGACCGGCCAGACGCTCTTGCGCGGCATCGGTGACACGCATCTCGCGGTCGCGCTCGAGCGACTCGCGCGCAAGTTCGGCGTCAACGTCAGGACCGAGCCGGTGCACATCGCGTACCGCGAGACGATCGCGGGCCCGGCCGAGGCCGAGGGTCGGGTCAAGAAGCAGTCGGGCGGCCACGGTCAGTTCGCGGTGGCTCAGCTACGGGTGAGCCCGGTCGCACGGGGCGAGGGCAGCGCGTTCGTCGACTCGATCGTCGGCGGTTCGATCCCGCGCAACTACATCCCGGCGGTCGAGCGCGGGATCCACGAGGCGATGGCCGCGGGGGGGCTGCACGGCTTCCCGGTGGTCGACGTGCGGGTTGAGTGCTACGACGGCAAGTACCACACCGTCGACTCCTCGGACATGGCGTTCCGGACGGCCGCGGCGCACGGCTTGCGTGAGGCGCTGACCAAGGCGGGCACGAGCGTTCTCGAACCGGTCTGCCGGCTCACCGTCAACGTCCCAGCCGGCTTCCAGGGAGACGTCCTCGGAGACCTCAGCTCACGACGAGGCCGGATCACCAGCACCACCGCGCTCGAGGGCGGTCGGCACGAGATCCAGGCCATCGTGCCCGAGGCCGAGCTGGCCCGGTACACCCTCGACCTCCGTTCGATGACGGGTGGCCGGGGCGTGTTCCGGGTGGTGCCGGATCACTACGAGGTGCTGCCCGGACACCTCGTCTCGAAGATCACCGGGAAGGGCGACTGACCGGTCCCGGACACGTGCAGCGGCGGTCCTCGGATGCAAGGCCCTGAAAGGGGATCACGGTATCGCCGGTGGTGCGGTCCTGGTCCATGGCACCGGCTACCGCGACGCGCTTGCGGCAGGGCTGCTGCCTCGCTCCTCGTCGAGCAGCCGGCGATAAGCCAGCTCGTAGCCGGTGACCATAGATGCAGTGCTGAAGTGCTGCTCGACGTGCGCGCGGCAGTCGTGCGGATCAAGCCGCCGCGCCAGCCGGATCGCATCGGGCAGCTCTCCCGGCTCGTCCACGATCACGCCGGTCACCCCGTCGACGACGATCTCAGGGACTGCGCCGCGCCGGAATGCGACCACCGGGGTCCCGCACGCCATCGCCTCGATCATGACCAGCCCGAAGGGCTCCTCCCAGCAGATCGGGAAGAGGAGGCAGCAGGCCCGGGCGAGAAGTCGGCGCTTCTGGTCCGCGTCGGCCACCCCGAAGATCTCGACGTCGGGGCCGAGTCGCGGCTCGATCTCGCGCGCGAAGTACTCGCGCTCGACCGGTTCGCTGCACTTGCCCGCGAGCACGATGGGCAGGCCCACAGCGCGAGCCGCATCGATCGCCAGGTGCGGGGCCTTCTCGGGATGGAACCGCCCGAGGAAGAGCGCGACGTCGTCCTTCTCGACCTGGAACGGGAACGTGGAAACGGGGATGGCGTTGTGCACCGTGGCCAGCCATGGCAGGTCCGGCGCGGAGGCCCGTTGCGAGTCGGAGATGCTGATGAGGCGGACCGAGTCACCGAGCGCGCGATAGAGATCGCCCACGTCACCCGTCGCCGGGCCGTGCACCGTGACGACGGTCGGCACGTGCCGGCCGCGAGCGAGCAATGGGCCGGCCAACGTGTGGTCGTGGATGAGGTCGACGTCGCAGTCCGCAAGGAGCTCACCGACGCGGGCCGCGTGCACGACCTCGGGAAGGGCCTCGCCGAGCTTCTCGGCCGGCGGCTCCGCGTACGTGCTCAAGAAGGTCTGTGCACGGGTTCCGTTCCGTCCCGCGCCGAGGAGGGTGATGAGATGCCCGCGTTCGACCAGCTCGTCCACCAGCCCGGCCACCACCACCTCGATGCCGCCGTAGCCGATGGGCGGGAGCGTGAAGTACGGGGGTGCGACCATGGCGATCCGTAGGCCTCGCGCTGCCGCGCCGCGGCCCGGGACGAGTGGTGTCACCGACGCCGTCTTCATGCGCCCGTCTCCCCTCCGCGCGACCGCACGTGCGCCGCTCGCGTCGGCCGAGCCCGGTGGGCGTCGGCGGCGCCCCATGATTCGGGACGACGGCCTCTCGGCGACCTCTCGGGACGAACCACGCCCGGGCAGTCGGACTGCTGACGGAGCCTGAACCCGAGGCTACCGGGATCTCGCCGAGGTCCCAACAGATACCGAGCGGGGAGCAGGCTATCCATGCGCGTGCCGTCGGGTCAGCGGAGCGCGCGCCTCACGGACCAGCTCGACGCCGTCCGGAAGTCCCGTCACGCGCCAGCCGGACTCGCTCACCTCGACGGTCACCGGGCGGCCGGCCAGGTGGATCCGCTCCACCCGCAACGGCAGGAACGGCTCCGGGACCGCCGGGTCGCACCACACCCGGCCGAGCGGGACGGACGGCTCGAACCGCAACAGGGTCCGCAGCAGGAAGAGCGGCGCGGCCGACGCCCAGGCCTGGGGTGAGCACGAGGTGGGATGCGGAACTGGCGAGGCGAACTCGTCACGATCGAAACCACAGAACAGCTCGGGAGGCCGGCCGCCGAGCAGCTCCGCGGCACTGAGCAGGCCCATCGCGACCCGCTGTGCCTCGGCCACGAATCCGTACCGCATCAGTCCGGCCGCGGCGATCGCGTTGTCGTGCGGCCACACCGAGCCGTTGTGATAGCTGATCGGATTGTAGGCACCCATCGACGTCGCCAGCGTCCGGATGCCGAACCCGCTGAACATCTCCGGTGACAACAGATGTGCTGCGACCGACGCGGCCTTGTCCGCGTCGACGATGCCGGTCCACAGACAGTGACCCAGATTGGAGGCCAGGGCGTCGACCGGGCGCTTGTCGGCATCGAGCGCGATGGCGAAATAGCCGCGGTCGGGCAGCCAGAAGGCCTCGTTGAAGCGGCGCTTGAGCGTCGCCGCCTTGTTGCTCCAGTACTCGGTGACCTCGACGTCGCCGTCCTCGTGCGCGAAGTGCGCCCTGGACAGGTACGCCGCATACGTGTAGCCCTGCACCTCAGCGAGCGCGATCGGCGCCTCCGCGAGCTTGCCGTTAGCGAAGCTGATGCCGTCGAACGAGTCCTTCCAGCCCTGGTTGACCAGGCCCCGGTCGGTGGCGCGCTGATACTCGACGAACCCGTCGCCGTCCCGGTCCCCGTACTGCTCGATCCAGGTCAGGGCCCGGTCGGCGTGCGGCATCAGGTCCTCGACCTCGGTGCGGTCCAGGCCCCAGCGGTGCAGCTCGCCGAGCAGCATGACGAACAGCGGCGTCGAGTCGATGCTGCCGTAGTAGACGCTGCCGCCACCGAGCGCCGACTCGGTGTCCAGGCCGTGGCGGACCTCGTGCAGGATGCGCCCGGGCTGCTCCTCGCTCAGCGGGTCGACCTTCACACCCTGGAGGTCGGCCAGGGTGTGCAGGGTCCCGTGCGCGAGCGAGGCATCCAGCGGGAGTGTCATCCAGCTCGTCAGCAGCGCGTCCCGCCCGAAGAGGGTCATGAACCACGGTGCGCCGGCCGCGACCACGACCCGGTCCGGGTGCACGGGGTCGAAGATCCGCAGCACGCCGAGGTCCTCGGCGCTCGTGGCGACGAGCGCAGGGAGCTGCCGGTACGGCGTCGTGATCACCGGGGCCGTCGCCCGCCAGGCGGCCAACAGCTCGGCCGGCTGGCTCGTCTCGATGGGTAGGCCGGGACGGTACCTCGGCGTCGCCTCGACGCCGTCGAGCGACGGCGTGAGCTGGATCGACACCGTGATCTCGCCACGAGCCGGTATCACCAGTCCCCAGGTCAACCGCCCCGGTCGCGCCACGGCCCCGCCGGTCCCCGACAAGGTCATGCCTCGGCTCTCGTCGCCGACGTCGTAGGCCAGGGTCAGCACGTCCCCGCGAGCGTCCTCCTGGATCTCGTCCTTCGGTCGGGCTCGACCCTCCTTCACCGCGAACAGACTGGCGAAGTCGGCATCGGCCATCGCCGAGACCGCGACGCCGGCCACCTCCCGCCCGAGGTTGCGGAAGGTGATCTCCTCGAGCATCCCGTTGCCGACGTACCGGCGCCGGACCACCAGGAGGGTGCTGTCGGCCGTGCCGGCTCTCGGCGCCCGGCGGGTCACGAACACCGCGGAGTACGGAGCGGGACAGTGCGCGGCGAGCGTCTCGAGCGGCCGGCCGTCGACCTCGAGGGCGAAGCGTGAGAGGAAGCGGGTGTCTCGATAGAAGAGCCCCTGCTCGGCCCCAGGATGGATGTCGCCCGAACGCCCGCTGATGCAGAACGTCGCGCCTTCGACGAGCGTGACGGGGTTGCCGGCCGCGGGCATGGGCGGGCCGCCGGTGTAGGCCCAGCTCTGGGTCACCGGATCAGCCCGATCCGTTGCCGCACCCTGGCGCGCACTTCGAGCTCCTCGTCACCGTGGTGAGCATCCCGAGGTCATTGCATCAGACCGGCGCGCCCGCGGCATGTCGAAGGCGCGACGACGACCCGCCGGCGCGGCGCTCGCGTTCCTGGTCACCGGTGCCGGGACGGGCGTCGGCGCCATCAGCGGCATGCTGATCATCGCCCGCTGGAAGGTGGTCGCCCTGGTCATTGGCTCGCTCGGGGCCGGCGCCGTGCTCGTGGGCTATCTCGCGCCGCTCTGGCTCTGAGGCACCAGGACGTGGGTGGGTTCGGTGCGGGTGTCCGCTTTCCCCGTCCGCACCGCACTCGCCGGCGGCACGTTGCCACCCACCAGCCAGCGCAGCGCCTCGAGCGCCGACCAACCATCCGGATAGATCGCCGCGAGCCGGCGCGCACCGTCCAGGTTCGCCCCGAGGGTGACCAGCGGCTCCTCGGCATAGCCGTCGGCGCGGGTCTGGCCCAGACCGACATTCGCGGTCAAGGAGTTGCACAGGCAGGCCCGTCCGGTGGCCTCCTCGACCGCATGACCCTTGCGCAGGTGGGTGCTCAGCGGTTCGGCCGGGCAGTGGTAGCCGATGGCGCCACCGTCCCGCTGATAGGGCGTGCGCAGGTACCCGAGGTCGCACAGCCGGGGACGGCGGTCGGCGACGGTCAGGTCCGACATCGTGCCGGGCAGCTGGGCGATCTTGAACGGGAACCCGGTGGGCGAGGCGCGCGAGTCGGTCCGCACCTCGAGCGTGCCGGCGCGCAGCCGCTCCTGGAGCGCACCCCTGAGCGCAGGAGTCAGCCCGGATTCCTCGCTCATCGCGAACAAGGTGCCGACCTGAACGCCGGCCGCCCCCTGTGCCCGTGCCTCGGTGAGCGCCTCGGGCGTGCCGTAGGAGCCCGCGAGCCAGAACGGCAGCCCGATCGCCGCGATCTTGCCGACGTCGGCGTCGTCGCGCGGGCCGAAGACCGGCTGACCGAGCTCGTCGAGGACGAGCTGACCGCGCGGTGGCGCGTTGTGGCCACCCGCCACCGGCCCCTCGACGACGAAGCCATCCGGACGGATGTGCTCGTCCCGGGCGAGATAGGCCGCGAGAGCGTGGGCCGAGATGATCGCCAGGAACATCGGGCGGTGCAGCAACGGCAGGTCCGTCCCGAGCACGGCGCGCGGGTCGAGGTCGACGGTATGGCTGCCCGGCTCGGCGCCTGCGACATCGATAGGGAGCTGCACGACGTGGTGCTCGGCCAGCTCGCGCAGCAGGTGCGGGATGTCACGAGGGATGCCGGCCCCCATCAGCACGAAGTCGACGCCGGCCAGCATCGCACCGTAGGCGGCGGCCGGGGTGGCCATCCGCAGCTTCTCGAGGTAGTTGATGCCGACGAGGCCGTCGTGACCCTCCTTGGCCAGCCAGACCTCGGCGAAGTTGGCCAGGATCGCCAGCTCTTGCGCTGCCGGGGTCTGGTGCACGGCGAGCCGGGGCACGGGGCGGTACGGAGTGCCCGGGGCTCGCCCATCCGCCTGGAAGTAGCGTGCGACTGCGCGAGCAGCGACGGCGGCCGCCGGGAATGCCGCGAGCGCACGGCGCGCCGAACCGTCCCGGTCGCCGTCCTGGAGCCGACGGGCCAGGACCACGTCCAGCGCGGTGCCCGAGACGACGCCGAGCTGTCCCGCCCCCGCGATCGCCGAGGCCAACCGCCAGGACGACACGGCCACACCCATCCCGCCCTGGATCACCAGGGGCAGCGAACGGTCACCGGTCCAGGCCGAGCCGGGTCGTGCGGACATGAAAGTCACCAAGGCAGCCTCTCGTTACCTACGGAAGCGTAAGTTACGAAGGTACCGGTTGACGAGCCCAGCGGGAGCCGAGATCGGCACGACCACCGGTCGATGAGGGATCTACCCACGATCCACACCAAGCGTGCGCGAGATCTACGCGCTCTCGCGGCTCTCCTCCGCGAGCGCCTTGGCCATCCGCCAGTGCGCAGCCCAGATCTCGTCCGGCAGGTTCTCGAACTGCTTGAGGTGCGCCTCGCGGCTCTGCATCTCCCTGCTCCAGAGGTCGGGATCGTAGGAGAGCAGTCGGCTGAGGTCCTCGTCGGCGATGTCCAGGCCCTCGAGCGAGAGCTCCTCGGCGCTCGGCAAGGTGCCGATGGCGGTGGGCACGCCGGTGACGCGGCCCTCCTTGAGATCGATCAGCCAGAGCAGGGCGCGCAGGTTCTCGCCGTAGCCCGGCCACAGGAAGCGACCGTCGGCGTCACGCTGGAACCAGTTGACGTGGGCGAAGATGGGCATCTCGGTCGCCTCGCCGAGGATCTTCAGCCAGTGCGCCGCGTACTCGCCCTCCGAGTACGACATGAACGGCCGCATCGACATCGGGTCGTAGCGCAGCACGCCCGCCTTGCCCTCGGCCGCCGCGGTCGCCTCCGCGCCGAGCGTGAGGCCGTCGTAGACGCCCTCGGCCAGATCGGTGATGGCCCTGATCAGCGGCTCTCGGTCGCGGACCCGCCCGCCGAAGATGATCGCGTCGATCGGCACACCCTTGGGGTCCATCGAGTCCGGGGAGGCGTTCGGGACATTGGCGAGCGTCGTGGTGAACCGGCTGTTCGGGTGGGCCCACTCGTCGCCCGCAGCCTTCGAGCGCTGGCGCTCGATCGGACGCTCGGAGATCAGGTGGCCCTTCCAGTCACGCCAACCCGCGACGTCCGCGGGGTAGTCGGGCGCGCGACCCTCCCACCACGTCTCCTCGGTCTCCGCGCGGTACGCGACATTGGTGAAGAGCGCGCGAGACCCCGGCGCGACCGCATGGATCGCGTTCGGGTTGCTGCTCTCGTTCGTGTCTTTCGCGACGCCGAAGACGCCGAACTCGGGGTTCATGCCGTAGACGCGGCCGTCCTCGGGGTCGACCCTGAGCCACGCGATGTCGTCACCGAAGAACTCGACGTAGTAGCGCTCGCGGAGGCTCTCGGGCGCCAGCATCATCGCCAGGTTCGTCTTCCCCGACGCGCTCGGGAAGCCGCCACACACGTGGTACGTCCGCCCGGTCAGCTTGTCGCGGATGCCGATCAGCATGAACTGCTCGGACAGGAACTTCCCCGAAGCCTTGCCGTCATAGGCGGCCTGGCGCAGGCCGTGGGCGATCTTCCCGAGCAGCGCGTTCCCGCCGTAGCTGGAGCCGAAGTGCAGGATGAGGCGCTCGTCGGCCACCGTCACGAAGTACCGCTGGTCTGACGGCGTGCCCTGGCCGAGGTTCTCCAGGTCGCCGGTCACGTTCACGCCGCGCACGAAGCTCGCCGGATCCGCGAGGTTCTCCACCAACGCTGGGCCGACGCGCGACATCCGGATCATGTGGAGGACGACGGTGCGGTTGTCGGTCAGCTCGACGCCCGCCGCGTACTCCTCGAGCGGTGAGCCAGGCGGGGCCATCAGGTACGGGATGACGTACAGCGTCTTACCTGCCGCAGCGCCTCTCATCTTCTCCTCGACGATCGCCTTGATCTCCTCGGCCGGGCGCCAGTTGTTGTAGACGCCCCGGTCCGCCGGGTCGCTGGTGGCGACGATGGTGCGCTCCTCGCACCGAGCCGTGTCCTTGGAGTAGCTGCGCGAGTAGTAGAGACCGTCGCCCGCGGGGACGATCTCGCCGGCCGCCAGCGACTCCTCGATGAGTCGATGATCATCGGCCGCGCTGACGACCTCGATCCTCGCGGCGCCGGTCACGTCGGACCAGTAGCGCACGAACTCGTGCACGTGCGGATTGTGCAGTCCGGCGGCGTCGAGGACGGCGTCTGCGTCTGGCATGTCTCCCCCAAAGATGCTTGAACATTCCACGGCGCCCGGCGAACTCCGGCGCTTCCCGGGGCTCTGCCTCGCAAAGCTCGTGGCTCATCGCGTCTTTGCGAGTCGCGTGCGCACGGCAGGCATCAGGTCGGGCAACCGTACGCCGCCAGGATGGCCGACGGCGAGGGGGTGTCGAGAGTCGAGTCTGCCAGGTGACCCGCCCCGACGCGCCAGAAACCGAGACCGCATTTGCCAAGAGATGACCGTCTGATGCATGTCAGGTGACGATTCTGGGGCCGCGCGACGGCTCCGTGTCAGGGCAGCGCGGGATACGACGGGTCGCCGAACCGGCGCGGTTGGACGACGACGCCGTCCGGAAACCCGCCCGCGAGCACATGCAGGTCGGGCACCGGCGTGTCGGGATCCGGCACCCGGCCGTTGGCCGCGATGCACCAGACATCGCTGCCGGCGAGGTCGGTGGCACCGGAGCTCCTCGCCTCGATCAGCCCGACGACGGTGCCGGGCAGTAGCAGCAACGCCACGACACCCCCGAGAACGCTCGTCGCCAACGGTATGCTTCCGGTGGCCTCCGACCAGGCAAGGGCCGTGAATGCCGTCATGCCAAGGGTCAGCGCAATCTTGCCCGCTACGGAGACAGGCCTCAGGAAGCGAAGGGGCTGGTCGCGGCGCTGACCGAGAAGACGCCTCAGGCGCCGTCGCGCCCGCGCCGCCACCACGACACCGAGGGCGAGCGCAACCGCGAGCGCCGAGTAGGAGCGCTCATGTCGTCTCGAACAGGTATCCCATTCCGGGCTGGGTGATGATGTGGCGCGGGTGGGCGGGGTCCCGCTCGAGCTTGCGGCGAAGTTGGGCAGCGTAGACGCGCAGGTAGCCGGTCTCGGTGCCGTAGCCGGGACCCCAGACTTCCTGCAGGAGCTGCTTGCGGCTCACGAGCTTGCCGCGGTTGCGGACCAGGACCTCGATCAACGCCCACTCGGTCGGGCTGAGCCGGACCTCGCTCCCTTGGCGCAACACTCTCCGGCGGGCCAGATCGATCGTGAGGTCTCCGGCCTCGACGACGGCTTCGGTGGTGTCGGCTGGCGCGGCCCGGCGCACGGCGGCACGTAGGCGTGCGAGGAGCTCATTCATGCCAAAGGGTTTGGTCACGTAGTCGTCCGCCCCGGCGTCGAGCGCGTCGACCTTGTCCTCGCCCTGCTGCCGCGCCGAGAGCACGACGATCGGGACTCGGCTCCACCCCCGGATACCCGCGATGACGTCCAGCCCCGTGATGTCCGGCAGGCCGAGGTCGAGCAGGACGACGTCGGGGTGCGAGCTCGCGGCCAGGTCCAGGGCGCTCGCGCCGTCAAGCGCCGTGGTGACTTCCCAGCCGTGCGCGCGCAGGTTGATCGCCAACGCGTGGACGAGGCCAGGCTCATCGTCGACGACGAGGATCCGGGTCCCGGTCATTTGACCGGCTCCACTGCCAGCGGGACAGAGAGGACCATCGTCAGGCCACCGCCGGGGGTGTCCTCGGCGACCAGCTCCGCGCCGACCGCCGTGGCGAGCCCTTGGGCGACCGCCAACCCAAGGCCAATGCCTCCGCGTGACGCGTCGCCGAGCCGTTGGAACGGCTCGAACATGCGCTCCTTGAGGTCGTCCGACAGCCCGGGTCCGGTGTCGATCACGCGCAGCTCGACATCGCGCCGCGTCGACGACGCGGTCACCAGGACCGGGACGCCGGTGGGTGCGTGCCGCACCGCGTTCGAGACGATGTTGGCCACCACCCGCTCGAGCAGGCCGGGGTCTGTGTTCACCAACGGCAGCGTCTCCGGCACCTCGACGCGCACCTCGGCCGGCTCGAACCCCTCGGTCGCGAGCGGCACGAACTCGTCCAAGCTCGTCGCCCGCAGGATGGGACGGACACTCCCGGTCTGCAATCGGGACAGGTCGAGCAGGTTCTCGATCAATCTCTCGAGGCGCGCGGTCGAGTCGCTGACCGTCCCGACGAGGATCGCGGTGTCCTCGGCGCCCAGGCGCACGTCCGTTGAGATCAGACCGTCGACCGCGGCACGGATCGTGGCCAGCGGTGTGCGCAGGTCATGTGACACCGCGGCGAGCAAGGCGCTCCGCACGGCATCGACCTGCTGGAGCGCCTTCGCGTGCTCGGCCTCCTCACGCAGCCGCCGGTGCTCGAGCACGACGCCCGCCTGAGCGGCGAAGGCCTCGAGCACGCGCCGATCGCTGGCCGGCAGCACCGGGCCGCGAAGGGCGAGCACCCGGCGGGCGTCGATCGCAACAACGGTCTGGGCAGCGTCGGGGTCGAGCGCCGGGTCGGTGCCAGCCACAGCCAGTGGGTGCCACGGGCCGCGGTCCGAGTCGCGCTCGAGCAGCGAGACCCCGGTGAGGTTGAACGTCTCCCGCAAACGGGCGACCAGGGCCCGGGTCGTGTCCTCACCGGAGATCACCGAACGGGACACCGCTGCCAGGGCGGATGCCTCGGCCCTGGCCCGGAAGGCCTGGCTGGTCCGGCGGGCCGCCAGGTCGACCACCGAGGCGACGGCGGCGGCCACCAGCAGGAACACCGTCAGAGCAAGGGCGTTCTCGGGGTCGGCGATCGTGAGTCGGCCGGTGGGAGGGGTGAAGAAGTAGTTCAGCGCCAGGAAGCCGGTGACGGCGCTGACCAGCGAGGGCCAAAGCCCGCCGACGAGCGCGACCGCGACCGTGAGCGCGAAGAAGAGCATGAGATCGGTGGGCAGGCCGATGCGGTCGTGCGGCAGATGCAGGATCCCGGTGAGTGCCACCGGGCCGAGGATGGCCAGGAGCCAGCCGATGACATTCCGGCGCCAGGACAGGGGCGTCGTGCGAACGGGGGTGCGCCGACCCGCGCGCGCTTGCTCGTGGGTGACCAGGTGGATGTCGATGTTCTCGGCGAGCCGAGCGATCTCCACGCCGTTGCTCTCGGACAGGGCCTCGCGCCAACGGCTGCGGCGGGACACACCGACAACGATCATGGTGGCATTGACGCCCATCGCGAAGTCGACGACCGCGGCGGAGATGTCCTCGCCCACCACCGTGTGGAGCGCCCCGCCGAGGGACTCGATGAGCGCTCGCTGGGCGGCGATCGCAGCGGGTGGCGCGCTCGGCAGGCCGTCTGTGGCCAGCACGTGCACGGCAAGCAGCTCCGAGCCGGCGGCCCGCTGGGCGATGCGCGCGCCGCGACGGATGAGGGTCTCGCCCTCGGGACCGCCGGGGATGGCGACCACGACGCGCTCGCGCGCCGGCCACGGTGCTTCGATCCGATGATCGTGGCGATAGGTCGTGAGCGCGTCGTCGACGCGGTCGGCGAGCCAGAGCAGGGCGAGCTCGCGCAGCGCCGTGAGGTTGCCGACCCGGAAGTACGAGGAGAGCGAGGCGTCGATCTGCTCGGCCCGGTAGACGTTGCCGTGGGCGAGCCGGCGGCGCAAGGCTGCTGGGGGCAGATCGATGAGCTGAATCTGGTCTGCCTCGCGGACCACGTGGTCGGGAACGGTCTCGCGCTGGCGCACTCCGGTGATGGCTTCGACCTCGTCGTTCAGCGACTCCAGGTGCTGCACGTTGACCGTGGTGACCACGTCGATGCCGGCCTCGAGCAGCTCGTTGACGTC
Source organism: Cellulomonas sp. (assembly GCA_017882855.1). Lineage (GTDB taxonomy): Bacteria > Actinomycetota > Actinomycetes > Actinomycetales > Cellulomonadaceae > JADGOR01. The sequence continues at coordinate 932 of JADGOR010000020.1, read as the reverse complement.
CTGCCAGCGCTTGGCGTTGCGCGAGCCGGGAATGTTGGTGTGGGCGAGCTCGTCGACCATGGCGACCCGCGGCGCACGCCTGAGCACTGCGTCGACGTCGAACTCGGTGAACTCCTTGCCCTGGTACTCGAGCAGCTGCCGCGGGACCATCTCCAGCCCCTCGAGCTGGGCGACGACGCCCGATCGCCCGTGAGTCTCCACCAGACCGACGACGACGTCCGTCCCCCGCGCCAGCCGCCGATGTGCCTCGTCGAGCATCGCGTAGGTCTTGCCCACTCCAGGGGCGGCCCCGAAGTAGACGGTGAGACGGCCCGGCCGGCCCGGCTCGCCGATAGTTCCGAGCACGGGTGGCGTGGTGGTGGCGCCGGGCTCGTGGTCCGCGCCGTCGGCCGAAGAGGTGCTCACGAGCCCATTGTGACCAGTGCGAGGTTGAGGCGGAGCACGTTGACCCGCGGCTCGCCCAGGAGTCCCAGGGTGCGGCCCTCCACGGCGTTCTCGACGAGCGCGGCAACCCGGTCCACCGGAAGCCCCCTGGCCGCGGCCACGCGCGCGACCTGCAGTCGCGCGTAGGCCGGTGAGATGTCCGGGTCGAGGCCCGACCCGGACGCGGTGATCGCGTCCGGCGGGACGGCCGCCGGGTCCACGTTGTTGGCGGTGGCGACCTGCTGACGCAGCTGCTGGACCGTCTTGAGCAGGGTCGGGTTGTTCGGACCGAGGTTCGATCCTGCCGAGGCCAGCGTGTCGTAGCCCTTGCCCGCATCGGACGGGCGGGGCTGGAACCACGTCGGCCCGTCGAAGTTCTGCCCGATCAACGCTGAGCCGATCACGGGGTGGCCGCCTGCCCCGGCGACCGAGGTGGCGTGCTGGCCGGTGGACGTGAGCAGCGAACCGTTGGCCTGCCACGGGAAGGCCAGCTGGCCGACGCCGGTCAC
>JADGOR010000052.1 GCA_017882855.1 Cellulomonas sp. | reverse complement strand
TGCAGCAGCGGCCAGACGAGATCGGGCCGGATCTGTTCGAGCAAGGGGAAGAGGTCCGAGTCGAGGTCGTGAACGGTGACCTCCACGCCGACGGCGCGCAGCTCCTCCGCCACTCGTCGCCCCGAACGGACCGAGACGTCGCGCTCGTGCGAGAGGCCGCCGGCCAGCACGACGACGCGCGGGGAGCCGGGCTTTACCGGAGGCGATGCCTCGGGCGATGCGGTGCGCGGTGCGCTCGGCAGGTAGACCGGCGTTTCGCCCGGGTCGACTCTCACGGCTTCAGACTCCTCCATCGTTTCGTAGGGCGGGACGCAGCTCGGACGCTCGGTCGGCCGGGTCAGGCGAGGTCGGGGCGGGGCGACTCGATGGTCCGGTCCGCCTCACCGACCGTCGTCCCGAAGATGCTGACCAGCTCGGCCTCGGCCCCGATGACGCCGGCCAACCGGCGGACGCCCTCGCGGATCCGCTCCGGCGTCGGGTAACAGAACGAGAGGCGCATGTGGTCCTGGCCCGTTCCGTCGGCGTAGAAGGCGGTGCCAGGCACGTAGGCGACCCGGGCGGTCACGGCGCGGGGCAGCATCGCCTTTGCGTCGAGCCCCGCCGGGAGCTTGACCCAGGTGTAGAAGCCGCCCTCCGGGACCGTCCAGGTGGCATCGGGCAGGTGCTCGGCGAGAGCGCCGAGCATGGCGTCGCAGCGCTCGCGGTACATCTCCCGGTAGGCCTTGATCTGGCCGAGCCAGTCACAGGTGGACAGGTACGTCGAGATGGCGACCTGGGAGGCGTTGGACGGGCACAGGATCGCGGACTCGCTCGCGAGAACCAGCTTGTCGCGGACGGCGTGCGGCGCAACCGCCCAGCCGACGCGGTAGCCGGGGGCGAAGGTCTTCGAGAAGGAGCCGAGGTAGATGACACCCTCGTCGTCCATCGACCGGAGCGCCGGCAGCGGCTCGGTGTCGAAGCCGAGCAGACCGTAGGGGTTGTCCTCGAGCACGAGAACACCGAACCGCTTGGCGATCTCGAGGATGCGAGGCCGGCGTTCCAGGGAGAGCGTCACGCCGGCGGGGTTGTGGAAGTTCGGCACGGTGTAGAGGAACTTGACCCGACGTCCCTCGGACTTGAGCCGGACCAGCGCCGCCTCGAAGCTCTCGGGCACCAGTCCGGCCTCGTCGAGCGGGACGTGGACGACGTCGGCCTGGTAGGCACCGAACACGCCGAGCGCGCCGACGTAGCTGGGCGCCTCCGCGACGACCACGTCGCCCGGGTTGATGAAGATGCGTGTAACAAGGTCGAGGGCTTGTTGCGAGCCGGTAGTGACGACGACGTCGTCGGGATGAGCGGTGATCCCCTCGAGCCGCATCACGTCGAGGATCTGCTCCCGCAGCGTTGGGTCGCCCTGCGCCGAGCCGTACTGCAGCGCCATTGCGCCGTGCTCGGTGATCACACGGCGCGCGACGTCCGCGAGGATCTCCATCGGGAGTCCGTCGAGGAACGGCATCCCGCCGGCGAGCGAGACGACCTCGGGCCGCGAGGCGACCGCAAAGAGCGCGCGGATCTCCGAGGCGCGCATGCCGTGGGCACGATCGGCATAGGCATCCAGCCACGGATCGAGCCGCGTGCCGGACGATTCAGGGGGCGCAACCCTTCCAGGCTCGGCGCCGGTGGAGGACTTGATCACCTTGCGAGTATTCCACCACCGCGCCAGCGGTTTGTCGGCGTCCGGGCCCGACCACGCACATCCACCCGATCGCGTAGTCGGCATCCCCCACCTGGCGTCGGCAGCGGCCGCGCCGGGCGGGGGATGCCTGTCGGCGAGGAGTCAGGCGAGGAGTCAGGCGAGGCTGGACTCGATCAGCTCTACGAGTGCGGGCTTCGGCCGAGCGCCGATGACCGACTTCACGACCTCGCCACCCGAGTACACGTTCATGGTCGGGATCGAGATGATGCCGTAGTTCGACGCGGTCACCGGGTTCTCGTCCGTGTTGAGCTTGACGATCTTCACCTTGCCCGCGTACTGCGCGGCGAGCTCCTCGAGCACCGGGGCGACCTGTCGGCAGGGGCCGCACCAGGGTGCCCAGAAGTCCACGATCACCGGGACGTCGGACTTCAGAACCTCGGCGTCGAACGTCTCGTCCGTGACCGCGACAGTGGTGTGCACAGTGTTCTCCTCGTTCGTCTCGTCTCCGGCCACGGTCGTGGGGAGGTCGTTCAGGTCGGCAAGGTAGTTCTGGGCGTCGAGAGCCGCCGCGCAGCCGGTTCCAGCGGCCGTGATCGCCTGACGGTAGCGGTGGTCGACCACGTCGCCGCACGCGAAGACACCGGGCAGGTTCGTGGCGGTGGTCCGGCTCTCGACCTCGATGTAGCCCTCGGCGTCCAGGGTCACCTGGCCGGCGACGAGCTCGGTCCGCGGGTCGTGGCCGATGGTGATGAACACGCCCGTCACCGGCAGGTCGCGCTCGGCGCCTGTCACGGTGTCACGCAGTCGCACCCCGGTGACCCTGTCCTCACCGTGGATGGCGACCACGTTGGAGTTCCACGCGAACTCGATCTTCGGGTCGGCGGCGGCGCGCTCCGCCATGATCTTGGATGCGCGCAGACTGTCCCGACGGTGAACGACCGTGACCTTGGCCGCGAACCGGGTCAGGAAGGTCGCCTCCTCCATCGCGGAGTCGCCCCCACCGACGACGACGACCTCCTGGTTGCGGAAGAAGAAGCCGTCACACGTCGCGCACCACGAGACACCGTGGCCGGACAGCCGCTTCTCCTCCGGCAAGCCGAGCTCGCGGTAGGCCGATCCGGTGGCGAGCACGACGGCGAGTGCGGTGTGAGTGGCTCCGTTTCCGGTGACCACGGTCTTGACCGGGCCGGTCAGCCGCAGCGACGTCGCGTCGTCGAACACGATCTCGGCGCCGAAGCGCTCGGCTTGCGCCTGGAGCTTCTCCATCAGCTCGGGGCCCACGATCCCGTCCGGGAAGCCGGGGAAGTTCTCGACCTCGGTGGTGTTCATCAACGCGCCACCGGCGGTCACTGACCCGGCGAGCACGAGCGGGTTGAGCCCGGCGCGCGCGGCATAGACCGCAGCGGTGTATCCGGCCGGGCCGGAGCCGACGATGATCAGCTGGCGCGGGGTGGTGCTCTGCTCGCTCACGGGATCCTCAACAGTCGTGGTGCAGTTCTATGGCGCGGTAACCGATCGTAGGGCCGAAATGTTCCTGCCGAGCGTCACCCGGGCAGTGGTGGCCGGGACACGGCGCGCGGGCGCGCGGACCGCCCGCCGGTCAGGAGACCAGGACCTCGGCGAGCTCGATCCGGTTGCTCCCGTCCGCCGTCTGCGGCAGCTCGGTGATCCACAGCACGATCGACTGCGCCTGCACCGGCTGGGCGAACGTGAACGTGACATCCGGGCCGAAGGCACCCTGCGCCAGGACCGCGCCCGTCATCGGCGTGCTCGGGTCCGTCGCCCGGATCTCGACGTTGCCGCCGGCACCGTTGACGTGCAGAGTGATCGCCGTCACGGTCCCGGGTTGGGCCAGGGTCACGGCGAAGCCGATCCCGGGCCGGCCAGGCATCTTCGGGTTCTTGTACGTGCGGGAGCGCCAGAACGTCGTCGGGTCGCCATCGATGGCGCGCCCTGCCTCATCGGGGTGCTCGTTGTTGTCGCCGGCCGGCGGCGGGTCGAGCGACTGGGCGCCGGACAGCGCGATCGAGCTGCCCACCGGGCCGACGGGCGCCTTGCTCGGGGTGTTCGACGGCGAGGCGGAGCTGCTGCTGGCCGACGGCGTGGCCGTCCCCGACGGCTTGGTCGAGGCGGTCGTCGACAGGCCGGCGTTCTGGAGGTGTGCGGGCGCCGTGAACGCCTTGACGGCCACCACAAGGCCGACGACGACGAGGAGCGCCGCGATCAGGAGCACCATGCGAGTCGGGTCGCGGGTCGTTCGAAGGGCGTCGGCGGGACCGCTCGGCGGTCCGGACCCGGGTCGAGCGGTACGCGCCGCGGGTGCGAAGACCGGCGGGCTGGCCGGTCGCGGGGGTACCGGGGACACCGGCGGTACCGGGGACACCGGCGGTACCGGGCGGACGTCGATTCCACCGGGCACGGTCGGCGGCGCCCCGTGCGACGGCACGATCGGGACGATGGGCCGGGTCATCCCGGCGCCATCCGTGTCCGCTCCGTCGGTGTTGGCACCCGCCGAGGCCGGTCCCGCGAGGCCGAGCGCCGCGAGGACCGGGACGCCCAGAGCCGCGGCCGGCGGCGGCGGGATCGGTGGAAGCGGGCGCCGCCGCGCTGGGACAGCGGGTGGAGGCGTCCCCGGGATCGCGACGCCCGCCGCCGATCCGAGGGTGGTGTGCACCGACTTCCGGGCAACCTTGCGCGGCCCGGCGCTCGGCGCGGCCTTGGCATTCTTGGCGGCTGACGTCGCCGCGGTCGCGGCGGTCGCCGCGTCGTCGGCCGCGAAGATAGCCGCCACGTCAAACGCTGCGGTGGAGTCCGCGGGCACGATGTCGCCGACGGACGCCATCTCGCCGACGGACGCCATCTCGCCGGTGTCAGCGGCGTCGCCCGGCTGCTTCGGGCTGAGCGGATCGCCGAGGCTGATGGCGGGCCAGGGCGCGAGGTCACGGACGAGCTCGCCAGGGCTGTGGGGCCCGTCGTCATGCGGGCCGAGGGTCACCGCGCAGAGGGTGTCGAGGTCGTTCGGGACGCCGGGCACGAGGTCCGACGGCAGAACGGGAGCGCCGTTGACGTGGGGCGCAGCGGGCAGCCCGGGCAGCTTGGCACCCGGCCAGCGACCGGTCAGCGCGAAGTACAGCAGGGCCACGAGTCCGACGGCGTCGGCGCGGGAGGTGGAGCGTGCGTCGCCGAGCGTCGTCCCCATCAAGGTTCCGTCGATCGCGGCTCCGGTCAGCACGACCCTGCCGTCCGGGGTCCGGTGCAGAACCGACGGACGAAGCGCGAGGTGGTGAACGCCGCGACGGCGAGCCGTCTCCAGCGCGGCGGCAGCCTCGCCCACCATCGCCCGGGCCTGGCCCGCCACGATCGGCCCGTGGGCAACGAGGTCTTGGAGGCTCGGACCGTGGACGGCCTCGCAGATGACGTAGCCGACGCCTTCCGTCTCCCCGACGTCCTGGATCCGGACCAGGCGGGGTTCGGCGACGAGGGCAGCGCGCCGGGCCGCGTCGAGCGCCTTCGCGATCGGGCCGGCGGTGATCACGGTGACCTGGACGGCGCGGTCGAGCACCTCGTCGCGGGCTTCCCACAGCTGTGTCCCGACCAGGTCACCATCGAGCGGTCGGGAGAGCCGGTACCGCTCGGCGAGCAGGGTCCCCCGTCCCACGAGCTCGTCCAGTGGTCCACCTCCCGCAGCCGTACGTGTCTCCACGTGGGTTCGATACGTCTCGCCCATGCTACGCGGGCGCCGCCAGGCCGCTCGGCGTCAGCGGCGCCGGATCCGGGCCATCACCGGATCGAGCAGGTCCTGCAGCTCACGGACGCGCAGCGCCCGCAGCAGGGCGACGTAGACGCCTAGCATCAGCGCGCCGATGCCCAGGCATGCGACGAACGCTCCGAGGCGGCCGAGCGCCTCGATGTTGCCCAGCGCGTGCAGCGCGCCCCAACCGATGGCGGCGGCGACCAGCGCGGCGAGCCCGGCGCGCACGTGCGTGTTGAGGATCCGGGTGCCGTCGAGGCCCTGGAGCCGCCGCCGCAGGCCGGCCAGACGCAACAGCACGGCGACGAGGTTGGACAGCGCCATCGACGCGCCGATGCCGACGACCCACCACGCGGGCCGCAGCACGAGCGAGCCGAGCCACGCGCCGCCGGCCAGGATCAGCGTCATCGGGACCTGGATCCAGAAGATCGTCCGGCCGTCCTCGAACGCGAAGTACACCCACTTCATCATCACCATGGCCCCGAGCGGCACCAGTCCGATCAGCATCGCCACGAGAATCCGTGCCACCGAGACCGACTCGACGAACGACGAGGTGAGGAGGACGACGCGGGTCAGCGGAAGGGCGAGCACGGCGAGGGCCAGCGTCGCGAAGACGGTGAACAGGCCGATCATCCGGATCCCGAGGGACAGGTGTCCACGCACCGCAGGCACGTCCCCGTCGGCGGCCGCGGCACTGATCCGGGTGAAGAGTGCGGTCGCGATCGAGACGGTGACGAGCGAGTGCGGGAGCAGGTAGATCATCAGGGCATTCGTGTACGCCGCGTTGCCGGCGACGTCGATCGCGTAGCCCGAGGCTCGCGCGGCGCCGGAGGCGATCCTGGTGACCAGGAGCACCCCGATCTGGTCGAGCACCAGGGAGGCGAACGTCCACACGGCGACCTTGCCGGCCGAGCCCAGCCCGACGCCGCGGAATCCCCACCGAGGCCGCCAGCGGAAGCCGTCGCGACGCAGCGGGATCAGGAGGATCAGCGCTTGGGCGGCGACGCCGAGGGTCGCGGTGCCGGCGAGCAGGGCGATCTTGGCCCCGGTCCACGAGCTGAGGTCGTTCGGGTCCGCGGTCGTGCTGTAACGGCCGAAGATCGCGATGAACGCGCCGAAGCCGATGATCGAGACGACATTGTTGAGGACGGGTGCCCACATGAACGGGCCGAAGTGCTCGCGCGCGTTCAGGACCTGACCGAGCAGGGTGTAGAGCCCGTAGAAGAACAGCTGCGGGATGCACCAGAAGCCGAAAGCGACCGCGAGGGCCGTGAGCTGGGGCGACCAGTTGTCGATGTAGAGGCCGATGACGACGGTCGCTCCGAGCGTCATCACGAGCGTGATGCCCAGGATCAGCACGCCCGCGAGGGTCAGCAGACGATCGACGTACCCCTGGCCGTTCGCGCTCCGCTGCGCCTTGACGATCTGCGGCACGAGCACGGCGTTGAGCACGCCACCCGCGATGATCGCGAACAGGAAGTTGGGCGCCCGGTTCGCGACGTCGAAGGCGTTGGCCGCGCCGAAGTTGACCCCGACCGCCGCGATGAGCATCCAGGTGCGCACCACGCCGAGCACCCGGGAGACCAGGGTGCCGGCGGCCATCGTCGAGGCGTGCCGCCCGAGCCGCGCGGACCCGGTCGTGATCGGCTCAGCCATCGACGCCGCCGGCCGGTTCGGTGTCGCCCGGTTCGGCGTCGCGCGGGGGCGATTCACCGCCCGCCGTGGGCTCGCCGTCGCGATGCTCGAGGAGCGCCATCTCCTCCGCGACACCTGGCGACTCCTCGGTCTCCAGCCGTGCCTCGTCGATGCTCAGCCTGGTCTCACGGCGGCCCCGGCGGACCGTTCGGACCACCCCGACCACCACGCCGATGGCGAGCAGGAACGCGATGACCAAGGTGGCTCGGTTCTCCCAGTCGGCGCGCACCCGGACGACGAAGGGATCGCCCGTGGTCAAGAGCGAACCCGACGGTGTGAGCACCTGGACGTCCACGGCGACGTCACCGTTGGCGACCGCTTGGACCGGGATCTTCACGGATGCGGTGGCGCCGGCAGGGATGTCGACCGCGATGGTGCTGTCGGCCACCAGACGAGGATTGCTCGGCTTGAGCCGGACGAGGACGTGGGCGGTCTGATCGAGCCCGTTCTGGAGGCTCAGCGGGATCTCGCCGCTGCTGGCGATGAGATTCACGGCGCTGCTCTTCGTGACGGTGATGGCGCCGAGCAGCGCCTTGGAGCGGGCGAGCGCGGTATCGATCGCCTTCGAACGCTGGTCGGGGTGGCTGCGCCAACCGACCGAGGTCAGATCGAGAAGGTCGTCCGGGAGCGAGCCGAGTGCTGCGGCCCGGTCGGCGGGGACCGATCCGAAGGCGTTCAGATCGGCGACCGTCTGACCGATCCGTGCGGCGTCGGCGGCGGAGAGCTCGCCTGGCGCGGATCCGGAGACCGGCAGGGCATTGCGCCGGAGCGCGACCGGTGGCGTGCCGATCAGGGTGGCGAGCGGGGTCGTGTCGATCCACGGCGCGGCGTCGAGCGCTGCGAGCTGGGCCGAGGTCGTTGCCGGGACCGGCGTCCAGTCCCGGGGGAGGGCTGCCAGGACGTGCCTGGCCGTCGTCGGCCGCTCCCGGTTGATCATCGCGGTCTCCGCGAGCACGCGCTGCACGGCCGTGGCCTGCGTCCGGCTGCCAGGGTTGGTGAGCTCGTCCGTCAGCACGGCGTCGGAGAGCACGAGGCCGACGGTGGCGCTCTGGGTGGTGATCTGGGCGCGGCCGGTCGGCGTGTAGGCGAGCGGCTCGATCGGCGCGAGATCATTCGAGCCGAGCAGCACGACGACGGGCGCGGAACGGGCGGCGAGATCGATGGTCGACAGGTCGGGTGCCGTGCTCGCGGGCCACGCGAGGCGCGCGATCGTTGCGTCGCCGAGCGCGGACTCGAGCTGGTTCTGGCCGGTCTGAGCGGCGTCAAGGTAGAGGTCCAGCCGATCTGCGTGGGCAAGCGCGGCGACGTCGGCGTCGGCGTAGGGGAGCGCGTAGATGTCCCGGTTCGGGAGTGCGGCCCGGAATCGGGCCAGCCAGTCGGACGCCGGCGCGGGATCGGTGAGCGCGCGGCTGACGATCGCGGGATCCACGGCCCAGGCGATGTTGCGGTGCTGCTCGGTCGCCGTCAGGACCGCGCTCAGCCGGCTCGACGGGTCGAACGGCGCCACCGCGTCGGGCGACTCCGTCAGCGGGACCACAATGCTCAGCCGGGTCGACACGGCGGGAGCGGCGGGGAGCCAGATCATGAAGGATCGCGCGACACCCACGCGCACGCCGCCGGTCGCGACACTCACGGCGATCCCCCGGGGGCCCCAGCCGTCCGGTGAGCTGAGCAGGCCGATCGAGTCAGCCGGGACGGAGAGCGTGACCGAGCGCGCCTGGCCCGGAAGAAGCGGGTCCGTCGCCTGGTCGGTGGTGAGGATCGTGCCGACCGCGCTGTCGGTCCGCATCTCCCAGCCGTCCAGCGCGGCGCGGTTCTCGAAGGCGAACCGGTAGACGGACAGTGACGTCGCGGCCTGGGCGATGGGCGCCGCGGAGATGTTGGTGATCGTCGCGGTCACGGCGAGGGTGTCCCCCGGCCGGGTCACTTGAGGCGCGATCGCCGTGATCTCCACGGTGACGGTCGGCGCCGTCGCACCCTGTGCGCTCGGCGCCCCGAGGACCAGCAGGCCGGCGAGCAGCGCCGCCCCGCAGCCGAGTGCTCGCGCCGCGCGCTGGAGGCTCCGGGGCAGCTGCCGACCGGGGCGCCGGGGTTCGCTCATGACCGCGTGGCGAGGGCCGCGCGTGCTGCGGCCGCAAGGCGGCGTTCGTTCGGGTAGGCCAGCCGGTCGCCGAGCTCGTCGATGGGCACCCACGCGACGTCCTCGGCCTCTCGGTCCGGGTCGCCCTCCTTGGTGAGCACGCCGCCCGACGCGATGAGAAGGAAGTGGTGCACGACCTTGTGGACCCGGCGGTCCTCCCCGGTGAACCAGAAGTCGATCGTGCCGAGCGGGCCCAGCACCTCACCGGTGATCCCGGTCTCCTCGGCGATCTCGCGAATCGCGGCCTCCTCGGGTGTCTCGGGACCCTCGAGATGGCCTTTCGGCAGACACCACTCGAGTCGGCCCGCACGGTTGCGGCGCGCGATGACCGCGGCCTGATAACCCCCATCGACCTGGCGGACGACGATGCCGCCGGCCGAGGTCTCATCCACGACGGGGAGGTGCGTCGGAGCCGGCCGGCCCGCACTCTCGCCACTGCTACGGCGCAGCGGGTGCCCGCCGGGGGGCGCAGGCACCCCGTGCGGGTCGTGCTCAGACGCCGTGCTGGACATGCGGCCACTGTATCCGGGTGCGCTCTGGCCGCTCACTTGCCCGGAGAATCTGGCACCCTTGGTCGTTGTGCCCACCTCTCGTGCAGCCGCTGACTCCGGTGCCCTCCAGCGGCGCGCGCTGGCCGTGCTGGCCGGTCTCGCGCCGGCGGCTCTCGAGCTGGCCGAGGCGTTCCGCGCCGAGGGACACGAGCTCGCACTCGTCGGCGGGCCCGTGCGCGACGCGTTCCTCGGGCGCGCGAGCGCTGATCTGGACTTCGCGACGTCGGCGAGCCCGGGCGAGAGCGAGAGGATCCTGGCCCGGTGGAGCTCGGCGCACTGGGACATCGGGCGTGCGTTCGGCACGATCGGGGCGAAGCGCGACGGCATCGTCGTCGAGGTGACGACGTATCGAGCGGACGCCTACCGGGCCGACTCCCGGAAGCCCGCGGTGGCCTTCGGCGACTCGCTCGAGGGGGACCTGTCCCGTCGGGACTTCGCGGTGAACGCGATGGCGGTCCGCTTGCCCGAGCTCGTGTTCGTCGATCCGTTCGACGGACTGCGCGACCTGTCGCGACGCGTGCTGCGCACACCGATCGAGGCGCGGCGTTCGTTCGACGACGACCCGCTGCGGATGATGCGGGCGGCCCGGTTCGCGGCCCAGCTCGGTTTCTCGATCGACGATGACGCGCATTCCGCCATCGTCGAGATGGCGGAGCGGATCTCGATCGTCTCGGCCGAGCGGGTCCGGGACGAGCTCACCAAGCTGATCCTGGCGCCGATGCCGCGGGCCGGCCTCGAGGTGCTGGTCGAGACGGGACTTGCGGACCAGGTGCTGCCCGAGCTGCCCGCACTTCGGCTCGAGATCGATGAGCACCACCGGCACAAGGACGTCTACCACCACACCCTCACGGTGCTCGAGCAGGCGATCGCGCTGGAGACCGGGCCGGACGGCGCCGTGCCCGGCCCCGACCTGGTGCTGCGGCTCGCGGCACTGCTGCACGACGTCGGGAAGCCCGCGACGCGTCGGTTCGAGGAGGCCGGCGGCGTCAGCTTCCACCACCACGAGGTCGTGGGCGCGAAGCTGGCCGCGAAGAGGCTGAAGGCGCTGCGACTCGACAAGGAGACGGTCAGGGACGTCTCGCGGCTGGTCGAGCTGCACCTGAGGTTCCACGGCTACGGCGAGGGCCAGTGGACGGACTCGGCGGTTCGCCGCTACGTGACCGACGCCGGTCCGCTTCTCGAGCGCTTGCACCGGCTGACCCGATCGGACTCGACCACCCGCAACCAGCGCAAGGCGGACCGGCTCTCGCGGGCATATGACGAGCTCGAGCGGCGCGTCGAGCGGTTGCGGGGACAAGAGGAGCTCGCCGCGATCCGGCCGGACCTCGACGGGGTGCAGATCATGGAGATCCTGGGCATCCGGGCCGGTCCGGCCGTCGGTCAGGCGTACCGGTACCTGCTCGAGCTGCGGATGGAGCAGGGCCCGATGACGCCCGAGGCCGCTCGGGCGGCGCTGCTCTCGTGGTGGGGATCGCGGCGGTGACCGCGGGCTCGGTGCGAGCGGGCTCGGTGCTAGCGGGCTCGGTGCTAGCGGTGGCCGGATGAGACTGTGGTCGGTGCATCCGCAGCACCTCGACCGGCAGGGTCTGGTCGCGGTCTGGCGCGAGGGCCTGCTCGCCCAGAGGGTGCTCGCCGGCGGAACGCGCGGATACCGTCACCATCCGCAGCTCCGCCGCTTCCGCGAGGTGCCTTCACCGGGCGTCTCCATCATCACGTACCTGCACGGAATCGCCGACGAGGCCGCGCGACGCGGCTATTCCTTCGACCGCGGCAAGATCCTGGGACCCCCGGACTCTTGGTTGAGCCTCGAGGTGAGCACCGGTCAGCTCGCTTACGAGTGGGCGCGCCTGCGAGCCAAGCTCGCCGCCCGAAGTCCGGAGGTCCTGGCCCGGTGGGCGGACGTCGAACTGCCCGAGGTGCACCCGATCTTCATCGTCGTCCCGGGGCCGATCGCGAGCTGGGAAGTCGTCACGCCTCGGCGGTGAGCTCGCCGTCGGGCGCGGTGGCGGCGGTCGTGCTGCCCGGGACGGTCGTGTTGTCGAGGATCGGCCGGACCCTGGTCCTGGTGAACCACGCCGCCGCGACCAGGTACGCGATCGCGAGGGCGCCGAACGCGATCCGCGAGTAGCCGGTGTCCGGGAGCACGAGCGCGGCCAGTGCGGCTGCCGCCACGAAGGCGGAGTTGTACAACATGTCGTAGAGCGAGAAGGCGCGGCCGCGGAACTCGTCGTCGGTGTCCCGCTGGACGATCGTGTCGACCGCGATCTTGCCGCCCTGGACGGCCAGGCCGAGGAGCACGGACCCGATCAGCATCGTGGTGCGCGTCAGGGTGATGGTGAGAAGCAGCTGGCTGGCGGCGCCGAGCACCAAGCAGAGCGCGATCCAACGGTGCGGGCTGATCCACTGGTGCACCACCGGAGTGACGACGGCCGCGAGGCCGAAGCCGACGGCCGAAGCGCCGAGGATGACCGCGAAGTTGGCGAACCCGGCATTGGTGTCGCTCGGAGCGGCGAGGACGTTGCGGGAGACGAGGATCGCGGCGATGAACATGGCGCCGTAGATGAACCGGTGGACGGCCATCACGGCGAGCGCCGTGGCGGGGGTCCGTCGAGCCACCACGTGGCGCGCGCCGTCGGCGAGGCCGTGGGCGAGGTGGCGGAGCTGGTCGACGATCTCCCCTCCGGTGGGCCGGTGATCCGGGCCGAGCCGGTCGGCAGCCAGGCGGAGCGGCAGCAGCGACGCCGCGAGGAAGACGACGGCCGCGGCCACCAGCGTCCCGTTGGGTCCGCCGGTCGGCAGGATGCGGTGCAGCAGCACGCCCACGGCGGCACCGAGGAAGGCCGCCCCCGCACCCAGCGTCGGTGCGACGGAGTTCGCCGTCACCAGGAGCTCGCCGTCGACGACGCGCGGCAGCGCTGCGGAGAGCGCGGCGAGCAGGAAGCGGTTGATCGAGAGGATGGTGAGAGCGAGCACGTACACCAGGACGCCCTCGCCCGCGACCGCCATCGCCCAGACCAGAAGCAGGGTGAACACGACCCGGAGCAGGTTGCCGACGAGGAGGACCTGACGGCGACGCCAGCGGTCCAGGAACACCCCGGCCCACGGCCCGACGATGGTGAACGGCGCGAGCAGCACGGCGAAGGCTGCCGCGACCCCGTGCGCGGTGGACGCCTTCTCCGGCGAGAAGAAGAAGAGCGCGGCCAGTCCGAACTGGATCAGCCCATCCCCGAACTGGCTGGTCAGCCGGATCGCGAACAGTCTGCGGAAGTCGGGCAGGCGGAGGAGGACCTTCAGCTCTCGGAGTGCTCGCACCGCGTCAGGCTAGCGCCGCGCCGCGGTCGGGCGGCGCTAGCCTCACTCGATCCGGGCATGGATCGGAGGGTTGCGGTCGTGTCGTGAGGCAACCCTCCGATGCGCGCGGACGGCGCCTACGCCGAGCCCGCGCCCGCGGCGCGACCGTGCTGAACCCGCGCGAGTCCGGCCCGAAACCGACGAAGAAGGGCCGGGCTCTGGCGGGAGCCCGACCCTTCGTCGTGTGCGGCGCGCGAGCGTTGGCTCGCGTACCGCGGTCAGTGCGCGGCGATCAGCGCTCGAGCTCGCCGCGGATGTAAGCCTCGACCTTGGTCCGCGCGATGTCGTCGGCCATCTGGATGGGCGGCGACTTCATGAAGTACGCGGCGGGCGAGGTGATCGGGCCGCCGATGCCGCGGTCCTTGGCGATCTTGAC
>JADGOR010000051.1 GCA_017882855.1 Cellulomonas sp. | reverse complement strand
GGTGTGCTGAACGGACCCAACAGTCCTCAAGAGTCGTCGATCCCCGGTGGCTGGGGAGTGGCCTACAAGATCGTCCACAAGGACTGCCCGACCTCGACTCCCACGCCGAAGCCGACTCCCACGCCGACTCCCACGCCGACTCCCACGCCGACGCCTAAGCCGACGCCGACGCCGGCCACGCCTACGCCGACCCCGACGCCGACCCCGACGCCGACCCCCACGCCGACCCCGACGCCGACCCCCACCCCGACCCCGACGCCGACCCCCACCCCGATTGTTCTCGTTCTGAGCGAGGTCAGCGGGCGCACCCCGACGTCGAACCAGGCTGTCGCCGTTGAGACCGGGTGGGAGTCGCACGTGACGCAAGGCGGGACGGACTCCCCCGTGCCATGGATCGCCGGGCTCGCTCTCGCCCTCCTGCTCGGGGTGGCCGGCGCGTCACGCGCCTGGAGCCGCTTGCATGACCAGCCCTGACGACCTCGGCAGCGTGATCGGGGGGCGCGAACCTCGCGCCCCCCGATCACCGAGGTGGTCCGGTCTGCTCCGCACCCGCAAGGTCCAGATCGCGGTCGCGGCGGCGGCGGCCGGGGCAATCGTGGTCATCGGTGTGTTGGCGATGTCCTCGCCGCAGGACCGGGTCGCATCAGTCAGCTCCCCGGCCGCACACCCTGCCAGCCCGTCTCAATCGTCCTCGACCGAACCGACGTCGGCGGCGATCACCGAGCCCGCAGCTCCAGAGGCTGCCTCGACGCCCAACCAGTCGACTACGCCGATCCAGCCCGTCGACTGGACTCTCCGGATAGATGCGCTCGGCATCGCGGCGCCGATCGACGGGATGAAGGCGAACAACGGTGTCGTCGACCCGCCGACACACGACGCGGCCTACTGGCTCTCCGAGTACGGTGCGCCCTCGGTCAACGCGACAAATACCGTCTACCTGGTCGGGCACTCGTGGAGCAAGGGACCCGCCGTCTTCAACAGCTTCACCGACGCGCAATCCCAGCAGAGCAAGGTCCCGGTCGGCACCACGATCGTCGTCGTCGCCGGCGGCGGCCCGCTGACGTACGTGGTCGATGCGACCGCACGGTACGCGAAGTCGCAGCTCACCACGACGAAGGACGTCTGGGCGATCGTGCCCGGGCGACTGGTGCTCATCACCTGCTTCCTGTACGAGGGCGTCGACCGCTCCCCGGACAACTTCGTCGTATACGCGCACCTGGTCACGCCGGGAAGCTGACCGGGGCGCCGGGTACGCCGGCGTACGGCGTGTACACAGGGCTCTCCCAGGAAATCCTCAGTGTTCTGCGGCAAACTGGGCCCATGGCCGGTAGCACCGCAGCACCTGAGGCGCGCCTCGTCGTCGTCGACGACGAGCCCAACATCCGAGAGCTGCTCACCACGTCGCTCAGGTTCGCGGGTTTCGAGGTGCATTCCGCGGCGGACGGCAACTCGGCCATCCGGACGATTCGCGACGTGGAGCCCGACCTCGTGGTGCTCGATGTGATGCTTCCGGACATGACGGGTTTCACCGTCACCCGTCGACTGCGCGACGCCGGGCAGCACGTTCCCGTGCTCTTCTTGACCGCGCGCGATGACCCCCAGGACAAGATCTCCGGACTCACCGTCGGCGGAGACGACTACGTGACCAAGCCGTTCAGCCTCGAAGAGGTGGTGGCACGTATTCGCGCCATCCTGCGTCGCACCCGGCGCACCGAGGACGACGCCAGATCCAGCACCTTGACCGTCGCCGACCTCGAGCTCGACGAGGATTCGTACGAGGTGCATCGGGCCGGTCGCGAGATCGAGTTGTCGCCGACGGAGTTCAAGCTCCTTCGATACCTGATGCTGAATCCCGGCCGGGTGCTGTCGAAGGCGCAGATCCTCGACCACGTCTGGCAGTACGCGTGGGGCGGAGACGCGAACATCGTCGAGTCGTACATCTCGTACCTGCGGCGCAAGATCGACGCGGCACCAGATCCGAGCTCGCCCGCGCCGGCCCCCCTGATCCACACGAAGCGCGGAGTCGGCTACGTCCTGCGGCTTCCGTCCACCGTGCCATGAGTGTGCGGTCGCGCCTCGAGTCGGTCCCCCTGTCGGCGCGACTCGTGGCCATCATCACCACGCTGCTGCTCGTGGGTCTGGCGGCAGCGGGATTCGCCACGCTGAATCTGCTGCAGCGATCGCTCGTCTCCGAGGTCGACTCGGAGCTCAACAGCGCCGCGCAGCCGCTCGCCCAACGCGTCCTGAACAACCTGGTCGGCCGCCCATCATTTCGGGCCGATGACAGTGCGTTGCCGAGCGACTACTACGTGCAGTTCGCCAACACGGACGGGAGCGGCACGCGAGACCAGTTCGCCGGTTCGCAGTCTCCGACCAGCGCGATCCCGTTGCTCCCGGTGATCGACGTCGCCGCTGTCACGGAGCACGGCGGGCTGCCGTTCACGGTGCCGGCACGCGACGGCTCGACGCGGTGGCGAGTCGTGGCCAAGACCCTGAACGACGGTGTCGGCACAGTCGCCGTTGCGCTCCCGCTGACCGCCGCGGACTCCACCATGGACTGGATGCGAACCACCCTGCTCTTGATCGCCCTTGGTGTGGTCGCGCTCGGCTCGCTCGCGGGCTACCTCGCGGTGCGCCGCTCGCTGCGCCCGCTCCGGACGATCGAGACGACCGCGGAGGCGATCGCCGCCGGAGACCTCAGCCGACGCGTCCCAGAGTCTCCGCCGACGACGGAGGTCGGTCGGCTCAGCCTGGCCCTGAACACCATGCTGGCTCAGATCGAAGAGGCATTCGGCGCACGCGCCGCGTCACAAGAGCGGATGCGGCAGTTCGTCGCCGACGCGAGCCATGAGCTTCGCACCCCGCTCGCCGCGATCCGCGGGTACAGCGAGCTCTATCGGATGGGGGCGCTCCGCACCCGCCCTGCCGTCGCCGACACGATGCGAAGGATCGAGGACTCGGCGACCCGGATGGGCACCCTGGTCGAAGATCTGCTGCATCTCGCCCGGATGGACGAGGGCCGTCCCCCAGCGCAAGTGCCGGTGGATCTGAGCGCCCTCGCCCGCGATGCGCTGAGTGACGTCCGGGCCCTCGACCCGCGACGCGCCTCGAGCCTGGTGACGCTCGACGGCGTCGGCGACGTCGGCCGGTGCGTCGTGCTGGGCGACGACGGGCGGCTTCGCCAGGTCGTGACGAACCTGGTCGGCAACGCCGTGCAGCACACGGAGTCCGGGACGGCCATCGAGATCGCCGTCGGGAGCGAGGGGGATCACGGCGTCATCGAGGTTCGCGACCACGGCGCCGGCATCTCGCCGGAGAACGCCGGTCGCGTGTTCGAGCGCTTCTACCGGGTCGACTCTTCACGTACCCGCGAGTCAGGCGGCTCCGGCCTCGGACTCGCGATCGCGGCGACGATCATGGCCGTGCACGGCGGCACGATCGAGATCCGGCAGACCGAGGGTGGCGGTGCCACAGTCCGGTGCTCCGTGCCTCTCGCGGGACCGCAGGTACCACAGACAGCGCGCACGCCACAGGTGCCCGAGCATGCACCCGATCGGGCTACCATGACGGGTCCGCTCCTCTGATCGTCTCGTGAGGCATGTTCATGGGCGTCCATGACGCACCGCAGTGGTTGTTGTCCGCGTGGGTCCACGCCTGCATCGGAGCGGGGGCGACGGCCTCCCATGAGGAGATCGAGAACGTCGGCGCGCGCCTCATCGATCGGTGGGATGGACCGGGGCGTCATTTCCACAACCTCCATCACCTCGTCGATGTGCTGATGCGGGTGGACGAGCTCGCCGAGGAAGCCCACGAACCGGATCTGGTTCGTCTCGCCGCCTGGTACCACGGCGCCATCTTCAGCGCGGCCGATGCCGCGGCCTATGCGCAGAAGGGTGGCGAGGACGAGGCCGCGAGCGCCCAGCTGGCACGAAAGGAGCTCATCGGCCTCGGTATCCCGGAGGACCGCGCCGACCGAGTTCACCACCTCGTAACAGCCCTGGCGCGCCATGCGCCGGCGCCCGGCGACCTCGACTGCATCGTCCTGTGCGATGCAGACCTCTCCGTACTCGCGT
Organism: Cellulomonas sp.; assembly: GCA_017882855.1. Taxonomy (GTDB): domain Bacteria; phylum Actinomycetota; class Actinomycetes; order Actinomycetales; family Cellulomonadaceae; genus JADGOR01. The sequence goes on along the minus strand of JADGOR010000051.1, from coordinate 9,470 downwards.
CCGAGCCTCAGCGCTACAAGGCCTACCTCGCGGAGGTCCGAGAGGAGTACGCGCACCTGCCAGCCGAGGACTACCTGCGAGCGCGGATCGCGATCCTGACCAAGCTGTGCGACCGGCCCACGATGTTCGGCAGCCCGCACGGTGCGAACTGGGAGGAAGCGGCGCGGCAGAACGTCGGGGCGGAGCTGCACCGATCGGTCAAGGAGCTCGCCGAGATCGAGCGGACCAAGGCCGCAATCGAGGCCGCCGAGGCCGCCGCAACCGAGGCCGCCGCCGACGACGGTTGGCCCGCTGGTTCGCCGGATGGTTCGCCCGACGACTCGTCCGGCCCCCAACCTCGCGCCTGACGCAGGGGCCGCCCGGGAGCAGGACCCGCGCCCTCCGTCCACAGGCATCCCGCCGTGGGGTTGCTCTGGACTCACGTCGAGGCCGAACCGCATCCAGTCGCGGTCGCGACCTACCGTTCCCATCGAGCGCGACGGGCGCGCCGGGAGCCCAGGAGGTCGGCATGACAAGGTTCGAGGTCGATAGTGCGAGGGTGGCGCAGGCGAGTGCAGCCGCTCGCGGCTCGGCGAACGCGATCCGCACCGAGGTAGCCGGCATGATGCGGCACCTTCGGGACCTCGAGACGAGTTGGCGAGGGGGAGCGGCGGCTGCCTTCGGAGGCGTCCTCGGCGAGTGGCAGAGCACCCAGCAGCGGGTCGATGAGGCGCTCGACCAGATCACCCGAGCTCTTGACGCTGCCGCCCAGCACTATGCCGAGGCCGAGAGCCAGGCTTCGAGGCTGTTCCTGCGCTGACCGCCGGGCACGTGAACCGGGTACGCGCACATTCAACGACAGGTATCCTGAAGCCATGGCGCCGTACCGCTCCACCGAACACGTCGAGGGCATGACGTGCCGTGCGTGCGAGCTCCGGATCCAGAAGACCGTCGCGAAGCTGCCTGGCGTGACCTCGGTCGTCGCGAGTGCCCGCAGTGGCACGGTGCGGATCACGTCCACGACCGAGATCGACCGGGCGCGGCTCGCTCAGGCTCTGTCCAAGGTCGGATATCGGCTCGGCGGGCGGCGCGCGTGGCTCAGCCGCGACCCCCAGCTGTGGCGGGATGTCGCGCTCAGCGTCGTCGCCGTCGCGGCACTCATCGAAGTTGCGCGGCTCACCGGGCTCACCCGCCTGGCGGGATCGATCGGCACTCCCTCGGCAGCCGGCGGGATGCTCCTCGCCGCACTCCTCGGAGTCGCCGCAGGCTTCAGCACGTGCATGGCCATGGTCGGTGGTCTCGTCCTCGCGGTCTCGGCCCGCCATCAGGTCCTGCAGGACGACTCGAGCCGCGCCGGTCGCTTCCGCCCGCACATCGTCTTCAACGCCGGTCGGGTCGTCGGCTTCGCGCTGCTCGGGGCGTTGACCGGCCTGGTCGGCACCGTCCTCACCCTCAGTGGGACGGCGCTCGCCGTTGCCATGCTGGTTGCGGCCGCGGTGATGACGCTCGTCGGTCTCCAGCTCACGGCCGTGTCACCGAAGCTCGCCGGACTGGCCCCGACGCTTCCGGCATGGTTGACCGCTCGGACCCGGCGAACGGCGTCCGCCGACGACGCTGATCATGCGCAGCCGGCGGTGGAGAGCCGATCGGGCCGGGACCTCAGGACGGCCGGCCTGGGCGCAGTCTCGTTCTTCTTGCCGTGCGGGTTCACGCAGGCAGTTCAGCTGTACGCCCTTTCGACCGGGAGCCCCCTTCGTGCCGGTGCGATCATGGGCGCCTTCGCGCTCGGCACCACTCCGGGGCTGCTCAGCATCGGCGGTGTCACTCTGGCCGCGCGCCAGCGGTCCCGAGAGCGCCTGTTCCGGCTGGCCGGCGTAGCCGTTCTCGCCTTCGCGATCATCAACGTGAGCGGTGCGCTTCGGGTTCTCGTGCCCGGGCTCGGCAGCGCAGGAGCATCGGCGCCCTCCGCCATCAGCAAGAACGTCACGGTTCGCGACGGCGTCCAGGTCCTCGCGGTGACCCAGGGAGCGGACGGGTACACGCCGCAGGAGTCCGTGGTGTACGCAGGTATCCCGGTCCGCTGGGAGATCCGGTCCACGGCACTCACCTGCGCGGCCTGGCTGGTCGCACCCGAGATGGGCGTGCCGGCCAACACGGTTCTCGAGCCCGGCAAGACTTCGACCTTCGAGTTCACGGCGTCGAGCACCGGCACCCTCAACTACCGGTGCGGGATGGGGATGTACTCCGCGTCGGTCCGGGTGATCCCGGCGCCGGAGTAGCCGCCTCGGTGAGCCACGCCGGCCGTCCCGCGATGCCTGGCTCCACCGCGGCTGCACGATCCACCGCCGTTGCGCGATCCACCGCCGTGGCGCGATCCACCGCGCGCGCCACGGTCCACGGTGTGACCGGACACGGGCGAAAGGACGCGCGTCGTGACCGTGCTCGTTGACCCAGCGCTGTGGTCGCGGCACGGGCGATTCTGGGGACACCTGGTCAGCGACACGTCACTCGAGGAGTTGCACGCTCTGGCGCGTGCTGCTGGAATCCCCGACCGCGGCTTCGACCGCGACCACTACGACGTGCCGGCGGAGCTCCATGCTCGGTTGGTCGAGCTCGGCGCGGTCCCGGTGACGGCACATGAGCTGGTCAGTCGGCTGCGGGCTTCGGGCCTGCGTGTCACCGGCCGCGAGCGCCGTACCGATACCGAGGCCAAGACCGCGGCCGACGCCGCCCGTGCCAACAGCTCCGCCGTGCCCCCGCACCTCGGGGAGTCGACGGAGTCAAGCGGATGACGAAGGGTCGGGACCCGAATCTGTCGATTCGGGTCCCGACCCCAGGTCGAACGAGTGGCAGCGCCGTTGCCGGCGAACCGCTCAGGCGTGGATCAGAAGTCCATCCCGCCCATGCCGCCGTCGCCGCCCTGAGCCGGTGCGTGCTTCTCCGGCTTGTCGGCGATGACGACCTCGGTGGTGAGGAAGAGCGCCGCGATCGAGGCTGCGTTCTGCAGCGCCGAGCGGGTCACCTTCACCGGATCGTTCACACCCGCAGCGAGCAGGTCCTCGTACACGCCGGTCGCGGCGTTGAGGCCGTGTCCCGACGGGAGCGAGCGGACCCTCTCCGCCACGACGCCACCCTCGAGACCGGCGTTGATCGCGATCTGCTTGAGCGGAGCGTCCAGCGCAGCCTTCACGATGTTCGCGCCGGTCAGCTCGTCACCCTCGAGCTCGAGGGTCTCGAACGCGGTCTTGCCCGCCTGGATGAGGGCCACGCCGCCACCGGCGACGATGCCTTCCTCGACGGCCGCCTTCGCGTTGCGAACGGCGTCCTCGATGCGGTGCTTGCGCTCCTTGAGCTCGACCTCGGTGGCCGCACCCGCCTTGATGACGGCGACGCCGCCAGCGAGCTTGGCAAGGCGCTCCTGCAGCTTCTCCCGGTCGTAGTCGGAGTCGCTGTTCTCGATCTCGGCACGGATCTGGCTGACGCGGCCGGAGATCTGGTCGGCGTCACCCCCGCCCTCGACGATCGTGGTCTCGTCCTTCGTGACGACAACCTTGCGAGCCTGACCGAGCAGCTCCAGACCGGCATTCTCGAGCTTGAGGCCGACGGTCTCGGAGATGACCTGACCACCGGTGAGGATGGCCATGTCCTGGAGCATCGCCTTGCGACGGTCGCCGAAGCCCGGCGCCTTGACGGCGACGGACTTGAAGGTGCCGCGGATCTTGTTCACGACGAGCGTGGCGAGGGCCTCGCCCTCGACGTCCTCAGCGATGATCACCAGCGGCTTGCCAGCCTGGATCACCTTCTCAAGCAACGGGAGCAGGTCCTTGACGTTCGAGACCTTTGACTCGACGAGCAGGACGTACGCGTCCTCGAGGACGGCCTCCTGACGCTCCGCATCGGTCACGAAGTAGGCCGAGAGGAAGCCCTTGTCGAAGCGCATGCCCTCGGTCAGCTCGAGCTCGAGGCCGAGTGCGCTCGATTCCTCGACCGTGATGACGCCTTCCTTGCCGACCTTGTCGAGAGCCTCGGCGATCAGGTTGCCGATGGCCGGGTCCCCGGCGGAGATTCCCGCGGTCGCGGCGATCTCCTCCTTGGTCTCGACCTCCTTGGCGTTGATCAGGAGCTGCGCGGTGACGGCCTCGACGGCCTTCTCGATCCCGCGCTTGAGGGCGATCGGGTTGGCGCCGGCCGCGACGTTCCGCAGACCCTCGCGCACGAGCGCCTGGGCCAGGACGGTGGCGGTGGTGGTGCCGTCACCGGCGACGTCGTCGGTCTTCTTGGCGACCTCCTTGACGAGCTCGGCGCCGATCTTCTCGATCGGGTCCTCGAGCTCGATCTCCTTGGCGATGCTCACACCATCGTTGGTGATGGTGGGCGCACCCCACTTCTTCTCGAGAACAACGTTTCGGCCCTTCGGGCCGAGGGTGACCTTGACGGCATCGGCCAGGGCATTCATGCCCCGTTCCATGCCGCGACGGGCCTCCTCGTTGAAGACAATGAGCTTGGCCATTCGGGTTCAGTCCTCCGCAGGTAGCGGTTGGTCGGCGTCCCGTGCCCGCGACGGACGGCCCGGCGTTCGTCGGTCATGTCCCGACGTAGCTCGAACCTCACGAGGACTGCCGAAGTTCGTTGTCACTCTCGGCATGAGAGTGCTAGGTCATGGTTAGCACTCTCACCCCGAGAGTGCAAGATGACGACACCCGATGGGCGCTCGAGAACAGCCCCTCGGTGCGGGGGTGACTGGAATCAACTCCGGGCAGGACCAGGCCTAGGGCTTGTAGTCACTCTTGAGCACGACGACGATCGCTCCGCTCGCCTGGGTGGCCGACTCCTTGACCTGAGCGATCCCGAGGGCCGTGCTGACCGCCTTGGCGGTGACGGCATCGGCCGGGGTTGCATAGAACACGGTCGACACGCTCAAGGCGGCGCCGCGGTAGTTGCTTGCCGTCACGCTGGTGAACCCGGCCGCCGTGAGCTTCGCCGCAGCCTTGACGGCGGCGCCACTGACGGCGCCGCTGTTGAGCACCTGGACCTTCGTGCCGAGCGCAGGCCCCGCCGCGGTCGGCGTCGGCGTCGGTGTCGGCGTCGTCGTGGCCGAAGCCGTGGGCGTGACCGTCGGCGAGCTCGACTCGGACGGCGCCCCGCTGGCGGTGCTGTCCTCCGTCAGCGATGAGAACCCGGGGATCTTCGACGAGGTGCCCGAGTGCGAGAGGAACGTCACGAAGGCAAAGGCCAGGGCCGGCGCGAGCACCAGGACGGCCAGGAAGGGCCACCAGCGCCGCAAGCCGGCCCGGGGCTGCCGATGCACGCCACGTGGCCCCGCATGCAGCGCAGCCTGGTCGAACTCGTCTTCCGGGTACGGGTAGTTCGGCTTCGTCACGCCGGATACGCTAGCCGGTCGGAGCGGGGTATGAGCCCTCAAGTCCCAACCGACGTGCGCTTCGCGCGCGCTGGCGGGTGCTGCGCATCCGGCGCAAGCGCTTCACCAGCATCGGGTCGTGGGCGAGCGCAGCCGGAGAATCGATCAATGCGTTGAGCACCTGGTAGTAGCGCGTGGCCGACATGTCGAAGAGCTCGCGAATCGCCTGCTCCTTGGCGCCGGCGTACTTCCACCACTGCCGTTCGAAGGCGAGCACCTGCTCGTCGCGTTCGGAGAGCGTTGCGACGTCCGGGCCCCCGGTGCCGTCCGGGCCCCCCGTGACGCGAAGCGCGCTCGTCGTCGCGTCCATGCGTCCTCCTGCTGCTCAGCGCACCGGTTCCGAGACACACTCTAGGCCCGAATCACATCGGTGTCATTAGCCGGTCGGAGCGTCGCGACGCAGACTCGCGGAGCGAGTGTGCCAGAACGCTCCGACCGCGCATCGCGCACGTTGGACGGGCGGCTCGGGCCCCCTCGGTGCTGCGCGCCGACCGCGCGATGGATACTCTCGGGCCCGTGACCGCGCGCCCTCTCGACCAGCTGATGGCAGCCGACTGGGCCGCAGCCCTCGCTCCGGTCGAGCCGCAGATCCGGGCACTCGGGGAGTTCCTGCGGGCCGAGGTGGCCGCTGGACGCGGCTATCTGCCGGCCGGCGACGCCGTCTTCCGGGCCTTCCGCGAGCCGATGGCGGACGTGTGTGTCCTCGTCGTCGGCCAGGATCCGTACCCCACCCCGGGTCACCCGATGGGCTTGTCGTTCTCGGTCCGGCCCGACGTGCGACCTCTCCCCCGGTCGCTGCAGAACATCTTCCGTGAGCTCGAGGACGACCTCGGGGTCCCGCCGCCTCGCAGCGGCGACCTGACAACGTGGGCCGAGCGCGGCGTCATGATGCTCAACAGGGTGCTGACCGTTCGCCCCGGACAGCCCGGATCGCACCGCGGTCGCGGCTGGGAAGCGGTCACGGCGTGCGCGATCGAGGCACTCGCCCAGCGCGGCGGCCCGTTGGTCGCGGTCCTGTGGGGCCGCGACGCCCAGACCGCCGCGCCGCTCCTGGGTGCGACGCCGCTGATCGAGAGCGCGCATCCCAGCCCGCTGTCGGCAAGTAGCGGGTTCTTCGGCTCACGCCCGTTCTCGCGCGTCAACGCCCTGCTGCTCGGACAGGGCGCGACTGCACTCGACTGGGCGTTGCCGGACGCCTGATCGTCAGTCCGTGATCACAACCGACACGCCGCCGAGCTGTTCGGCTGCGACGGTCGAGGTCTCCGGAACGTTCAGAGTGGTCTCGGCTCCGGTCACTTGGGTGCTGACCGATGCCATCGGCCTTCCGTCGGAGCCCGTGAGCGCCACGGCGACGTGCCGGCCGATGCACGCGGCACTGATCCCGCTGAGCGTGACCGACGTGACGGCGAAGCCGCCAACCTTCTCGGCGTACCCCACGCCGTAGTTGACGTCGATGCCCTGCGACGAACACTGACCGACCCCGCCCGAGCCGGCCCCGAGGGACTGACCCAGCACGTTGACGCCGGCTGCTGCCGCGCCGCGAACGCCCGCGAGCCCGAGAGCTACCGCGAGAAGGACAACGGCAGCGCGATTCCTGGTCTGATGTGACGACATGACGGCCTCCCACGGCCCGCGCGCGCGCCATGGGTGGTGGCAGCGACGCTCAGGTCTTCAGCTTGATCCGCGGCCGATGCGGCGTCCGTCTGCGTCGACGGCACGCCAACGGGGCGCGGACTGCTCTGCTGGTTCTCATGCGTGGAGACCGCGGGCTTGTAGGTACGGTCATGCGCAGATGCGGCGGACGGGCCGTCGTGTCGAGAGGGAGTACCCAGCGCGCCCGAGAACGGGCGTGAGCCAACGCTGGTGGAGCGGAGCTCCAAGCACCAGGTCGAGACCATGGTGACGTCCCTCACATTCGGTAACCCGGCTGACCTCGAGGGTCCCGTGGCTTTGCGTCCCCGTCTCGCGACGGGTTTGCCTTTTCGTTGACAGTCCAAAGATACGCCCATGGCGCGGCGGCGGCGCATCTGTTCACCCGAATGGCGGACGCGCGCCGGTCACTTCCTGTGGCATACCCGGACAAGCCCCCGCAGGTCGATTCGCGGCCCGTCACCCACATGGCGGGCGCGCCGTGTCGGGTGCGGAGCGCCCGTCGGGCGACCGGGTCCTGATTGGCGGGCTGGAAGGGCCCGACGGGTCAGCCTGCCGGGCAAGTCCGGGACAGTTCCGCTCGGCGTCGCGCCCGAGCCGATGAACCCGTAGCTCGTACCTCTTGCCGGCCGCGACCGCGCCGTTGTAGGAAAGGTTGGCCACCGTGTACGGCGAACCGGAACCGGCCAGTGCCCCGTTCCACAGGTTCGTGATCTTGGCACCCGACGGCAGCATGAATGAGGTGGACCTGCTGGTGATCGCAGTCGAACCCACCGGGATCGTCACACCCGCGTTGAACCCACCGGACCAGCCTGTGGTGACCGCGAGCTTGGCCGTGCCGGTCCGTCAGCTTCGTCAGAGGCGGCACGACGCGCAGTGGCTGCGCATGCTCGCCGACCCGTGGGCGACCCGGCGGCTGCGCGGGATGTCCTCAGGCGACCGGCGGGTCGCCAAGCGGCCGGATCTGAGGCCGGTCGAGGACTCGGTCGGGGACTTAACGGACCGTCAGCCCGCGCACGTCACAGTCTGACCCGCCCGCTTCTCGACGATCTGGAACTGGAACCCGTTCGTGGGGCCCCAGCCGGGGTCCGACGAACCCGAGAGGATGGGCAGGCTGCTGCAGTGATAGCTGGGACTAAGGACGAGGTTGCCGCCGTTGGTACCCGATGTCGCCCAGTTCCAGCCTGCCGGGAGCCCCGTGGCGGTCGTCATGTCCACCGTGAACTTGAAGTAGTCCGGGTAGGTTGCGCCCGAGTAGGAGAAGGCGATGCTCACGTTGGCCATGCGCGACCCGACCGTGCCCCAGGACGAATCGACCGTCAGGCCCGTGACCGTGCAGGTGCTGCCCGGCCGGGCGGTCTCGACGCCGCCGACGAGCCGGTAGACCTGGCAGGTCGGGTAGCTGACGGGCGGCGTGAAGGTCCAGCTCGTCGTCACGCCGTACCCGCCGATGCTCAGCGCCGCCCCGAGCACCGAAGCACCCGGATAGGCGGCCGTCATGGTCACCGTGGTACTGCCTGTGCTCGCGGTGGCCACGGCCTGGGACGTGCCGAGAACGCTCCAACCGGTACCGAAGACGGTCAGCTTGATCGCCTTCCCGCTGCAGGCCGCGGGCACAGCGCCGATGAGTACTTGCGGGTAGCTGCCGGCGGTCGGGGTGCCGGCCACGGTCACCGGCAGGGGTCCGGTCACACACCGGTCGGCCACGTTGAAGGAGCCGAGCTTGCCCGCCACCACGCTGAGCGACGCGGCGCTCGCGTTCGAGATCCCGAGCGCCAGCACAGCGAGGATTGCGACAGCGCCGAGAACAGCGCTCCGGCGGCTCATCGCTCGCTCCCGCCCGGTGCGGCGGCGGCCGGGTCGATCATTGCGCGGCGCGCCACGGTCTGAGGCATGCCGAATCGGTCGGCGCAGGTGTCCCGCGCCGACCGATTCGGCATGCATGGCCATGGCAGCCACACCTATGCCGTGCTGGTATTCCTACGACCAGCCGGAAACTCAGTTGTAGATGACGACGGAAACGCCCAGGATGCTGGCGGCCGGCTGTGCGACAGCAAGGGTCACCGTCGCCGTCGTGCCAGACGCCGGGAGCGTTCCGGTGGCCTCAGCGCCGAGCGCTGCGCCGCCGGTGCCCTGCACCTGCACCTGGTACTTCAGGCCGTTGCAGGCTGCCGCGATGCCGCTGAGCTGGACCGCACTGGTGTTGTACACGCCGCTCGCGGCGCTGTAGACGTTGGTGTAGGCGACGGAGATCGTCCCGGCGCCCTCGCAGGACGCGACAACAGACGTGCCGGCGCCGAGCGAGGAGTTGTTGATCGTCAGCTGCGCAGCAGATGCGAGCGACAGACCCGCGACGCCGACGACGGCGAGCGCGATTGCCGCAGACTTGCGGCCCTTGTGGGACTTCTTGGTGGCAGGGGCG
>JADGOR010000121.1 GCA_017882855.1 Cellulomonas sp. | reverse complement strand
GCCCAGGGAGCCCTTCGAGGCGACCGGGCGGTGGACCGAGTACGGGCCGAACATCTTCCGGCTCAAGGACCGCAAGGGCGCGGACTACCTGCTCGCGCCGACCCACGAGGAGATGTTCACCCTCCTGGTGAAAGACCTCTGCTCGTCGTACAAGGACCTCCCGCTCGCGCTGTACCAGATCCAGACGAAGTACCGCGACGAGGCCCGGCCGCGCGCTGGGCTGATCCGGGGGCGCGAGTTCGTGATGAAGGACGCGTACTCCTTCGACCTGGACGACGACGGGTTGGCCGCCTCGTACCAGCGGCAGCGGGACGCGTACGAGCGGATCTTCCAGCGGCTCGGGCTCGAGTACGTCATCGTCGCCGCGACGTCGGGTGCGATGGGCGGGTCCCGGAGCGAGGAGTTCCTGACGCCGACGCCGATCGGCGAGGACACCTTCGTCCGTTCCCCGGGCGGCTACGCCGCCAACGTGGAGGCCGTCACGACGGTGCCGCCCGCGGCGGTGAGCTGGGATGACGCGCCTGCCTCGCACGTCGAGGACACACCGGACGCGCCGACGATCGAGAGCCTCGTCACGCTGGCGAACGACAGGTTCCCGAGGGCGGACCGCCCGTGGACCGCTGCGGACACCCTCAAGAACGTGGTGCTCGTCGCCACGCTGCCGACGCGGGAGCGAGAGCTGTTCGTGATCGGGCTGCCGGGTGACCGCGAGGTGGACCTCAAGCGCCTCGAGGCGACGCTGGCGCCGGCCGAGGTCGAACCGGCATCGGAGGCGGACTTCGCGAGGCACCCCGGACTCGTGCGGGGCTATCTCGGCCCGGCCGCGCTCGGTCCGCAAGGGCCGCGCGATGCCGAGACGGGCGCACCGCTGGTGCGGTACCTCCTGGACCCGCGAGTCGTCGACGGCACCCGCTGGATCACCGGCGCGAACGAGACCGGTCGGCACGTGTTCGACCTGGTCGCGGGCCGGGACTTCATCGCCGACGGCACGGTCGAGGCGGCCGAGGTGCGGGCCGGGGACGCGGCGCCGGACGGCACTGGACCGCTCGAGCTCGCCCGCGGCATCGAGATCGGCCACATCTTCGCGCTCGGTCGCAAGTACGCACAGGCTCTCGGGCTGACCGTGCTCGACGAGAACGGCAAGGCGCGCGTCGTCACGATGGGCTCATACGGCATCGGCGTGAGCCGAGTCCTGGCGGCCCTGGCCGAGGCCAACCACGACGACGCAGGGCTTGCCTGGCCGGCTCAGATCGCCCCGGCGGACGTGCACATCGTCGCGACCGGCAAGGACGCCGCGATTTTCGAAGCGGCCGAAGAGCTCGCGGCGCAGCTGGTCCCACGCGGCCTCGACGTCCTGATCGACGACCGTCCGAGGGTTTCCCCGGGCGTGAAGTTCGCCGATGCCGAGCTGCTCGGTCTGCCGGTGATCGTGGTCGTCGGACGCGGGCTTGCCGAGGGCGTGATCGAGGTGCGGGACCGCCGCTCAGGGGAGCGTTCCGAGGTGCCGGTCGCGGACGCAGCGACGCACGTGATCGAGCTCGTGACTCGCCTCCGGACGCGTTGACGGAGCGAACCGCCGCGGCGCGACCAGACGGAGGGGCGGCGCGTCGTCAGGGCGTCGCGGCCGGGTCGGCGGGTCGCTCGGGCAGACCGGGGAATGCGGTCTGCGGTGCGCCCCAGAGCCGGGCGGCCGCGGCGCAGTCGGCGAGAGCATCGACCATGACGGCGCGATTCGCGACGCCGATCGTGGCGACCAGGGCGGAGTATCGGGCCGCCAGCGCGGTCTCGACGTCGGCGGGGAGGTGCGTCGCGGCAGCCGCGCGGTCGATGGTGTACGCGACCCGCCGCGGGTCCTGCGCGGTGGCGGCCACCTTCGCGGTCCCGGCCCAGGCCTGGGCCCGGTCGCGGTGGATCGCGGCGCGCGCGCGGGCCGCGTCGCGCTCGGTGCCGGTACGCAGGGCGGCCGACACCTCCCACGCGTAGCCGGCCTCGTCTTCCGCTGCGACGAGGTCCACGGCAGCACTCGTCGCCAGCCCGCTCGGCAGGGTCGACGGGACCGCGGAGGTCGTCAAGGGCGGCAGCGGTAGGGAGGCGAGCCCGGCAAGCTCTCGGGCCTGGATGATGCGGTCGGCCGAGAGTGAGGCGAGCAGCCGAGCGAGCTTGCCGTCGGTCGCGGCGAGCGCCGCGGTACGCGTCGTGGCGTACGACTGGTCGAGACGCGCGACGAGGGCGGCCGGAGCGAGAGCGGTCGGTGTGGCAGTGCTGCCGACGCTGGGCGTGGCGCTCGTTCCGGTGCTCGTGGGCGTCGCGGCTGGGTCGACATACACGCCGCCCAGCTGCGCGAGCTGCGCCGATGCGTGCGCACCGATGGTGGTGAGGGCGGGTCGCAGGTCCGCCGCGGTGGCCGGCAGGGCCGCCTTGACCAGCTCGGACAGATCCCGGGAGTCGACGGCCGCTCCCTGCCGGGCCAGCTCGACGGCGTCGGGGCTGCGCGGCGCCGGCGGCGGGGTCTCGCGGCGAAGGTCGCAGCCGCCGAGCAGGATCGAGACGGCCATCGCGGCCAGGAGGAGGCGCCACGACGGAGAGCGGTGGTGACGTGACACAGGCATCGCTGTGATCCTCCCACGCGCGTGAGTCGATAGGCTGAAAAGGCACAACACCACAACGCCGGACCCGCACCGAGGTCCCGCCAGGTTGACCGGGAGGCAGACATGGTGACGCCAGGTGCCGCGGAGCGCGTCCGACAGGTCGTCGCCCCGGTCGTCACCGCCGCCGATCTGTTCCTCGAGGACGTGGTGGTCAGTCCGGCTGGGCGGCTCTCGGTGGTCCGCGTCGTCGTGGACCTGCCCGAGCACGTGCCCGGGGGTCTCGGGCTCGACAGGTTGGCGACCGTCTCACGCGCCGTCTCGGCCGCGCTCGACGCAGCGGACCCGATCGGTGGCGCCTATACCCTCGAGGTCTCCAGCCCGGGCACCTCGCGCCCGCTGACCGAGGTTCGGCATTTCCGGCGGGCTCTGGGCCGGCGCGTCAGCATCACACTTCGGGACGGGTCGAGCCAGGTCGGCCGAGTCGTCGCCGCTGATGAGACGCAGGTCGTGCTGCAGGGCGATGATGGGGCCGAGCTGGCGGTGCCGATGGCCGATGTGGTGCGCGGTCGGGTCGAGGTCGAGCTGAAGCGCGACGAGGAAGAGGAGGGCTGAGATGGACATCGACATGGCCGCACTGCGTTCGCTGGAGCGCGAGCGGGACATCAGCCTGGACGTCCTCGTGAGCGCGATCGAGCATGCCCTGCTCTCGGCCTACCACCGGACGCCCGAGGCTCAGGAACGCGCGCGGGTTGAGCTCGACCGCAAGACCGGTCACGTCACGGTCTGGGCCGCCGAGCTGGACGAGGACGGCGCCGTGGTGCGCGAGTGGGACGACACCCCGGAGGGCTTCGGGCGGATCGCGACCGCGACCGCTCGTCAGGTCATCGTCCAGCGGTTGCGCGATGCGGAGGACGATCAGGTCCTCGGTGCCTTCCGGGGCAAGGAGGGCGAGATCATCGCGGGCGTCGTGCAGCAGGGCCGCGATCCGCGCGTGGTGCTCATCGACGTCGGCGGTGTCGAGGCGGTGCTCCCCGCTCACGAACAGGTGCCGACCGAGGAGTACGTTCACGGAGCGCGGCTCCGGGCGTACGTCCTCGAGGTCGCCCGCGGGTTCAAGGGGCCATCGATCACGGTGTCCCGGACGCACCCCAACTTCGTCCGCAAGCTCTTCGCTCTCGAGGTGCCCGAGGTCGCGGACGGCACGGTGGAGATCATGGCCATCGCCCGTGAGGCGGGCCATCGGTCCAAGATCGCGGTGCGGTCGACGGTCGCGGGCCTCAACGCGAAGGGCGCGTGCATCGGGCCGATGGGTGCCCGGGTGCGGGCCGTGATGGCCGAGCTGCACGGCGAGAAGATCGACATCGTCGACCACAGCGACGATCCCGCCGAGTACGTCGGTCACGCGCTCTCGCCGGCTCGGGTCAACTCGGTCACGATCGTCGACGCGGACAACCGTTCGGCGCAGGTGATCGTTCCGGACTTCCAGCTCTCGCTCGCGATCGGCAAGGAGGGCCAGAATGCCCGGCTGGCCGCGAAGCTGACCGGCTGGCGGATCGACATCCGCTCCGACGCCGCCGCCCCCGAGACCCCTGCGGGTCACGAGGGGTGACTCGGGGCGCTAGACTCTTTGCGGCTGGGGCACGTCCCCGGCTCCCATTGCACGGCGCGCAGCGGACCCTCGCGGGTCCGGTTCGCACCTGCCTCGGGTGCCGGAAGCGTGATCTCAGGTCTGTCCTGCTGCGTGTGTTCCTGGCTGACACCGGCTCCTCGCTGGTCGTCGATGAGGGTCGCCGCGGCCCCGGGCGAGGTGCGTGGCTGCACCTCGATCCACGTTGTCTCGATCTCGCCGAGCGCCGTCAGGCGTTCCCTCGTGCCCTACGGCACCCAGGGAGCCTCGACCTGGCTCCCGTGCGGAGGTACCTCGAGGAGCGCGGGAACGTCCCGGGCGCGCCGGACGGCGCCGACAGCTGATAGTCCTTCGATCGTCGACTAATGGGAGCGGGTTGGAAACCGATGGCTACCCGATGAGTACGCAGCGATGAGTACCCAGCAGTAACGACGGTCCACCCTGTCCCGGGCGGACCGAGACAGGAGAGTTGTGGCAAAGGTCCGCGTCTACGAGCTTGCGAAGGAGTTCGGGGTCGAGAGCAAGGCCATCATGGCCAAGCTCAACGAGCTCGGAGAATTCGTCCGTTCGGCATCCTCGACCATCGAACCGCCGGTCGTCCGCAAGTTGCGTGACGCCTACCCGGCGGGCTCAGTCCCTGCCCCCGCGCCTGCTGCCGCAGCGCCGGCAGTGAAGAAGCCCGCGGCCGTGAAGGCCCCGGCCTCCGCCGAGGAGACCCAAGCGCCTACCGCCGAGGCGCTTTCGGCGCCTGCGCCGGTGGCCACGGCTGCGCCGTCCCTGGCCCCGTTCGACGCCGCGCCCGTCGCTGAACGGCCCGAGCCCGCGGCGCCCGCC
>JADGOR010000120.1 GCA_017882855.1 Cellulomonas sp. | reverse complement strand
GGCGGGGTCATCGGGACTCGCCGTCCGCCTGGCGGCGGGTCACGACGACGTGCTCTCGACGCCCCGCTCGAACGCCGTCTCGATCGCTAGCCGATCCAGCCGCTCCGGGTCTGTCAGAGCCAGCTCGAGCACGGCCCGCGACTCCCAGCGGCCGGCCGCTTGCGCCAACCCGCGGGCCAGGCCCGCGGTCGTGGTCGCGCGCACGACGGCGTCCGGCCCGGTGCCGGTCACCCACCACTCCACCGGTGTCCCGGAGACGACGAGCTCGGCGTCCCGTACCCAGCTCCCGGGCGCTTCCGGTGCCAGCCGACGGACGTCGGCCGGCACTTCGTGCGGATGTCCGGTGTCGCCGTCGCCCCGCACCTCGGCCGCCGGGTCCAGCTCCTCCACCGTGCTGACGTCCAGGAAGTGCGCGAGGTCCTCCGGGTCCGCATCGACCGCGGGCACCATGGCGGCCAGGTCGGTCAGCTGCAGCCACATCGGCTCGGACGCGATCGCGACCGCCTCGGCCGCGACGATCGTGACCCGGCCCGTGGCACCCACGGCCGGCAGCCGCTCCGGCGGCGGGTCGAGCTCACCGCCGTCGGCGGCCCGGCGGGCCAGGGCACGCCACATCCCAAGGGCGAGCTCGGGCTCGATCTCGGTGCCGACCGGCGGCAGGTCCTCGCACACGTCGAGCCAGTCGGCGTCGTCCAGCTCGCTGAGGTCGCTGACCGCGCCGAGCACCGCGAGGGCCTCCGCGTCGAGCCCCGCCACGACCGACGGCACCGGCGGGAGCAGGAGCTCGACCGCGCGGTGGGCGCCCGGCGCCGCGAACACCGGCCCGAGGCCGAGGTCCTCCGGCGAGAGGTGTCGGAGCCACCACGCCAGGTACGGCGGAGCCAACGGCTGACCCATCTCGGCCCGCACCGGCTCGAGCATGGCGCGGCGCAGCTCCGGGTCGGTCGAGAGCGCCCCCAGGACCCGCGGCCAGGCGTCCGGTCGCACCGCGTCGAGATCGGCCACGGCGGCCACCTCCGAGATGAAGGCGCCGGTCCCGCACACCTCGCCGAGGGCGTCCAGGTAGTCCTGCCAGCCATCGATCGCGTCGAGCGTGGCGTCGTCGGGCGCCTGCTCCCCCGCGACGACGTCGCGGACCGTCACGATCGCCAGCGCCGCACGGACGCCGACGGCGCGGAGCACCTCGGCGCCCCACCGCTCGGCGAGATCCGGCGCGAGCACGCCGACAGTCTCCGGATCGAGGACGTCGGCCGCGAGCGAACCGGGCAACGCGAGCTCGCTCGCCTGCGTCGGGACGTCGTCCGTGTCGCGCAGCAGGAGACGGCCGAGCCACGGACGGTCGGCGCCGCCGCCGGAGCCACTGGCGAGCTCGGCCGCCACGAGGTGCAGCACGGCTTCGGTCACCCGCTCGCCGTCCTCGCCGTCGACGCCGGCGTCGACCGCGCTCTGCACCGCGGGCAGCGAGAGCACCTCGGTGGCGGTGCCCTCGACCGCGCCGAGACGCAGAAGCATCTCGTGTGCGGCGTCGGGGTGGACCGCGCGCACGCCCCAGGGTGCGAGCGCCTCGAGGTGGTGCGGGTCGACGCCGTCGAGAGTGCCGGGGAGGATCAGGCCGCGGGCGCCGCGAGCGAACCGGCCGTCGATGAGCGGGACCGGCAGCCCGGTGAGCGCCTCGCGCTCGTCGGACCCGATCGAGTGCGCCTCCAGAGCCGCGTACAGGCGATGCCAGTCCGCCGGTTCGCCCACCGTCGGAAGACCATCGATCAGGTCACCGAGCGCGGTGCTCTCGATCCCGAGCACCCGGATGGCGGCGGCATCGCGTTCCGGGACCCGCACCAGGCCGGCGTACCAGCGGCCGAGGGCCGTCAGGAGGTTCCCGTCGCGTCCCGGCGCGCTGGCGATCACCGTCGCATCGCGCGCGGCGATGGCCTCATGGCCGCCCCTCGGGATCAGGATCGCGGCGGTCCGCAGGCGCTCGACGACCGAGGAGTGCAGCTGACCGTCGAGCCGGCCTTCCGGCAGCCCGACCGGGACCAGACGGAGCGCTCCGTCGTCGGACTCAAGGGTGATCCGCTCGGCGAGCTCGCGGTAGGCGTCCGCCGCGGCGGCCACG
The DNA here is from genome assembly GCA_017882855.1 of Cellulomonas sp. Classification (GTDB taxonomy): domain Bacteria; phylum Actinomycetota; class Actinomycetes; order Actinomycetales; family Cellulomonadaceae; genus JADGOR01. The sequence goes on along the minus strand of JADGOR010000120.1, from coordinate 2,969 downwards.
ATCGCTTCCGTGGCTCTTCCCGGCGCGATGTGCCGACGGGTGGGGTCGAGGGGGAAGGTCGCGATGAGCAGCGCCGGGAGCGTGCAGGAGTCCTCGGTGGGGGTGGGCGCGTGGATCACCCGGGGCCAACCGCCGTCCGAGCGCGGCGCGGCCCAGGTCACCTGCCAACCGGTGCGGACCCGCTCCTCGACCGGACGCTCGGCCAGCAGGGTGGCGTCCAGCTCACCGGTGCGGGTGACCGTTCGCCAGCGCTCGCCGGCGTCGGCGAGTCGCCGGGGTTCGGCGTCGTCGACCTCTATGACGATCTCGGCGAGCTGGGGCAGCGCCAGCAGCAACGGGTCCGACACCGCCGCGAGCTGGGCCCGGATCTCCGCCTCCGCGGCGGCGTCGCGGAGCTCGAGCGTCACTTCGGTGTCGGCACCGGCCTGGGGCGCAGCGGCTCCCTCGAACGGCACCCGCAGGATCGGTAGCTCGTCACCACGCGCGAGGAGCTGCGCGCGCACGTCGGGGTTCCGCTCGGCCAGACCCGTCAGCAGATCGCGGGTTCGACGGAGCGAGAACTCGACGCACCCCGAGCGGGACGCGACGGTGATCTCGTCGGAGACGGAACGGACCGCGGCGAAGCCCACCCCGAACCGCCCGACGGATCCCTCACCGTGCGGCTTGGCGGAGGCGCGCATCGACGCGAGCGAAGCCACCCCCGCGGCGTCGAGCGGTGCCCCCACGTTCCCCGCCACCAACCGGAGTGATGTGGCACGGTCTCCCGGCGTGTCTGTGTCAGAACGCTCCACTCGGTGGAGGCGCAGCGTCAGCATGCCGGGAACTCCGGCGCGGACCGCGGCGTCGGCGGCGTTCTGGGCGAGCTCGACGATGACGCGATCGCGGTAGTGGCCGCGAGCGTGGTCCTCCTCGGTGTTCGCATCCTCACGCAGTCGGGTCGAGGAGCCCTCCCACGCCTGCAGGACCGCGTTCCGGAGAGCAGCGGTCCCGAAGACGTCGTCGGTCATTGCTCGACGTCAGCGCCCGGCTCCGCCTCGGCGATCTCCGTCGCCAGGTCGACCGCCACCTCGGGGGTCACCGTCGCCAGGTCGACCATCTCGAGGCGTCGCTCGTCGAAGGCCGGCTCGGACTCCGGCCAGTCGCTCGGTCCCTGCTCGACGTCCGTCTGCGAGTGCGCACCGCAACCGTGATCCATGCTCACGACGCGGCCGTCGTCCGGCGACCACTCGTTCGCGCACACGCCGAACACGGTCCGCAGCGAACCCGCCAGCGGGAGCAGGAACGCGCACGTCGAACACGGAGCGGCGGCGGTCAGGGCGATGGGCGCGGTGGGGCCGTTCGATCCCGTGTACCACCGCTCGGCCGCCTCGGCCCGCCCGCGAGCGGACAGCACCCGCTCGCGGCCCAGGCCGAGCTCGACGACGGCGAGCGCATCCGCGTCCTCGTCATCGGTCGCCTCGTAACCGGGTTCGAGGCGATCGTCGTCGAGGAGGTAGGGCAGCACGTCACCCGCGCGCAGGTCACCGGGCTGCAACCGCTCGGACCATGGCACCCAGGGCGGCGCGAGGATGGAGTCCGCACCTGGCAACAGCTCGGCCTCGGACACCGTGGCCGTGCGGCCTCGCGGGACCCGGGCGAGGGTGACGGTCCATTCCCAACCTCGGTACCCACGCGCAAGACACGCGAAGCGGTGCGAGACGACGCGCTCGGTCTCGGTGACCACCCCTAGGTGCTCGCCGACGTCGTCGCGACTCACCGCGACGTCCTGGGCGGCCGCGCGGGCCAGCTCGACCGCTGCATCCAGCACGGCGTCCGCGGTCACAGCGGGCATGGCTCAGCCCTCGAGATCGTCAGCGACGGCACGCAGCACACTGGCGACCTTCGCCGCCGGGCCCTTGTCGGGATAGCGGCCCCGCCGGAGCCCGTTCGAGACGCCGTCGAGGAGCTTGATGACGTCCTCGACGATGACGACCATGTCGTCGGCCGGCTTGCGGTGCGCCTTTACGATCGATGGCACCGGGTCGAGGATCTTCACCGAGAGTGCCTGAGGACCGCGCCGTCCGTCCGCGACCCCGAACTCGACTCGGGTGCCGGGCTTGGGCGCAACAGCCCCCGCGGGCAGGGCCGACGCGTGCAGGAAAACCTCAGCGCCATCCTCGTCCGCGATGAACCCGAACCCGCGTTCAGCGTCGAACCACTTGACCTTGCCGGTAGGCACAGCAACCTCTGGACTCTCGAAGGGACCGATACTCACTCAGGATACCGGTCGGATGCCCCGTCGGTCCGCCAGATAACCTGCGCAGCACGCGACCAGGGCACCGGTAGCCGCGACACGCCGTGCACAACCCTCTCCGCGTGTTTGACCGGATTGACCGATTTCAGGTACATTGCGCTCGACCAAAGACACTGCCGATACTCGGAGACCCGAGCTTCACCTCTTGCCGGAGGGGTTATCTCCATGCCAAGTCACTCCACCGCAGTGCGAGGACACCTCGCACTCGTCGGGATCGCCACCGCGTTCTTCCTCGTCGCACTCGGCAGCTCCGCCGAGGCGACCGGGGTCTATGGGAGCGCTTCCGCCGCCCCGACGGGCGTGCTTGCAGTGGCCGTCCACGCTCATCGGACTCCGGCCCCTTCCCCGACGCCAACCCCTCACCCCTACGTCACGGTGGCATGGACGATGCCGTCCTACGTGAACACCACTACGGCGACCTGGCCGCAGCACTATGCGGCGAAGGCAGAAACTGACATACCGTCGCTCGGGGCCTTGGATAAGACGCTCACGGGCTGCCTCTACCAGGTCGACGTCTACAAGAACGACGCGACCACGGCAGCACTGCTCGCTGGGGGTGTGCTGAACGGACCCAACAACCCCCGGGAGTCGCTAGTCTCCGGCGGCTGGGGATGGGCCTACAAGATCGTCCACAAGGACTGCTCGACCTCGACCCCCACGCCGACTCCCACGCCGA
>JADGOR010000119.1 GCA_017882855.1 Cellulomonas sp. | reverse complement strand
CGAGGACGAGGAGCACGACGACAGGCTGGAGTGGCTGGGACTCGACACCGCCGCCGAGTTCGACCCCGACAGATTCGACGCAGAAGGAGTGACCCGGGCGCTGTCCTTTGCGCGCTGACACCCCTCCTGTGCGCCCCGACACCCGGCGAAACCGCGCAGCCACCACCCCGGGTCCGCGCGGGCTTGAGCTGACGGCTCGGTGACCTGCTGCGGGTTGGCGCGCGGCCGTCCCGGCGCCGGTTTTCGGGGTATCCCTTCACTCGGCGCCGGTTTTGTCGACTGGGCTCCAACATATGCTGGAGCCGAGACCACAAAACCGGCGCTGAGTCGCGCTCATGAGCCCGGTTCGCACGGCGGTCAGGACTGACCATCGTCACGAACGATCCGGACGATCTGCACGCCCTGGATCCGACCGCCACACTCGTCACCATCTGAGCTGCTTTATCGGGCCTTATCTGACTGCTATAAAGCGCCCTAAGGCGAATAAACCCGCACTGTCGATAGCGTCGTGGTGAGTCTCGAGGTTGAGCTATCAGTTCCTGAGCAGAGCGACCTGCGCAGCGAGACCCGAGGTTGGACGGGGCAGCCGCAGACGTCGCCACCCGACGGTCCGTCGAGCACGCGTCGGACCGCGCCGTCGCAGTGTTCTGCCGAGCTCCGCCAGATCCGGGCTGCCGTGGGACGTTCGCGCGGGACCGTCACGGCGCAGGCTTCCCGCGCCTCCGCCGCAACTAGGCGCCGGTTTTGCGGTCTGGGCTCCGTCATATGTCGGCGCCGAGATCAGAAAAGTGGCGCTGAGTGGTGGCGAGTCGGGCACAGGCGGCGGCGCGTCGCGCCTCGCCGCCCGGGCCCTTCAATGCACAGCGAGGCGGGCGGCGGCGCCATGGCAGCAACATCCGGAGTGATTCGCCGCCGCGCCGAGGCGGTGCGTCATCGGGCGTGGGGGTTTGGATACCGTGCCAGCAGATCGCCGTCGCGTTGGAGGAGTCGTTGAAGCAGACCTCGGAGTCGGTGTTCTGGGACGTGTTCGCGTTCCCCGACGCACTGCCGGTGCAGGCGCGGCTCCGGCTCGCCGCGTTGCTGGCCGTGCCAGGGCAGCCCACCGCGATCCTCCCGCGGCAGCTCGCATCGTCTCCGCTGCCCGTCGATCCGGAGGCGCGAGAAGCAATCCGGACAGCGATCGAGGGCGGCGTCACCCCGCACACGATCGAGACCCTGGAGCCGCATCGGCTCGATGCCGTGGTCCCGGCACTCGCGAGCTGCGATTCCGGCGCGACGGCGCGATCGTGGCCCTCTCCGGTGCGGGTGCTGCTCGCGAAACACGCGACCGAAGCGGCCCCGCTCGGCGGCTTCACCATCGGCCAGATCCGTTCTTGGCCGGGCTTCGGGCCGAGGCGGGTGGTGCAGCTGATCGGCGCCGCGGTCGGAGCGGCGCTGGATGTTGCTGCGAAGGGGCGGGCCGTCCCGATCGTCGCCAATCCGACCCCCAATCCGACCCCCAGTCCGACCCCCAGTCCGACCCCGGACGACATCGCCACGGTGCTCGCTTACGACGCGACGAAAGATGGTCAGCTGCGCGGGCTCCTGCAGAACCTGTGCGCCGCAGGGCCTCCCGAGGTGGCCGCGGCCGCGCGTCGGGTGCTCGCCTCGCCGACCGGCGAGCCGGATCGGCGCCTCACGGTCTTCGCGGAGGCGTTGGCCGCCGCAGGTGACGAGCGCGACCGCGGCGTGTTCGAGAACGGGGTGCTGCCGCTCGGACCCCCTGTCACGCGGCCGGAACTGGCGGACGCCCTCGGCATCAGCGCCGACCGGATCAACCGGCTCGCTGCGCGGGCCGCCCAACGTGTCAACGCCGCCCTGAACGACCCGCCGACCGCGGTCCGCGAACTCGTGGTGGCGGTCTCCGGGCGGCTCGGCGCCGCGTCGCCGCGCACGGCCGCGGACGAGACGTTGGCCTCTCTGGGGCTCCCTGCGCTGCCCGACTCCAGGTCACGGCTGTTGCTGTGGATGTCCGGTCCGTACCGGGAGGTCGACGGGCACTCGGACTGGGTCGCCGTCGACCCGGCGGGGCTGGTCGGCCAGACCCGCAGGCTGATCCACGAGGACGGCGGGGTGCGGCCCGTCGACCATGTCGCCAAGGAGCTGCGCATCGAGGGCATCGTTGCCGAACATGTCGAGGGCTGGCTGGCCCGACAACCGGTTCGGGTCAGCGACGGCCTCGTCGTGGCGATGACCGGACGGCCCGGTGACGTCGCCGAGCGGGCGCTGCACGCGCACGGGCGGGCGATGACCGTTGATGAGATCGCGGCGTGGGTGCACGGCGTCCCGCGTGGTTTCGAGGAGCTGAGGTCGGCGCCGGACCGGCGTTTCGTGGTGATCGGCGGCGAGGCGCTCGCCCTGGCCGAGTGGGGCGAGTGGGGCGCGGACCCCGGACCCGACCCCGACCCGGCCGCCCGACCACAGACGAGGCGGCGGTCGGTGGTCGAGGAGCCGACGATCGCTCATTACCCTGACGGGCACGGGACCAGGGTCAGCCTCGTCCCCGCCTCCAGGCCGGCACTGGCCGTGAGGTGAACTCCGCGGGAGAACACACGGTGAGCGACCAGAGTTTGGAACAGGCACTCGACGATATCGAGCGCGCCGCCGACGGAGCGGTGCGGGCTGCCGCCGCCGCGCTCACCGAGGCCAAGCGGGTGAAGGCCGCCGCGGCTTCCGGTCAGTTGCGGACGCTGCGCCAGTCGCTGGACTCGGCGGTCCGGCTGGCCGACCTGGCCGCGGACGCGTCCCGCGAGATGCAGGAGCGCTGGACCTTCGACGACCAGGAGTACTTCACCTCCGGTGCGTACACCGCGGAGGTGCTGGAGGTCGCCGGGGAGCAGGGCCTGTCCGCATTCGAGTCCGACGACCGGATCTTGAGCTATCCGGCGATCGTGTCCGTGTCGCCCTCCGACACCGCCGTGCTGATCGACAAGCGCAAGGACCGCAACGTCCGTCCTTCGGTGCTGGTGCGGACCTTGAAAGCGTTGCAGGCCAAGCCTCCGAAGTTCAAACCGGAGGCGTACCTCGAGGCACTGGCCGCCGCCTACGACCTGGTGGTGGCCCTCCGGCAAGTCAACCCTGGCGCGACCGTCAAGCTCGCGGACATCTACACCGTGCTCACCGTGCTGCCCGGCTCCGGCCGCGACTACACCCGTCAGGAACTCGCCCGAGACCTGTACCTGCTCGACCAGAGCGGCCTCACCCGCATCAAGGACGGGCGGGAGCTCCAGCTACCGGCGAGCGCGCTCACCCGCGGCTCCGGAGTACTGCGGACGGTGACCCGATCGGGCCAGGAGAAGGTCTATGCCGGCATCAGCTTCACCGGCGGACGCACGTGATCGCCGGCGACGTGTACGCCGACTTCCTGGCCGACGAGTACCTCGATTCGTACATCGCCGACGGCGGTGCGGCGGTGAAGTTCGTCGTCGCGGCCGACCCCGCGCAGGCTGACCGCTTCAGCGAGACCGTGCGCGGGCGGGCCGCCGCGAGCGGGTACGCCACCGTCCGGGTCGACGCGGTCGACGTGCGGGTGCACATGATGGATCAGGTGTTCTTCGACGTCGCCCGCCAGATCGACTGGGACGCGCTGGGCGCCCATCGGGTCCGGGCCGCGTACGCCGCGGTTGACTTCCCGGCACCCGACGGGGATGAGGACATCTCGGTCGAGGCCGTGGCCGGCCACCATCAGGTCGATCCGGGTGAACTGAACCGGGACGTGAACCGGCAACTGCAGCGGGCCGTGTTCCACGACTACGCGATGGTGCGGGAGTTCCGGGTCGCCATGCTCCGCCTGTGCCAGGCTCAGTTGCGCACGGGGCAGGTGACCGAGGCCGAGCACACCGCCGTCCTGGAGTGGCTGCGCGGCGAGCTGCGGCAGATCTCGCTGCTGCGCACGGCGATGATCTTCCGTCGCATCGGACGCCATAACGCCCGGCAGTTGTTGTTCTCGCTGGCCTATTGGTTGTCGGTCAACGACCGCGCCGGTCTGCTGCTCGAGATCGACCTGCGCCGCTTCGGGTTCGCCCGGCGACCGCAGCTCGACGAACGTCACGGGCTCTATTACACGAAGGCGGCCCTGCTCGACGGGTACGAGATGCTTCGGCAGCTGGTCGACAACACCGACGAGCTCTCGCACTGCTGCGTCCTGGTGATGGCCGCACCCGAATTCACCACCGACGCCAACCGCGGCGTCGACGCCTACCAGGCACTCAAGCTGCGCATCCACGACGAGGTCCGCGATCGCAACCGGGACAACCCGTTCTCCTCGTTGGTCCGGGTGGGGTCGAAGTGAACGGCGTCGACATCACCGGGGCTTCCGCGGACGGGGCGTCGTCGCTGACGAACCGGCGGGCGCTGGAAGCGCTGCGGGCCGGGGTACCCAATCGTGATGCGGTGGCCGCGCTCGGTTCGCAGCAGACGGCCGTGGAGGACCGCTTCACGCAGCTTCTCGGCGCGATCGACTCCGCCCCCGGCGGCGAACCGGCCGGCGGGATGCTCGTCAGCGGCGGGTTCGGGGCCGGGAAAAGCCATGTCCTGGAATATCTTTCGCACCTGGCATTGGGCGCCGGGTTCGTCGTGTCCAAGGTGGTCATCTCGAAGGAGACCGCCCTGCACGACCCGGCCAAGGTATTCGCCGCGGCCATCGCGGACGCTCGCATTCCCGGCAAGACCGGGTCGGCGATCGACGAGATCGCCACCGGCCTGCGCACCGATTCGGCGGAATACGCTGCGCTGTACCGGTGGGTGCACACGGACGACGTCCCCGTCGACAGCCGGTTCGCGGCCAGCCTGTTTCTGTACGAGTACGCCAGGGGTGACGCCGAATTCGCCGACCGGATCGTGCGTTTCTGGGCCGGCGATCCCCTGCCCGTCGCCGACCTTCGTCGCCGGTTGAAGGAGGCCGGTGCCGCCGCGACCTACCGGCTGGCGTCCGCGAAAGAGCGTGATCTCGCCGTGCAGCGTTTCCGGTTCGTGTCCCGGCTGATCACCGCCGCCGGCTACCGCGGCTGGGTCGTGCTGCTCGACGAGGTCGAACTGATCGGCCGGTATTCGCTG
>JADGOR010000118.1 GCA_017882855.1 Cellulomonas sp. | reverse complement strand
AGCGAGTCGAAGGCGCGTGCGGCGTCCTCATCCTTCAGATCGAACCGAACCGCAATCGCGAACATGCCCCGAACACTAGCGTTCCGACGACGCCTTGAGGGGGTCCGCCGATACACCTTAAGAACCCGATCCGGTAGGCCCAAGCAGACCGGCGAATGTGTTCGAGCGCCCGGTCCAGAAGCCGTCCGCCGCGCGGCGGGCTTGCCCCTGGGCTGTCCACGTCGATGCCCGTCACTTCGCCAGGAACAGCTGCAAGGGGCAGTGACCGCCAAGAAGCGGACCAGCGCTCCGCTGGGGCGAGACGTCAAGGGAGCCCTGATCAAGACCGCGGCCGCCCTGCCTCACCTGATCATCGCCAGTCTGCTTTGGCTCGTCTTCATCGCCGCCCTTCCCCCGACGCTCGAAGTGGGCGTCACTGTCCTCGGCGCGTCCGTCCTGGTACTTCTCGCCGTGGGCGTCGACGAGGGTCTCGCCGTCCGTATCTTGCGCGCCGGTCGTCGGCCAACTCCCGAGGAGGCGAGACGGCTGATGGTCCCGCTGCGGTTGGTCGCCGACTGGGTCGACGTCAGCGGCATCCAGTTGCGTGTCGTCGCCCGCGGCCGTCCCGTCGACGCCACCGGCCGACGACAGATCCTCCTGGCTCAAGAAGTCGTGGACGCCTACCTCGCCGGGCGGGTGACCGACGGCGACGTGGCGGCGCTGATCGTCCACGGCATCGGTCGCCTCCGCTGGGGTCGGACTCGCTTCGACCTGGCGTGCTTGTTGTGGACCGTCCCGTGGGACCTTATCCGTGGCCTTGTAGTCGGAACCGGGCGGCTTCTGGCGTGGGTACCGCTCGGACGCTTCGCCTGGCAGACGCGCGTCATCGTGGGGGCCATCGCCGTCGTCCTCGAGACCCAAGGCGGACGCTGGCCGTCCGCCCTCATCATCGCCGCGTTCATCGCCCTCACGTACCTGATCCCGCCCTGGGGTCGCGCATGGGAGCGGCACCTCGCCCAACAGGCGAACCACTTCACGAGCGGGCACAACTTTGGAGACAACGATGCCCGGCGACGCTGAGCGCACGAACTCACCGCGTCGACAAGGCTAATCAAGCAGCCACGACTCAGGCAGGCGGCTTCTGAGTCACATCGCTCACCAAGGCCAGCCACTGAGTTCTGGCGGTGTCGTGGAATACGGCGAACTCGCGCAGTCCTGGCAGAGGGACAACCAGTGCTCATCGATGATCCCCGCCGATTTGACGGCGAGAAGGTCATTGACGTCGACGACCTCGTCTGGCGCCACCCAACGCGGCGACAAGTAGGCACGGTCATGATCGATCTGACCCGATCCGGGAGGGCACCGGCGCGTCACGGCTACTGGACATGGTCCAGGGCTGGTCCAAGCAGGCGTTCAAGCAGTGGCTGGCCGAACGCCCGCAGGCTTGGCGCGATCAGGTCGAGGTGGTTGCGATGGACGGCTTCACTGGGTTCAAGACCACCACAACCGAAGAACTACCCGACCCCGACGACATCCTGGCCCACCTCAACGCCCCGAACGAGCAACATTCCCACCGAAGCTGTCAACGAACGCCCGAACACCTCCACGGCAGCGTCCTCGGCTTCCGCAACCTCACCAACTACATCACCAGATCACGTTCGCGAGACCGGCGGGACCTCTGTGCCCGGCCCCTCGGCTACCTGATCAGCGCACCGGCGAAGGCGGCCAGTTCCTGGCAGAACGACCGCGGGTCCCCCGTACGCAGGCGGGCCGCCGTCTCGCCGGCGCCGACCTTGACCGACAGATCGGTCGCCGCGAGCTCCGCAAACGCGTACTCATCGGTCGTGTCGTCCCCCGCGTAGAGGACGACCCTGGCCCCGAGCTCGTCTCGGAGCCTCACTAATGCGTCGCCCTTGGTCACGCCCAGCACGGAGATCTCGACGACGTCCTTGCCGTGCAGCGCGTCCACCCCGAGCGACGTCGCGAGGGTGAGGGCCTGCGCGGTGGCGGCCTCGGCCTCGACGGCCCCGGCCATCCGGGTGTGCAGGACCACGGCCGCCGGCTTGTGCTGCACCCAGACCCCGTCGCGCCCGCGGGCCGCGGCGGTGAGGCCAGCGCCGATGCGGGTCAACAGGTCCGTCTGCTCGGGGTCGAGCCGGATCGGGTCGAGCTCGAGCCCGTCGGGACCGACGCGGCCACACTCGGCACCGTGGCTGCCGATCAGCACGGTGCCCACGGGCGCCCCCGCCCGACGGTGCAGGTCGACCACCGAGCGGCCGGAGACGAGCGCGAGCATGACGTCCGGCACGCCGACGATCAAGTCAAGCGCCTCGGCGGCAGACGGGAGCATCCCGGAGTCGTCGGGGCCGTCCACCAGTGGAGCGAGGGTGCCGTCGAAGTCGAGCGCGACCAGGAGCGGGCGGCGCGCCTTGTCCTGCGCGAGCCCGGCGAGGGCCGTGCGCAGCTCGTCGATTGGTCCTGGTCCGGCGGTCATGCGTCCGGCCGGTGGTTGCGGGACGGCCGAGAGGACCGCAAGGAACGACTGGGACCACTTCTGGACGTCGTCCAGCATGACTCGGCGGCGCAGCCGGCGCATGCGCCTGCGCTGTTCGCGGTAGTCCATCTCGACGGCGAAGACGATCCTGTCCTTCATCCCGTCGATGTCGTGCGGGTTGACGAACACCGACCCGGCGAGCTCGTCCGCCGCCCCGGTGAACTCGGAGAGCACGAGCACACCCCGCATGTCCCAGCGGGCCGCGACGTACTCCTTCGCCACGAGGTTCATGCCGTCGCGCAGTGCGGTCACGAGCATGACGTCGGCCGCGAGGTAGAGCGCGGCCATCTCCTCGGGCGGGTACGAGTGGTGCAGGTAGCGGATCGGCTGGCAGCCGAGGTGTCCGTACTCGCCGTTGATCCGGCCGACCAGCAGCTCGACGTCCTCGCGGAGCTGCATGTACGTGCCCACGGTCTCGCGGCTCGGGCTCGCCACCTGCACCAGCGTTACCTTGGGTACGGCCAGGCGCCCTTCCTGGAGGAGCTCACCGAACGCCTTGATGCGGTGCAGGATGCCCTTGGTGTAGTCGAGTCGGTCGACGCCGAGCATCATCACGTCGGGGCTGCCGATCTCGGCCCGGATCTCCCGCGACCGCGCTATCACCTCCGGGCTGCGGGCCAGGCTGTCGAAATGCCCGGAGTCGATCGAGATCGGGAAGGCGGCGGCGCGCACGTGCCGCCGGTCGCCGCCGGCCTCGGTCACCGTTATGACCTCGCCGAGTGTGGTCAGGTCCGTGAAGCGGCGCACCGCACGGACGAAGTTGGCCGCGTCGCTCGCGCGCTGGAAGCCGACGAGGTCCGCGCCGAGCAGGCCGTTGACCACCTGGCTGCGCGACGGCAGCTGCGCGAAGATCTCGAGCGGCGGGAACGGGATGTGGTTGAAGAAGCCGATCTGCACGTCCGGGCGCAGCTCCCGCACGAGCGCGGGAACCAGCTGGAGCTGGTAGTCGTGGACCCAGACGATCGCGCCGGGCGCGGCCTGCGCGGCGGCCTCCTCGGCGAACCGCCGATTGACCCTCTGGTAGGCGTCCCACCACAGCCTGTGGTAGGACGGCGGCTGGATGACGTCGTGGTACAGCGGCCAGAGCGTGTCGTTGCAGAAGCCCTCGTAGTAGAGCTCGATGTCCGACGCGGACAGTGCGATCGGGACGACCCGCACGCCGTCGGCGTCGAACGGTTCGTGCTCGAGGTCGGGGGCGCCCGACCAGCCGACCCACACGCCGCCGGCCCCTTGCATGACCGGCCCGAGCGCGGTCACCAGACCGCCCGGGGACCGGGTCCAGCTGATCTCGCCGTCCTCGGACACCGAGAAGTCCACCGGGAGCCGGTTGGCTACCACTACGAAGTCGTACCCGCGATCAGTCACACATCACATCCTTCGCGTTCCCCTGAGGCTATCCGGTGTCTGGCCGGCGACGCGCTGGACCGATTCCGCCGCCGAGTCCAGCAAGACATTCACGCTCACCGCGGCCGCAAGAGCCACCGCCTCTACCAGGCCCGGCGGACCCTACACGCCGGAACCGACCTACTCACCGACAAGCAGCGGCTCCGGCTCGAGACACTGTTCGCAGGCGATGAGCACGTAGAGGTCGAGGCGATCTGGGGCCGTCTACCAGCGCATGATCGCTGCCTACCGCGAACCCGACCTCGCCTACCGCATGGCCGCTCTCGGCGGCGTCCCTGCACAGTTATCCCATCGCGATCCAGGCGGGTCAAGTAGGTGCTGAGGTCGGCGCGCGTGTAGCGCTCGATGAACGAAGCCTCTTGACCACCTGCGCTCGCGCCGGGGCCGACCTCGATCGGCTCGGCTCGTGGAGGCCTCCACCCCGCTAAGGGTGGCCGATCCATGATGTTTCGGTGCGGGGCCGCGGCAGCCGCAGATTTTAGGCTCTTGACGTCGCGTCAGACTCGGCCGAAGCCGGTCCCTGTTGTGACTGCAGCGTGTGTCGCGTCTCAGGCCCTGAAAGGGATCGGCCGCTGAGGTAGCCCCATACAGTAAGGAGGCTGGCCGCGATGACCAGGGAGACCATCGCCATTGCCGGCGCCGGGGAGGCGATGCCTGCATCCTCATCAGGACCATCGCCGCGATGATGCTGGACCCCATCAGCGCCGAGAACACCAGCCACGGTGCCAACCAGAACAAGCCATGCTCACGACGCTGCAGGGCTGCGACGCCCGCGACGATGAAGCCGGGCAACACCACCGACAGGTCGATCACATGGATGGGGTTCACCCACAGTCCAGCCTCCGTGAGGCTCACCGGCACCTTTCCCGAGATGAGTGCCGGCACCAGTTCGCTCAGCCATAGGCCGGCGAACAAGACACCGATCCCAATGATCACCCCCGCCGCCACCTTCAGCGGGCGACCTGGCGGGTACTGCATGTCCGCGCCTCGCAGGCGGTTGGCATGGAGGATGACCGCCCAAGCGCTAAGGCCCAACGCCGCCACGTAGACCAAGAACAGGTAGTTGAAGTGCACCGCCACCGCGTACACCACAAACGCGTACACCAGGTACAGCAAGGTACCGAGCCAGACCAGACCAGCGCGTTGCGATCCACGTTGGCAAACTGCCCGCATGGGCACTGGGTGGTTTA
>JADGOR010000050.1 GCA_017882855.1 Cellulomonas sp. | reverse complement strand
ACCGGCGTCGGGCATCGACCGGCTGCCGAACGTGCCCTCGTCATACGGGCAGAGGTCGGTGTCGCCCATGACGAGCCGCACTGCCGACAGCGGCACGCGCAGCTCGTCCGCGACCAGGATCGACAAGGCGGTCCGATTGTCCTGGCCCACGTCGACCTTGCCGGTGAACGCGGTGACGGCTCTGTCTTCGCCGACGTGCAGCCACGCGCCGGCGCTCGTCGTCCACGCGTCGTGCAAGGGCGCCGGCTCGTGGACGGCGACCAGGCCGGGCGGCAGCACGTCGAACCAGTCGCGCTCGGCGGCCGGCGTGATGTCCCACGGCAGGCGAGGCTTCCATTCGTCGGTCGGTCGGTCGTCGGCGACGGCCAACGACTGCGGAATACCGGTCCCAGGCGTGTCGTCGCCGGCTGTCGGACCCGCCAGCTGGGCGGCCCGGCGCACCGCGCGCAGGATCCGAGGGTAGGTGCAGCAGCGGCAGACGTTGGGATGCAGCGCATCCCGCACCTGTGCGTCGTCGGGATCGGATTCGCGCTCGAGGAGCGCGACCGCGCTCATCACCATCCCGGCCGTGCAGTACCCGCACTGAAAGGCCCCGACCTCGAGGAATGCCTGCTGGACCGGGTGGAGAATCCCGCCGGCGGCGAGTCCCTCGACGGTCCTGACGGTCCGGCCGGAGACCTCGGACAGGTGCACCTGGCACGCTCTGACCGGCTCGCCGTCGAGCAGCACGGTGCAGGCGCCGCATGCGCCCTCGCCGCATCCGGGCTTCGCACCCGTGAGGCCCAGCTCGTCGCGCAGGACGAACAACAGGGAGCGGTCGGGTCCCTGCGCGACAGGGCGGACGGCTCCGTTGACGACGAGCGTGGCAGGGGCGGCGGGATCAGTCATGCTCGAACCTCGGCGGACAGACCGGACACGGCGCGAGCATAGCCCTCGAGGCCGCGCGGCTATCCTCGCACGCGGCCGGGGATGGACCCGGGGCCGGCGTCCCGGGGATGGACCCGGGGCCGGGCGACCACCTGCAAGAAGACAGAACTGGTCACCTCGATGGACCGACCTGCCCGGTGCTGACGATGCCGATCGGGACCTTCCCGAACGCCCCCGTGTCGAACGGACCGCCGGGATCCATGCTCCACAGGAGCTCGGCGGGGCCGGGTGGGACAGTGGCCGGGATCGGGTAGCGCATCTCGAGGACGATCGTCGCTCCGGGCGCAAGTGGGCTTTCGATCGCGGAACAGTTCAGGGCATAGTCGTGGTCTGCCGGGGGCTTGAGACGGAGGCCGGCGACGAGGAGGTCCTCGCTGTAGGTCGGGCAAGGATCGAAGAGGGCCGGTTTGTCGCCCAGGTTCGTCAGCGCGACGGTGAACGTGACGTCCTGCCCGATGCTCGCCGTCGGCGGGGCGGTGATCTTGGTGAATGCCGGCTGCTGCTCGACAAGCGCAGGTTCCGGAGGCTGATACTCAAAGGCCGTGACCGTTAGCGAGGACGGACTGCTCGGCGCGTCGCAGCGCGGCCTCCCGCTCATCCCGGCACCCGGCGGCGAGGATCCCGGGACCGCGGCGACCGTGCCGCTCCCGTCTGGGAGGGTGACGGCCAGGGTGGTCGGAACGAGATCCTGGCCGCACCAGTTCGTCCAGAAGAGCCACCAGCTCCCCTCATCTCCCGGCTCCAGGAGGCCCGCGCCGGGCGGCGCTGTGCCACCCGGGAGCACCTGGGAAGCCGAGTACGCCGTCGGCATCGTCGTCGTCCCGGCCTTGATCACAGCAAGCTTCGGAGGCCCATCAACCACGCACGCGGACGAGCTGACGTTCGTCACGCGGATGCCGCCGGCCATCGAGCCGGTCGCTCCCTGCCACTCGGCGGTCGCGGTCAGGTCATCAGGCGTGCAGACCCTCGTTCCAGGCGGGACCGGCCTCGGGGTGGGCCTAGCCGGCTGGGGCGGCGGCGTCGCGTTGACCCAGGGGACCACCGCCAACGGGCTCCCGAGGAGACCCGTCGCCGAAGGGGTCTCGGCCGACGCGGTCGCGGACGGGCCAGAGCTCTCGATCGGAGGCGTCGAACCCGCGGGACCCGGGAGCCGACTCACGACCACAGCGCCAACGAGCGCCACCGCGATGATCACGACGGCCGCACTCCCCAGTCCGCGAGCGGCCTCCCACCGCGCAATGAGCCGCGGCCGGCCGGCCATCGAGGGCAGGTGCCCGAGACTGGCCCGAAGCGTCTCGGGCGCACCGGGCGGGCGGGCATCGGAGAACGCACGCCGGAGTCGGCGATCGAGCTCCTCGCGGTCGACGGAGCCGTCGCCTCCGAGCAGGCCCTGGTCTGCCGGCGGATGATGATCGATCGGCCGACCCGGCCCCGACGGTGTCTCGTTCATCGTCGTCCTCCTCGCCCGCCGAACGACGTCGCCATCGTGTCGAGTGCCCGGTGCAGGCGCGACTTCACCGTCCCGATCGGCCAACCGACTCGCTGGGCGATCGCCAGGAGGGTGAGGTCCGCCCAGTAGTGGAGGACCACAACGATCCGCTCGTCCGGCTGGAGCAGATCCAGCAACCCGAGCGCCTCGTCCCGATCGAGGATCTCGCCGAACGGATCGCGGGTGTGCGCGAGTGCGTCGGTCCCATCGAGCGGGATGAAACGGATCCGACGCCGCCGTCGGAGTCGATCGCGGCAGAGGTTGACGAGGATCCGGTCGAACCATGGACGGAAGCCCTCTGGATCCCGGAGCGAGCCGACCGATCGCCACGCCCGGATCAGCGCCTCCTGGGTCGCGTCCTCGGCCTCATGCGCGTCACCAAGCAGGAAACCCGCAAGTCGGTAGGCGCGGTCCAGCTCGCTCCCGGCGAGGCGCAGGAAGCGCTCCTCGGTCGTGGCACCGATCGGATCGCCCAGAAAGCCCTCCGATCTCCGTGTCGTGCGGCTGAAAACCAAGTCTTGCATCACAGGCTTCCAGACGAGCGGCGAGCCCAAACGGTTCTTCGGTTGCTGCACGAGCCAGGTTCGAGCCACGACCATCGAGCCTGGGATGGGCGGTGACGGTGTACCTGGTCAGAGAACTCCGGGCAAAACCTGAGCGGGATCAATCGCGGCCGACGTCAACACGAACTGCGCCCGCGGACCCGCCGTCATCAACGATCGACCGATCGCGTCCGGGCTGATCTCCGGAGTATTGTTGGCCGCGTGAAAGGTGATCGAGTCGAGGCGATGGTCGACACCGGGCAGGGCGTCCAGACGTTCGAGATCGTCGCGACCCGGGCCGGTCGTCGGATCGAGGTCGTCACTTCCCGCGGGGTGGTGGAGGTGCGCGAGGTGACGCGGACCGGTCAGCCGGTCCGCACGGGCCGCTTCATGACCAGCCGCCTGATCGCCCTCGTCGAGCACCCGGCGATCGACGAACGCGGTCGCGTCGAGGTCACCACCCGGCATCGACTCCAGGCGCGCGAACACGCGTAGCAGGGCAGGAGGAACCGCGTGACGATCGACTCCGGTTCGCAGCACTACGGACGTGCCGTGAATCGCGCCATGGCCGAGCTGTTCGACGGATTTCCCGAGAACGCCCAGCCGCACGCGGTCGAAGTGGCCAACTTCTGGCTCTCGCTGGGCATCGCGATCGGGCTCGAGCACGCGAGCGAGGCGCAGCAGCTTCTTGGGCTGATCGAGGCCAACGGCGAGAAGATGGCCGAGCTCTCCCACGACGCACGGGCCTTCATCGAGGACGCGTTGGCATAGGCGCGCGGGATTCGCGTCGCAGCCTGGCCCCCTGCTCGCCAGGCCGCGCCCCACTGCGGGTCGGCATGCGGTATCGGTGGTCAGGCGAGGTCCTCCGACGAAACGTAGCCGAGGCGGCCGCGGGTCACCACGATCAGCATGACAGAGAGGGAACCAAGGGCCAGCAAGCCCACGTTGAGGGCCGAGGCCGTCACGGCGAAGACGGCCAGCGAGGCGTTGATGCTCGAATGGGCCAGCATGACGAGGAAGAGGCTGCCTCTGGTGCGGTTGAACAGCCAGGTCATGACCGGAGCGATCGCGACGACCATGAGAAGGAACGTCGCGACGAGCGTTGGGTTCAGACCGCCGTTCTCATTGGCCCACTCCGGCACAAGGTACTGGGGCAGATGCCAGGCCGCCCACAGCGCGCCGAGCACCAACGTTCCGCGCAGGGCACCCATCTGAGCCTGAAGGTGAGGCAGGGCGAAACCACGCCAGCCCGGCTCCTCCAACAGCGGCCCGCTCACGAAGCCCACGACCACGAAGGCGAGGAACTCGATGCCCAGCTTCACGGCCGATTGATCGCCCAGGCCGACGAACGCACCCGGGAGGACAAGCGCAGCCACGACGCAAACCGCCGGGATGCCGGCCAGGGCGAACAGATACCACCGGCGGGCGACGCGCCAGAATCGGACCCTCGCGAGCAGTCGGCGCCGTCCAGCGGGTCCTTCGAGGACACCGACCGTGACCAGCGCGGCGACCGTCGGGCCGAGCGTCTGCAGCAGGATCACGAGAGCCGCCGGCAGCCCAAGCAGCCCATGGAGGGTCAGCAGCATGGCCCAGGAGATACCGTACGCCAGCGTGAAGAAGGCGATCATCGGGTGGCGGCGGATGAGTGCGGCGAGCGTGGCGCCCCCGGACCGCCGATCTGAGAGGTGTGCATCGGAAACACGTGCGTTCATTCGAGGTTTCTCCCTTTCGTCGCCGCTTGATCGCTGTCCGTCTGCGGCAGACGGGTGATGCCGACGAGCTCGAGGCCGGCGTCGCGCACCCGCGCGAGCAGGCCGTAGATGGCCGCCCGATCGACGGCCGAAACGATGAGGACGGAGTCGCCTTCCGCGAGCAGGCGGAGGTTCTCTGCACCCAGGGCTCGTGCCCAGCGTGCATCGAGGTGCCCAACGACCCGGATCTCGTAGCGGTTCATGCCGCCATGTTCGGGGCACGCCGTGGGCCGGGCGCCCCTCGAAAGGATGGGCATCGGGGATGGGCTCGGGTTGGTGGGGGATGGGCGCCCGGAGGTCGACCGGCCGTCGACGGCCGAGTCCCTTCGACGCGCCGGCTCGCGCCGTTCGCCCGCCGGACCAGGCGGCTACTCCGTATGCTCCAGTGAATCATGGTCATCCCCGACAGGAGCCCCGAGGTGAGATCGGGCGGAGACGCAGACCGATTGGCCAGGCCAGGCCCGCCGCTCATCGCGACGAAGCTCCGTTCGCCCGTCGCCATCGCCGCTCAGCTCGACCGCCCCCGTCTCCACGCGCAACTCGCGCGGACCCTCGACGCCGACGTTCGGCTGACGCTCGTCTCCGCTCCTCCCGGATACGGCAAGACCATTGCGGTCGCCGGCTGGCTGGCCTCGAGCCACACGCCGCACGCCTGGCTCTCGCTCGACCCCGCCGACAACGACCCGGTGCGCTTCCTGCGGTACCTTGTCGGCGCCCTTGCTCCCCTGCGGCCGGGCATCGTCATTGCCGCACGGTCGCTCGTCGGAGCGACCGATCCCGCCGAAATCGCTGCGCTCCTCATCGACGCGCTCGCCCAAGCCGACGATCCGCTCGCGCTCGTGCTCGACGACTACCACGTCATCTCAGCCGAGCCCGTGCATGCCGTGTTGCGCCTGCTGGTCGCCCAGGGGCCGCCCTTCGTGCACCTCATCGTGCTGACGCGCGAAGACCCGCCGTTCCCGCTCCCGCGACTGCGCGCGCATCGGAAGCTGGCCGAGCTCCGGGCGGCGGACCTGCGCTTCACCGACAAGGAGACGGCGGCCTACCTCTCCGAAGGCTTGGACCTCCGGATGGACGGCCTGCACATCGCCCGCCTGGTGGAGCGCACCGAGGGTTGGATCGCCGGCGTGCAGCTGGCGGCCATCTCGCTCCGCAACCGACCGGACACCGAGGCACTCGTGGATGCGTTTGCCGGGAGCCAGCGCTTCGTGCTTGATTACCTTGGTTCCGAGACCCTCGAAAGCCTCGAAGCCGACCTTCGCCAGTTCCTCGTCCGCATCTCAGTCGCGGAGCGCTTCACCGCAGACCTGTGCCGAGCAGTGACCGGACGCGACGACAGCGCACGGCTGCTTGATCGGGCCGAACGCCTCAACCTCTTCCTCGTACCGCTCGATCTGGAACGTCGCTGGTACCGCTTCCATCATCTCTTCGCCGACTACCTGCGCACGCTCGTCGACGATCGGGAGCGCCGGGAGCTGCATGAGCGGGCCGCCGTCTGGCTCGAGCGGGCAGGCCTGACCGGCGAGGCGATCGACCAGGCGCTTCAAGCGGGTTCGACCGACCATGCCCTTCGGCTCGTCGAAGCCGCCTCCCGCGCAACCTTCGAAGTGGGCGAATTCGTCACGCTGCTGCGCTGGACGGACGCGCTGCCGGCCGAGCGCGTCCGAGAGATCCCCGATCTGTCGGCCCGGGTCGCGGCCTCGCTGCTCCTGATCGGACGGCTCGGGGACGCCGCGACAATCTGTGCCGAGAGCCAGGCAAGACTCGCGGAGGGCGGCCGCCAGTCAGGAAACCTCGGCGCGATCCACGCAACACTGCGAGCGCAGCTCGGTGACCCCCAGGCCGCGGCGATGGCACGTGCCGCCCTGGGGCTGCTCGAGCAGGATGACGAGTTCCGGCCCTTCGCACTTCGCGCGTTGGGCACCGCGCTGCTCGCGAAAGGGGAGCTGGAAGCCTCGGCGGCGATGTTGCGGACGGAGCTGGAAGTGAACCTCGCCGCCGGCCGGCCGATCCCCGCCGTCCTGGCCCTCACCCAACTCGCTCTGGCACTGAATCTGACGGGACACCGTCGCGAGGCGGAAACCTGGTGCCGTCGCGTCCTCAGCGCATACAGCGGAGCTCGCGGGCAGGTGCGCGGAGGCCTGGCCTACGCCGCCTATCGCCTGGGAATGCTGCTCTACGAGGCGAATGACCTGGCAGGAGCACGATACGAGCTCGATCGAGCCTGGGAGGCGGTCGGCTCCTTCGGTCAGATGCGTCCGGCCATTGGGACTGCTGTCGCAGACCTCGCCCTCGCGCGGCTCGCGACGGGCGATATTGCCGGCGCGTTCGATGCGATCGGCACCATCCGGCGGGAAGGCACGGTGCCGCTGCCGCCGAGGATCGAGGACGGTCTGGCTGAGATCGAAGCGCGCCTGCACGTATTCGCCGGCGACGCGGCGGTGGCATCGGACTGGGCCGATGGGGTCCAGGGACGCGTCCCTGCAGGTTGGCCGGGCCTGCCGGCCGAGTTGACCCTCGCTCGAGTCCGGCTGGCGCAGCGGCGGTCCGCCCAGGCTGCTCGGCACCTGCGAAGCGCCCGAACACTGGCGGAACAGGCCGGCGACGTCGCCGATCTCGTGTCGATCGGGCTGCTCGAGGCGGTCCTCGCCGAACAGGAGGGCAGGCGAGGCGCCGCGCAGCTCGCTCTCGAGGGGGCAATCCGGCTGGCAGCTCCGGAGGGTTACGTTCGCCGGGTGGTCGACGACGGGCGCGCCATCGCCCGCCTGTTGCCTGCGGTCCGGCGCATCGCTCCGGCATTCATGGACGAAGTCCTCGCCGCGGTCGGGTCAGACGCTGCAGGGCGGACCGTGGTCAACCGCACCCATGGCACATCCCCGTGGAGGGACGAGCGCGGCGATCTGGTAGAAGCCCTGACCGCTCGCGAGCTCGAGGTCCTGCACCTGATGGCTGCTGGCCTGGGAGACGCCGCCATCGCAGAGGCCCTCGTCGTGTCACTCACCACGGCAAAGTGGCACGCGGCCCACGTGCGATCGAAGCTCGGCGCCCGAAACCGAACGCACGCGCTCGTGCGCGCCCGCGAGCTTGGCCTCGTGTAGGCAGGCCCTGCTGCCTTCAGCGAGGACGGTGTCGATTCCGTCTCAGACCGGGCTGGGTGTCACACGGAATGCCAGTGGAAGCAATCTCGTGTGGCTGGCTTCGATCCGAGTTGAATGGAGCCTCGAGACGGGCACGGGGCTGGACGACGAATAGTCCGACGCCGATTCCCGTGCAGAATCCGCGGACGGTCCGAGTCGTCGGGGTCGTCTTGAACCTATAGGTGCGGGCAGAGCATCCGGTCGGCGAGGGCCGGCAGGCGCGGATCGGCCCCGCTCCGGAGGTTCAGCGCGATGACCACGCCGGCGTCGCCGTCGGGCGAGACGAGCGCGATCGAGGCCGTCCCGTTGACCCCGCCCTCGTGCCCGTAGAACGTGCCGCAGGTCAGGGTGTACGTCGCGAGGCCCAAGCCGTACGACTCCCTCTCGGGCGTCTTCATGTCGGCGACGAGCGCGGCGGGGAGGAATCGGCCCGAGCCGATCCCTTGCATGATCGTGAGGAGCTCATCCGCGGTGGAGATGACACCCCCGTTGCCGCCGTTGCCGAAGAAGGTCAGGTCGTCGGTGATGTCGACCAGGGAGCCATCGGTCAGGCTCGTGCCGTAGCCACGCAGCTCGGGCGATTTCGTGTCAGGCGGCGCGATCGTCGTGTGAATGAGTCCCAGGGGTTGGACGATGCTGGCTTCAAGGAGGTCGGACAGCGGACGGCCGGTCGTCTTCTCGAGGATCATCGCCGCAAGCTGGTAGTTGGTGTTGCTGTAGTGGTACCCGGTTCCCGGTGCGAAGTACCGATCGTGCGCTTCGGAGAGCGCGACGAAGACCCGGTCCGAGGCGATCACGCGCTCACCGGCGACGTAGCGCTTCACCAGCGCCCGCGCCTCGTCCCGCAGGGCCGGGTCCTTCAGCTTCTCGACGTCGGCGATCGGATCGCCGTCGTTGCTCTCGTCGAAGATGCCGCTGGTGTGGTTCAGGAGCTGGCGGACCGTGACCGGGGGCGTGGCGCGGACCACGCCCGGCAGCACCTTGCCCACGACGCCGTCGAGCGAGAGCGTGCCCTTGGCAACCTGCTCGAGCACGAGGGTCGCCACGATCGGCTTCGTGATGCTCGCGATCCGGAAGCGGGTTGTGTCGGCGAGCGGCGTCCCGGCGCGGTCCGCCGTGCCGCTCGTAGCTGCCCAGCGCTCGTCGCCGACGCGTACAACGGCGAGCGCGCCCAGCGCGCCATACGTCGTGCGCTCGTCGTCGAGCAGGGCGTGGATGTCGGTCGCCGCAGGCGTCGCAGTCGGCCAGGCCGAGACGGATGGCTTCGCCGCCGGGCTCGGGGGCGGGGCGGTCGCGGTTGACGTCGCCAGCGCCGACGGAGCTGCAGGCGAAGCGGCCGCGAACGAGCCCCCAGGGCCGGCGCACCCCGCCAGCACGACAATCGTGACCGCAATCGCCACGAGCTTCCGACGACCGTGCTTCATGTGTTCGAGGATGGCGGCCGCCGTCACCCCGTTGCGAGTGATGAACGTCACCTGGAACGGGTCCGGTGGTCGGGTCTTGCCTCGACCGCCGGACCGCCTTCATCGGGAGGGACCCCGGTTTGTGTCGACTGCGGGTCCCTTGGCCGTGCTTCGTAGTGAACGCATGGTGATCGTGATCACCGGGCCGATTGCCAGCGGCAAGAGCGCGATTGTGCGAGGGCAATCGGGCGCCTCGTGGGGCCGGGTGCCTCGGCCTGAGAGGCCGCCTGAAACGCGATCACGCCTACCGGGGCGTCAGGATCCCGTCTTCGCCGTCGAGGACGCAGAGGTCGTCGTGCCGGCCGTCATCGCCGTGATGCTCGTTCCCCCGATGCCAACCGTGGCGACCGGGCGTCCCGCGGACGAGGGGACCGCGGTCGTCTGGTCAGCGGCGCCGGCTGCTTCAGCTCGCCGGCAGCGGGCTGGGGCCGGATTCCGACAGCCGAACGCGCACCAGCAGCAGGGAAGTCGCGACGCCGGCCGCGAGGTAGATCGCGACGAGCGCGGCGGTCGGGAGCAGCGCGCCCGTCGAGCTGGGCCGGAGCGCCTGGTTTGCCGCCCGGAAGACCAGGAAGCCGGCCGCGAAGACGAGGGCAGGGACGCCGGGCGCCGCGCCGGAACGCCCAACCGTGCGCGCGACGAGGGCGATGAGCACGACGGCGGCGAGCTCGTAGAGCTGCGTCGGGTGAACGGCCGTCGGCGAGGTCAGCGCGCCGAAGAGGGGGATCTGCCCGTCGAGCAGGTCGCGTTCGAAGCCGACGGCGTTGGACGGGAATACCACCCCCCACGGCAGGTTCGTGGCCACCCCTGCGCAGCAGCCGTTGAGGAAGCACCCGACGCGCAGGAGCGCGATCCCGGCCGCGACCGCGGGGAGCGTGGCGTCCGCGAGGCGCGGCAGGGAGCAGCCGCTGCGGCGAGACCAGGCCACGGTGACCGCCATCGCGGCAGCAAGCCCGCCGTAGAGGGCGAATCCGTGGAGATCGGTGGACACGAGGCGGGCCGGATCGGCGAGGTACCAGGACGGGTTCATGGCCGCGTCGAGCAGGCGTGCCCCGGCGAGGCCGGCCATGGTGGTCACGAGGAACAGCGGCAGCACCCGTCTCGGGGCCAGTCCGAGCGTTCCTGCGCCGCGGACGAAGAAGAAGCCCGCGGCGCAGGCGGCCAGCAGCAGGAAGGTCCCGTACGCATAGAGCGTCAGGGTCGTGCCGCCAACCGAGAGCTGGGCAAGGACGGGATGCATGGCCGGAGGCTGTCTAGACGCCCGACTTCGTGACCGTCCACACGGCCTTGGCCGCGTAGCCCTTGCCATTGATGGAGATCGTGCCGTTGATGGTCGCGGCACCGCCGCTCTGGCTCACCACGCCCGTCATCTTCGTCACCGCCCCGCTCGTCGCGGCCAACTGGAAGGTGAGCAGGCTACCCTTGTAGGTGACCGGGGCCTCCTGCGGGGTCGGGGTGGTCGATTTGCCATCGGCCCCCTTGATCGAAGACGTGTCGATCTCGTAGGTCGAGGTGCCGGTCTGGCCCTGATCGACGTTGAGCTCGAGGGTCATCGGCAGAGCCTGACCCTTCAGGGCCTCAAGGATCGAGAGATCGCAGCCCTGGTCCTTGGCCTCGGCCTGGGCAGCCTCATCGACGGTGATGTCCGTGAGGGTGAAGGTCCCGGCCCAGTTGCCGTTGACATCGATGTTCTCGATGCTGATCAGGCTACCCGCCTGGTTATCGAGTCTGGACACGGTGATCTTGCCGGCGTCGGGCGGATCGAGTGTTACCGTCCAGGTGGCCTCGCCGGCGGCGTCGAGATGGGTGGGCTCTTCCCCACTGGTCACCTCGCCGTCGGCGACGCTGATATTGAGGTCGACGCCCCGCGCCCCGGCCGCCTTCGTGATGCCCCGGACCGTATAGGCGCCCGGGGTCCCGACCACCGGGACGGCAACCGCATCCACGACGCCACCTCCGAGCAATTCCTCCTTGCTCAGGGGTGGTAGCCCCGCCGCGTCCCGGTTCAAATTGATGACCGCCCGGACCGCTTCGTCCACGGCCAAGACCATCGTGCCATCCTTGTTGACGGCCGTCTTGGTGATGATGTCCTTGATCTGCGCGGCGGTGAGATCCTTGTCCAGCGACCGCAGCAGGGCCGCCGTCGCCGTCACCTGGGGCGTGGCCATGCTGGTGCCGCCGTAGCTGTCCTTGATCTCCCCGGTCACCGGGTCGTAACCGCGCACGGCCTTGTCGCCGGGGGCAAAGAGGGAAACCTCAAAGTCGGGCCCAGCGGTATTGCTCGACTCGTTGATGGTCCCGTCGTTATTGACGTTACCGACCGTCACCACGTTGGGCAGGTTGAAGCCGCCCGGGTAACGCTGAGAGCCGCTCATGGAACGCCCATCGTTCCCTGCCGTGGCCACGAACAGGACGTTCGGATGGTCCTGGAGCATGCGTTCGTAAAAGGCCCGGTAGAGCTTCGGGACCGACGGGTTCACCTTGGTGTAGTCGGACGGCCCCCACGACATGTTGATGATCGTCGAGCCCGCATTGACCTGACTCATGATGGCCACGAGGTCGGCAAACTGGTAGCTCTTGCCGGGATCATTCGGGTCTTCGATGATGGTCGGGTCGGCCGGGTTGGGCTCCGCCCCGGTGTAGGTGGTCCCGTACTGGTCCGCCCAGAGGTTCGTGTTGGAAATCGTCAGGTTGTCACTCAGCACCGATGCCACCCCGGCCGGCCCGCCACTGCTCGGGGGTGTGCCGCCAATGAGGACGTTGACGCCACTACCGTGACCCCCCGAGGGATCGGGGCTGCGGCTGCCGTCCGCATTCCTTTCCAGGGCGGGCGTCGCCAGCTTGGCGCTGGGGTCCGTGAACTCGACCCGCGTCCCGCCGTTGAATTCGGTTGAACCGCCCCAGAAGCCGTTATCCACGACGCCGACCTGGACCGGCCCGAGGTCCATGCCGGAACCGCGAAGGTAATCCCAGGCCGTTTGCACGCCAATCAGGGCGTAATCGCCGCCGCGCTCGCCAGCGTAGACCGGATCCGTCAGGGGGCTGATTCGGGTGCCCCAGGTCTCCCCGGGGGCGGCGTTGAACTCCACCGTCTGGTTCGGGGCGACCAGGCTCACGCCGTGCGTCGCGGTCGCCGTGGCGAGGGCCGCGGTCAGATCGGCCTCGGTCGTGCCGGCGGTCTCGATCTGGTAGGCGTTGACGAAGTCCAGTTGACCGACCACGCGACCACCGAGGGCCGTGGCGAGCGCATCGGCGGCCGCCTTGGTCTGGCCGGCGGCGAATACGACGACGATCTGGTTGACTGGGACGACGCCGTACGTCTTGGTGGCCAGGACTCGAGCCGAATCCGGCAGGGTCACGGTCGCGAGGCTGTTCGCGACGCTGACCTGGGTTGGCGAAGGAGCGCTGCTGACCGACGGAGGGGCAGGGGCGCCCGACGGGGCGGCAGCCTGTCCGCAGGCCGCGATGAGCAGCGCGATCGAGGCAATCGCTGCTGCGAAGCCTCTCCCCGGCGATCGACGGTTCGACGGGGCGTGTTCCAGGTTCATGTCCCTGCTCTCCCTGCCATCCGCGCCGCCGGGGTCGGTCACCTCGGCAACCGGGATCTGCCCGACCAGTGCGTCGGCGTCCGCGTGGGTCACCTGCCCGGCGGAGACGGCGATCACGACCACGGATCGCCGCGGATTGGCCACCTCCCGGAGGCAGCTGTCACCAGGGCCGAGCAGCGGGAACGTCGATGGTCATCGTGCGTGCCCGGTAGGGCCGGTCACAGGGGTCAATCGGCAGGTGCGGACACGCCGTTGGTACCACGCGCGGGGGCCGCCCCGTCTGTTCCGAGATGGACCCACGCCCCCCGACCGGCGGCCATCGCCGATGAGGACCGATGCTGCCATGTGCCCCGGTCGCGGTGCCCCGAGGACATGACGAACCTTCATGACTCCGTCGCGTGCTGACTGCACACTCGGATGCGCAACCGGTGTTGGCCGGCCCGCAGAAACGATACTACCCGCGAGGCCTTTGCCCTGATGCGACTTCGCTTCGCTGCCCGCGACATTCCTGTTCGTCTGGTCACCGGCGCATACATCGCGCACTCGGGGCTGGAGAAATGGCGCGGTTCCGCAGAGCAGGCCGAGGGACTGCATGGCATGGCTGCCAATGCCTTCCCGTTCCTGAAGCCGATCCCGCCGGTGCGGTTCCTGCGGATGCTCGCCGCTGGCGAGCTCGTTACCGGGACTCTCCTGCTCGCTCCGACGATCCCGAGCAGCGTTGCCGGGACGGCCCTGACCGTGTTCTCCGGCGGTCTCGTGGCGATGTACGCACGGACGCCGACGATGCACGAGCCGGGTTCGATCTGGCCGAGCCGGACCGGCATCGCCGTCAGCAAGGACGTCTGGATGCT
>JADGOR010000019.1 GCA_017882855.1 Cellulomonas sp. | reverse complement strand
CAACGAGAAGGACATCTCCCCGTTCTTCTGGCCCAACGGGCACCTACCCGACTCGGCGGAATATGCGGTGCTGCGGGCCGGTGGTTTCGCCGACTACAGGCTGCGCATCGACGGTCTGGTCGACAATCCCGTTGATCTAGGATTCGCAGAGCTGAGGGCGATGCCCAAGCGGGAGCAGATCACTCAGCATTACTGCATCCAGGGGTGGTGGGGGATCGCCAAGTGGGGTGGCGTGGCGATGAGCGATCTGCTTGACATCGTGCAGCCCCGTCCGGAGGCGAAGTGGGTTGTCTTCTACTCGTTCGGTTCCGGGCCCGTGGGCGGGCTGTACTACGACTGCCACAAGATCGAGAACATGCGCCACGAGTTGACAATCCTCGCCTACGAGATGAACGGTGAGTTGCTGAACGAGTCTCATGGCGCCCCGTTGCGCCTGCGCGACGAGGTCGAGTTGGGGTTCAAGCAGGTCAAGTGGGTACAGGCTGTCGAGTGTGTCGAGAGCTTCGACAACCTCGGGGCCGGGCAGGGCGGCTACAACGAGGACCAGGAGTTCTACGGTTACCGGATGCCCATCTGAGTGGAGATAGCCCCTCCCGGGGCAGCGGCGGATCTGTTACCGGTATTGCCCGGAACTTGGCGACACCATGTGGGACGAGACGTCGACGGCCTCGAAGGCGTTCGCGGGCACCTGGAGGAGCTCCTCGATCATGGCTTGGTTCCAGCCGGGTTCCGCCGTGCCGCCGATGTACCAGTCCCACCCGTTGTCGGCCGAGATGACCCCGTACTTCTTGAACGCGCGCAGGATCGTCTGGGTGTCCGACCGAAGTCCGGTGAGGGGGTAGTTCGCCTTGAGGCGGAACCGCTGACCCATCGGCGGCACGCTGTAGTTGGGCGGCTCCAGCTGCATTGGGTGCCGTGCGGGCCACAGGTGCCGACTGTCGGTGACATTGAACGTCACGCGGGTCGCGTGGTCGACGCGCCCGGCCCGCACCTCATCGACGCGCAGTAGACCGGGCAGGATCGGGAGCCCGGCGAGGTCTCCCGATGTCCAGTTGTCCGGTCTCAGCGCGTTCGAGCGAAGGTCCCAGGTGGCGCCCGCGCTGGCCGTTCGCGCAGGGATGTTGGTGTGGTAGGTCTCGTAGAGGCGGCACGTGTTCTTGTCGACGATCAACGCGTGGTGGTCACCGCCCGACTCGATCTTCGTGTCACTGCCGAGCGGGTAGGCGACGTGGTCGCTCTCGTTGTTGTACTCGAACGACACAATGCGAATCTTCGGGTGCGAGCCGCTGACGACGGTGTACGGGATTCCGTAATAGGGGTCGGCCGGGTCGAAGGACGGGCCGAAGTCGGGGTGGAGCTTGGTGCCCCCGGTCGCTCCTGTCGAGGTCATCCAGGTCCGGCTGTGCGACGAGACGGGCGCATGCGAGATGTCGATATGCCACGCGTTGTTCGCGGGGAAGAGGGTGCAGTTCGTGCCGGGCAGCGTCCCGACCGCTCCAGGCGTCACCGGTGGCGTCGTCGGAGTGCCCCCGCCCCCCGGCGCAGGCTTCGGGGGGAATTGGCTGACGCACGCAGGGATGGCGAACAGTCCAACGCCGATCAGGGAAAGCGCGGCAAGGGTACGCGGCGTACCCTTTCGTATTGCGTCCATGGCACTATTTCGGCAGGCTGGCCAGCTGAACTAGAGCATTGTCGCCTGATCGGCGGAGCGCCCAGGGCCGGACGGCCTACCGTCGGTAGCGACGCACAATAGGCGTTTTACTGCCCAGTCGAGGCCGGTGCGAGCCGGCCGTGATCGGTGACTGTGGCCAACATCACTGGCGCCCCTCCCCCAAACGGCGTGCCCGCCTCGGCGGTGCCCCGAAATCAGCTCGGGTGACCCTGTTGACGGCCCTTCCGCGAGAACCCATCGGTGGGCTCAGGCGCGACGGGAAACCGCGCGGCTCGCCTGCGCGTACCAGACCGCGGTCAGTGCGTAGAGGATCCCCATGAGGATGAGCAGCAGGTAGGACTTGCCGGTGGCGGGCAGCCACACCGCCCCGATGACGATGCCGACCACGAAGGCGACATTGAACATCGTGTCGTAGAGGGAGAAGACGCGTCCCCGGAAGTCGTCGTCGACGGTCTCCTGGATCGTCGTGTCCACGCAGATCTTCGTTGCCTGGGAGACCACTCCCAGCAGGAACGACCCGATGATCATCGGGCCCTGGGCGAAGGGCAGGCCGAAGGCGATCTCAGTCACGGCGGCGAGCCCCAGGTTGGCCGCAAGCCAGGCGGGCTTGCCGGTGCGGCGCGTGACACGGGGGGTGATCAGGGCTGCCACCAGCACCCCGGCCAGCGTCGCGAAGACCACCTGCGCAAGCCCGGGGAGTCCGGCCGCGAAGATCCCGGAGGCCGAGAAGTAGTTGCGGTAGAGCAGCACGGTGCCCAGCAGGGTCGCCCCGTAGCACACGCGGTGCACGCCCATGGCCGTCAGCGCCTGCCAAGCTGGGGGCCGCGCCGCCAAGTGCTTGGCGCCGGCGACCAGGCCCCGCGCGACGGCGGCGAGGGCGGCGAAAGCGCGCGGCAGGAGGACGGAGTGGTCCGGGCCGAGCGTGCGCGGCGCAAACCCGGCGGCCACCACGGAGGACCCGAGGTAGAGCAGGGCGGCTACGACCGCGATGACGGCGCTTCCCTGGTCACTGGCACCTGCGAAGGCTCTGATCCCCAGGGCGAGCGCGCCGCCCGCACCGGTGGCGAGAGTCCCGGAGGTGGTCGAGATGCTGTTGGCGCTGACGAGTTCGTCGCGCGACACCACGTGGGGCAGGGATGCCGACAGGGCGGCCAGGTAGAAGCGGTTGACGCTCACCGCCGTCAGCGACCCCACATAGAGCATGGGGTTGGTCGCTCCGGCGCTGCTCAGGACTACGGCGACGCCCAGGACGACCATCGCGCGCGCCGAGTTGCCGTACACCAGGACCGACCGCCGGCTCCAGCGGTCGAGGAACACCCCGGCGAAGGGGCCGATGAGGCTGTACGGGAGGAGCAGCACCGCGAAGCTGGCGGCCGCGGCCGCCGGGTCAGTCTGCCTTTCTGGACTGAACAGCACCGCGCTGACCAGGCTTGCCTGGAAGACGCCGTCGGCGACCTGCGAAACGATCCGCGCGAGGTAAAGGCGGGCGAACCCGGGTTTTCGGACGAGCCGGCGCAGCTGCCCCCGGTTCGTGCGGGTCATGATCGCCAAACTACGGCGAGCGAGTCCTCCCCGTGCAGGCTTACTCAACAACGGCGGGAGGTCTGCGGCCTCACTCGCCCTGGATGAACGTCTCGACGTTGTCGCGGGCCTCGTCGTCGCTGTACTGCACCGGCGGCGACTTCATGAAGTAGGAGGACGGGCCGAGCAGCGGGCCCCCGAGCCCCCGATCCTTCGCGATCTTTGCGCAGCGGACGGCGTCGATGACGACGCCGGCCGAGTTGGGGGAGTCCCAGACCTCGAGCTTGTACTCCAGGTTCAGCGGGACCTCGCCGAAGGCGCGACCCTCGAGGCGCACGTACGCCCACTTGCGGTCGTCCAACCACGGGATGTAGTCCGAAGGACCGATGTGCACGTTGCGGGCACCGATGTCGTGCGACATGTTCGAGGTGACCGACTGGGTCTTAGAGATCTTCTTGGACTCGAGACGCGAGCGCTCGAGCATGTTCTTGAAGTCCATGTTGCCGCCGACGTTCAGCTGGAACGTACGGTCCAGGATCACGCCACGGTCCTCGAAGAGCTTCGCCAGCACGCGGTGCGTGATGGTGGCGCCCACCTGCGACTTGACGTCGTCACCGATGATCGGCACGCCGGCAGCCGTGAACTTGGCGGCCCAGACCGGGTCGCTCGCGATGAAGACCGGCAGCGCGTTGACGTAGGCGACGTTCGCGTCGATCGCGCACTGCGCGTAGTACTTGTCGGCGCTCTCGGACCCGACCGGCAGGTAGCAGATCATCACGTCGACGCGCTCGTCCTTGAGCACCTTGATGATGTCGACGGGGGTCGCGTCCGACTCCTCGATCGTCTCGGTGTAGTACTTCCCGAGGCCGTCAAGGGTGTGGCCGCGCTGGACGGTGACGCCGAGCGGCGGTACGTCCGCGAACTTGATGGTGTTGTTCTCGCTGGCGGCGATCGCTTCCGAGAGGTCGAAGCCGACCTTCTTGGCATCGACGTCGAACGCCGCGACGAACTTGAGGTCGGAGACGTGGTAGTCGCCGAACTGCACGTGCATCAGGCCGGGCACCGTGCTGCTCGGGTCGGCGTCCGCGTAGTAGTGAACGCCCTGCACCAAAGATGCAGCGCAGTTCCCGACGCCCACGATGGCGACGCGGATCTCAGTCATCCTCGCTCCTAGGTATGTCAGAGCCGGGGCGCAGGCGCGCCGTCGGCGGGGTTGGCCGCGGTCGGTCGACCGAAGCCAGGAGCACGCGCGCGGCGGGCGCCACGCTCGTTGTCAATCAGGTTGTCCAGCCACCGAACCTCGTGCTCGACCTGTTCCAGGCCGTGCTGCTGGAGTTCGAGGGTGTACTCGTCGACCCGCTCCCGGGCCCGCGCCACCGACTGGCGCACGATCTCGAGCCGTTCCGTCAACCGGATGCGACGGCCCTCGAGGATGCGTAGCCGGGTATCGGCGTCGGTCTGCGCGAAGAACGCGAACCGGACGTCGAAGTTCTCGTCCTCCCAGGCGGCCGGGCCGGCGGTGGCCAGGATCGACTGGAAGTGCTCTTTGCCGTCAGCGGTCAGCTCATAGACGATCTTGGCGCGCTTGGCCTTGAGGGTCGGGGTGACGCCGGACGGTGCGTCGGCGCCGACGATCCAGCCCTCGCCGACGAGCGACTTGAGGCACGGGTAGAGCGAGCCGTAGGAGAGCGCGCGGAACGAGCCGAGCAGCAGGTTCAACCGTTTGCGCAGCTCGTAACCGTGCATCGGGGACTCGTGCAGCAGGCCAAGGATGGCCATCGACAACACGTCAGAACGTGCGCGCACGGGCCTCTCCCTTCCCTACAGTGGTCTTGGCGATGAAGTGATACACATGAGATGTATCGAATCGCTATATCGCGATGTTAGGACCATATGAGCCATCGGTGCAAGTTGTGTGTGGGACTGGGGTGCACGGCCAGGCGACCCAGCGGCGTCCCGCATACTGAATCGCTGGTGCAGCCCGGGTAGCCGAGAGAGCCGCTCGGTGCCGCAAGTCGTGAGCACCGACCGGACTACAGCGGGCACGCGGGGCACGGGCACGGTTCGACGGGAGAGGTAGACGGTGACGGGTTCACAGGGGCACGGAGACGGTCGCGGTCCGACGCCCGAGCGTGGCAACGGCGGTTTTGACGCGCCGACGCCACGCCGGATGTCCACGCGCGACGCGACGTCGTCGCGCAGTCCCGGCGGAGCGCAGATCCCGAATCGCGCCGGCTCGGCGCGGACCGGCAGCACGCCTGGTATCGCCGCGACCCGGTCCTCCGCGCGCGCCGAGGCGGCGCGTACCGCCGCTCGGCGGAGGGGCCCGAAGC
Source organism: Cellulomonas sp. (assembly GCA_017882855.1). Classification (GTDB taxonomy): domain Bacteria; phylum Actinomycetota; class Actinomycetes; order Actinomycetales; family Cellulomonadaceae; genus JADGOR01. The sequence continues at coordinate 24,912 of JADGOR010000019.1, read as the reverse complement.
GCCGCGTGATCGACTACCCACGCCGGGGCAAGACCGGGCTCCGGCGCTGGCTGCCCTCGTGGCGGCTGCTCCTCGGCTCGGTTCTCACGGTCGGCGCGCTCGGCTTCTTCGCGGTGGTGATCGCCTACGCGACGACGACGATCCCCAAGCCGATCGACTTCGCCAAGAAGCAGACGGCCACCATCTACTACGCGGACGGCAAGACCCCGATCGGCACCTTCGGCATCAAGCGCGAGCTCGTCAAGATCGGCGACCTGCCGGACTTCGTCGGCAACGCCGTCGTCGCATCCGAGGACCGCACGTTCTGGAAGAACTCCGGGGTCTCGCTGACCGGCATCGGCCGGGCGTTCTTGAACAACGTGCGCGGCGGCCGCCAGCAGGGCGGGTCGACCATCACCCAGCAGTACGCGGAGACCTACTTCCTGGGCACCAACAAGTCGTACGTCGGCAAGATCAAGGAGGCGCTGCTCGCCCTCAAGATCGACCAGCAGCAGGAGAAGAAGCAGATCCTCGAGAACTACCTCAACACGATCTACTTCGGCCGCGGCTCGTACGGCATCGAGGCGGCCGCCAAGTCGTACTTCGGTGTCTCCGCGAAGGACCTGACGGTCTCCCAGTCCGCGATGCTCGCCGGGATCATCCCGTCGCCGAACAACTGGGACCCGCGCAAGAACCCGACCGAGTCGAAGATTCGCTGGCAGCGCACCCTCGACTACATGGTTCTCGACGGCTCGCTCAAGCAAGCGGACCGCGATGCCCAGGTCTTCCCGACGACGATCGAGTACACGCGTCAGGACACCCTCGGTGGGCCGGAGGGTTACATCCTCGACTCGGTCAAGCGCGAGATCACCAGCCGCACGGCGATCACCGCCGACGAGCTGGCCTCCCAGGGCTTCAAGATCGTCACGACGATCGATAAGCCGACCCAGGACGCTGCGGTCGCCGCTGCCGCCACGATGCCCAAGGACGCGCCGCCGAACCTACGGACCGCCATCGTCTCGGTGGACCCGAAGGACGGCGCGATCGTTGCGATGTACGGCGGGCCCGACTTCATCACCCGCCCGCAGAACGCGGTGACCCAGGACATCGCGCAGGCGGGGTCGACCTTCAAGCCGTTCACCCTGATCGCCGCGCTCGAGAACGGCGAGTCCTTGCACTCGACGTTCACCGGCAACAACAACATGGTGGTGCCGGGCTTCGACAAGCCGGTGAAGAACTTCGACGGCGCGAGCTTCGGCGTGATCGACCTGGTGAAGGCGACCGCGCAGTCGGTGAACACGGTCTTCGCGCAGCTCAACGTCAAGATCGGGCCTGGCAAGTCACGTGACGCTGCCATCAGAGCGGGCATCCCCGACAACACGCCGGCGCTTGATCCGGTGCCGTCCTTCGTTCTCGGTCCCGCCTCGCCGCACCCGATCGACATGGCCGAGGCCTACGCGACGATCGCCTCGGGCGGGACGCGCCACCAGACCTTCCTGGTCGGCAAGCTCACCTCGCTGGACGGGACCAGCTCGTACTCGGGCGCAGGTCAGGGGACATCCGTCTTCCGGCCGGACGTCATTGCCGACGTGACCTACGCGATGACCCAGGTCGTCGAGCAGGGCTCGGGCAAGACCGCGAAGACGCTCAAACGCCCGATCGCCGGCAAGACCGGTACCTCGAGCGACAACATGTCGGCCTGGTTCATCGGCTTCACCCCGCAGATCGTCTCGGTCGTCGCGATCTATCAGGAGGGCCCCGGCGGCGCGGCTGAGTCCATCACGCCGTTTGCCGGGTTCAAGCAGATCACCGGTGGATCGGTCCCGGCCAGCATCTGGACCGCGTTCATGAAGCCGGTCTTCGCGAAGATGCCGATCGTCCAGTTCCCACCGCGCGCGAACGTCGGGGTGACGGCGAGTCCGACCGTGACGGCGACGCCGACGCCCACTGCGACTCCGACTCCGACGCCTACGCCTACGCCTACGCCGACTCCGACTCCGACGCCGACTCCGACGCCTACGGCGTCCCCCACGCCTACGGGGTCGCCCACGGCGTAGCCCACGGCCGCGACACCCTGACCGGGTTCAGCGCGAGCGCAACCGTCCGAGCACTCCGCCTAGCGCGTGCTTGAGGCCGAGCGCGCGGACCAGCAGCGCGTAGCGGGTCCCGCGCACCGGCACGTCCCAGGCGCCGTCCACCGGCGTCGTCGCGTCGGCGAACTGCAGCTTGAACTGGCGCACGCCCATCAGCTGCGGGGCGCGGGCCGAGCCCACCCCCATCAGGTCGTAGCGGGTGACCCCCTCGGCCTTCAGCGTGGTGAAGATGTGCCACTTGAGGCGCAGCGCTGCGTTCGTCGCGAGGGACTCGGCGTTGCCACCGCCGAAGTAGTCCACGCCGACGCCGTCGAACACGGTCGAGATGATCCAGGCGACCGCCCGCCCGGGCGTGCGCGGCGTCTCGTCGTCCCCGGCGTCGGTCCGGCGCGCGACGAACACGCGGGCGGCGGACCCGAGCGACTCGAGCATCGAGAAGTACACGTCGGCGTCGTAGATGCCGAACGAGACGCGGTCCGCCGTCTCCCGGTAGATCTCGTACAGCTCGTCGAACCGCGCGCGGCTCAGGCCGGTCTCGTCCGAGCAGACCATGGCGGCGTCCTCCAAGGTCCGGCGCACCTTCTTGCGGGCGCTCTTGGAGAAGCCCGCCATGATCGCCTCCTCGGGCGGCGTCAGGTCCACCACGACCGTCTCGTCGTACGTGACGGTCTGCAGCAGCTCGTGCAGGTCCGGCGCCGGGTGCTTCGCGTGGATGCGCAGGAAGGTGATGCCTGGGTCTTCCGCGGCGACGTACGCGCTCAGCGCGGTGCGCAGCGCGGACTCGGCCTCGGGGGTCTGCGGGTCGAGCCAGATCGGCCCGTGCTTGGCCCACAGGAAGCGGAACCCCCGGCCGGTGAAGGCCGTGAACGCGATGACGGCCGACGGCGCGTCGCCGCCGCTCGAGACGGCGAGCCGGCGCCACGGAGCGCGTCCCGCCACCCGCGAGTCGAATGCGTCCCACTCCGGCGCCTGTTCGATCGGGACGGGGTGGCCGGATTGCCGAGCCCAGGTCATGAACTGCTCGTCGGTCACCTGTTGGACGCTCATCGGGGTGCTGGTATCGGTCACGGTGCCGAGCGTAGCCGCCCGCGAGAGGGCTCCCGGGGCGGGTGCGCGGGCCGCGCGCGGGGGAGCTCACCCGCCGTCGGCGGACCGGGATTTCCCTCGTGCTGCGCGGGCCGGTAGCCTTGCGGATTGCTGTGTGCGTTCCGGCACCTCGCAGATCGCGGTCCCGGGCACCCAGCGACGCAGAACCCTCCTGTCACGGATGTTCCGTGGCCGCCGAGTCCATAGGAGGTGGGTTATCGCATGCGTCACTACGAGCTGATGTTGATCCTCGATCCCGAGATCGAAGAGAAGACCGTCGCCCCCTCGCTCGACAAGTACCTGACCGTCGTGACCACCGGCGGTGGCACCGTCGACAAGATCGACATCTGGGGCCGTCGCCGTCTGGCGTACCCGATCCTCAAGAAGTCCGAGGGCATCTACGCCGTCGTCGACATGACGACGACGCCGGATGTCGCCCAGGAGCTGGACCGTCAGCTCGGCCTCAACGAGGCCGTGCTGCGCACCAAGCTCATCCGCCCCGACGCTCACTGAGCGCGGGCCCGGTAGTCCACCGCACGACGACGTAGCGACCGAAGGAGCAAGCAAGCATGGCTGGTGACACGACCATCACGGTGATCGGCAACCTGACCGGTGACCCGGAGCTGCGCTTCACTCCCTCGGGCGCGGCCGTGGCCAACTTCACGGTTGCCTCGACGCCGCGGCAGTTCGACCGCCAGACGAACGAGTGGAAGGACGGCGACACGCTGTTCCTCCGCTGCTCGATCTGGCGTGAGGCCGCGGAGAACGTCGCCGAGTCGCTGACCAAGGGCATGCGCGTCATCGCCTCTGGTCGGCTCGTGCAGCGCTCCTACGAGACCCGCGAGGGCGAGAAGCGCACCGTGTACGAGCTCCAGGTCGATGAAGTCGGTCCGTCGCTGAAGTACGCCAGCGCCAAGGTCACCCGCGCCCAGCGCAGCGGTGGCGGCGGCGGTGGCTTCGGCGGTGGCGCTGGGGGCGGAGCCACGGACGACCCGTGGGCGACGTCTCCCGCATCGGGCGGCGGTCCGTCGCTGTCCGACGAGCCCCCGTTCTGAGCACTACCAGACCACTGATCACCCATCCCGGGCCATAAGGCAACGACCCGGGCTCCGGCTCTCCCGAGCCGCTAGTGAAGGAGCACCACGATGGCGAAGCCTGTTCTTCGCAAGCCGAAGAAGAAGCAGAACCCGCTGAAGATCGGCAAGATCGACGCGATCGACTACAAGGACACCGCGCTGCTGCGCAAGTTCATCTCCGACCGCGGCAAGATCCGCGCTCGCCGGGTGACCGGAGTGTCCGTCCAGGAGCAGCGAGCGATCGCGCGGGCCGTGAAGAACGCCCGCGAGGTGGCTCTGCTGCCGTACGCCAGCTCGGCCCGCTGAGAAGGAGGCGACTGATGGCAAAGCTCATCCTGACCCATGAGGTCACCGGCCTCGGCGCCCCGGGCGACGTCGTCGACGTCAAGGACGGATACGCGCGCAACTACCTTCTCCCACGTGGCCTGGCGACCGGTTGGTCCAAGGGTGCGGAGAAGGACATCGCGTCGATCCGCAAGGCCCGCAAGTCGCGCGAGATCTCGACCGTCGAGGGCGCTGCTGCGGTGCGTGACTCGCTGCAGTCCAAGTCGATCCTGGTGTCGGCCCGCGCCGGCGCGTCGGGTCGTCTGTTCGGCGCCGTGACGACGGGCGACATCGCCGACGCCGTTCTGGCCGCCGGCGGGCCGTCGCTCGACAAGCGCAAGATCGAGATCGACCAGCCGATCAAGGCGCTGGGCGAGTACCAGGTGAAGGTCCGTCTGCACGCCGACGTCGCAGCGACGCTCGACGTGCGGGTCGTTCCGGAGGCCTGAGCCGCTCTGTTGGGCCGGCCGACGTCGTCGGCTGGGCTTCGGTGGCGCATCGCCCGGCAGTACCCGTAGGACGCGGAAGCGCCCGAGCCCCTGGTGGGCTCGGGCGCTTCGCTGTCTCGTGCACCGACGGCTCTGTCAACCCGGATTCGCGCCGAGGTAGATCCCTTGTGCAGCTTCGGACGGTCTCAGGTCTCCGATCTGGCAGCGGGGGTCTACCTCGGCGCAGCGAACGCCGAGTAGCCGGGATCAACCCACTTGGCAGTCCACGCTCTGGACTCTCTGTCCAGCACGTGGATGGTGGCGCCACGAGTTCTTGTCCACAGGGGGTGCACAGCGTTCTTGCGGTTCAGAGCACGAATCCGCGGCCCAGTTTCTTCCTGTCCACAGGGCTGTCCACGACCTGTGCACAGCGGTCCTTGGGTGTGTCCACAACGTGCCCACAGGGTCGTCCACAGTCTTGACGGGCCCGTGTTTGGCGGTCCGGACCGTTGCCCCTAGTGTCACGCACGGACTCCGGGAGCGACGCCCGAGACGCGTGATCTTCGGCTCACGTGTCGGTGGTAGGCCGTACAACGAGAGTATGGAACCGACGGTCATCAGGGAGGCCCGTGTGACGGTCGAGGAGCTGGAGGCCAGCCTCAGCCCACGTCGCATGAACGACGGATTCGACCGGACCCCGCCCCAGGACATCGCGGCCGAGCAGAGCGTGCTCGGCGGCATGATGCTCTCCAAGGACGCGATCGCCGACGTCGTCGAGGCGCTTCGCGGCACCGACTTCTACCGCCCCTCGCACGAGCTGGTCTACGAGGCGATCCTCGACCTGTACGGCCGCGGCGAGCCCGCCGACGCCGTTACCGTCTCGGCCGAGCTGACCAAGCGCGGCGAGATCACCCGGATCGGCGGGGCGCCGTACCTGCACACCCTGATCTCGATGGTGCCGACGGCGGCCAACGCCGGGTACTACGCGCGCATCGTCCGGGAGCGGGCGGTGCTGCGCCGGCTGGTCGAGGCGGGCACCCGCATCGTGCAGCTCGGCTACTCGACCGAGGGCGGCGACGTCGACGACATCGTCAACGCGGCCCAGTCCGAGGTGTATGCGGTCACCGAGAACAAGACGAGTGAGGACTACCTGCCGCTCGCCGACATTATCAACGGCACGATGGAGGAGATCGAGGCCGCGGGGCACCGCGGCGAGGGCATGGTGGGGGTGCCCACCGGGTTCGCGGACCTCGACCGGCTCACCAACGGTCTGCACCCCGGGCAGATGATCGTGCTCGCGGCCCGTCCGGCGATCGGCAAGTCCACCCTCGGTCTGGACTTCGCACGCTCGGCATCGATCAAGAACGGGCTGACCTCGGTGATCTTCTCGCTCGAGATGAGCCGGTCCGAGATCACCATGCGCATGCTCGCGGCGGAGGCCAAGGTGCCGCTGCAGAACATGCGCAAGGGCACCATGCGGGACGAGGACTGGCAGAAGCTCGCGGCCACGATGGGCCGGGTCTCGGACGCTCCGCTGTTCATCGACGACTCGCCGAACATGTCGCTGATGGAGATCCGGGCGAAGTGCCGTCGGCTCAAGCAGCGGCATGACCTCAGGCTCGTCGTGATCGACTACCTGCAGCTGATGAGCTCGGGCAAGCGGGTGGAGTCGCGTCAGCAGGAGGTCTCCGAGTTCTCCCGAGCGCTCAAGCTGCTGGCCAAGGAGCTCGAGGTCCCGGTGGTGGCGATCTCGCAGCTCAACCGTGGACCCGAGCAGCGCACCGACAAGAAGCCGCAGATGAGCGACCTGCGCGAGTCCGGTTCGATCGAGCAGGACGCCGACATGGTGATCCTGCTGCACCGCGAGGACGCCTACGAGCGCGAGTCCCCGCGCGCCGGCGAGGCCGACCTGATCGTGGCCAAGCACCGCAACGGGCCGACGGACACGATCGTGGTGGCGTTCCAGGGGCACTACGCGCGCTTCGTCGACATGGCGCACTAGAGCGAGACGGCGCGTTCGTTTGGCGGGCCGCGGCCTGTCCCATACGGGCCCTGTGCGCGGCGCGCGCGGTCACACGCTCCGACTCGATGACGCATCGGACACGCTGCCGCCTTGCCCGAACTGCCACGCGACCACGTTCATCAAGGTCAGCTGAGGTGGTTGCGAGGCCGCGGCGGTGGAGGTGAGGCGTCGGTGCCCGCGAGGCCCGCGGCGTGCTGATGACCGCACCAGGCGTCGGGCGCAGCAAGTCCGAGGAGACGTGCTCGAGTTGTTCGTTCGGGAACCCGGGACTGCTGAGGGTTTGGTTGTCACCTGATCTGTGGGGGCCGGTGGCGTGGCAGGGCCGGTGGCGTGGCAGGCTGAGGGCGACGTGCGGCTCGATCGGCCCACGCTCGGAGGAGAAGCGGATGACGACTGACGCGCTCGAGCAGGGCACCCTGGGGCGTGGCCTGGCCCACTTCAAGATGGGTTCCGGACCACCGCTCGTGTATATCGCCGGCCTCTCAGCGGACCACCGGCAACCTCAGGGCATCGATCGGTGGCTGCAGCGGAGAGAGGTTCGACCGCTCACCGCCCATCGCACCGTCTGGTGGCTGAACCGGCGCGAAGGCCTCGAGCCGGACGTGACCATGGCGGAGATCGCGGCGGACTATGCGGACGTCCTGCGGGCCAGCTTCGACGGCCCGGTCGACGTGATGGGGATCTCCACCGGTGGCAGCGTCGCCCTCCAGCTGACCGTCGACCACCCGGAGCTGGTGCGCTCCCTCGTGCTGACCGGGTCCGGTTGCCGGCTCGGTGTCCAGGGGAAGAGCAGCCAGCTGCTCATCGCCGAGCTCGCCCGGGCCGGCCGTCAACGGGCCGTGTCGGCAGAGGTGATGGGCCCGATGGGCGGGCCGCGCTGGACCCAGGCCCTGCTGACTGCCATCGGCTGGTTGGGAGGTTCGGCGGTCTTCTCGATCGAGAACCCGGCGGACATGCTGGCCACCATCCAGGCCGAGGACCCGTTCGACGTCACCGACCGGCTCGGTGAGATCCGCGTTCCGGTGCTCGTCCTCGGCGGAGCGCTCGACCACTTCTACGACGACGGCCGCGTCTTTGCGGAGACGGCCGCCGGGATCGCGGGCGCGCGTCTGATCCTGTACCCGGGCAAGGGGCACCTGGCCTCGAACGGGCGGCGGGCGGCCCGCGATGCCGTCGCCTTCCTCACCCGCGACCGGTAACCTCCGGGCGGAGGTGGCCCCATGACCAGATCACGCATCCTGCCGACCGTGCTCGTCGTCGTCGGCGTCCTTGCTCTTGCGGCGTGCGCGCCCGGCGGAAATACCGTCGCGGCTGCCGGAGGTGCGGATCAGGCCGGTTTCTGGCTCGGTCTGTGGCATGGCGCCATCGCCCCGATCACGTTCATCGTGTCGCTGTTCAACGACCACGTGAACGTGTACGAGGTGCACAACAGCGGCAACTGGTACAACTTCGGCTTCATGATCGGCCTGTCGGTCTCGCTGGGCGGCACGGCGCGGTCCGGCCGGGGCGCGGGCCCGAAGCGCGCGGCCAAGTAGCGGGTTCCGCGACGAAGCGCGCCGTCGCTACAGGTCGTTGCCCGCGTAGGACTGGTTGAAGCTTTTGTTGGCCAGCGGAAAGTCCGGGACGATCGTGTCGGTCAGCGACACCGGCAGCGCGGGCCAGTTGAGGAACGACGGGTCCACGATCTTGACCCGAGACAGCGCGCCGGTCGCGTCGAGCTCGACCCGGTGGACCAGGGCGCCACGCCACGCCTCGACGATCCCGAGGCCCGCGCCCGCGGCGTGAGTCGTCACCGAGGTCCGCTCACCGGGCCGCTCCGCGAGCCGAGCCGCGAGGTCCTCGACCAGCGCGGCGGACACCGCGAGCTCCCGCGCCCGCACCAGGTAGCGCGCAATCACGTCCCCGCCGTTCTCCACGACGACGTCGAACCCGTCGCCCAGGTCGACGAACGGGTGGTCGCGCCGCGCGTCGGTGTCGATCCCCGAACCGCGGGCCACGTGGCCGAGGGTTCCGAGCAGCAGTGCCTGCTCATGGTCGAGCACGGCGGTGCCGGTGAACCGGTCGTGCACCACGGAGTTGGCCAGGACGATCGCGACGACTTCGGCCGCCTCGGCCGGTCCGCCGGATCAGTGCGGTCAGCCGCAGCGGATTCACCGGGTGGCCTCGTCCGCGGGCCCGAGCTCGTTCTTGAGGGCGTCCCGGTCGGTCAGCAGGTTGCGCAGCACGCTCCGGGCCGCCAGCAGCAGCTCCCGCGTCTCGGGGATGAGCAAGGCGTAGACGACCTCGCCACCCGAGCGTGACTGGTGCACGAGGCCGGCATGACGCAGCACGGCGAGGTGCTGGGAGAGGTTGCTGGGCTCCAGGCCGATCTCGGCCAGCAGCTCGTGCACGGCGTGGTCCCGCTCGCTGAGCAGCTCGAGGACGCGGATCCGGGCCGGGTGGCCGAGGGTCTTGAGGAGCTCGGCCTTCGCCTCGTACAGAGGGACCGTCACCACGCACCTGCCTTCCCGGATCCGACCTGACGACTTGCGTACATGCTAAAGCAATGGAAGGCGGCGACGGAAATCGGCTCGGACGCGCCCGCCGTCATCGGGTCCGACGCGCGTGGTTCCGGGCGCGCGCGCCCCGCAACCTGACACACTTCCCCCAGCGCTGGGCAGCTTCGCGCGCGGTCGACGGGGACTGCGACGGCTCGGCGCGAGAAGGAGAAACCGTGCGCTACCTGGTCGCCGCCTTCCGGATCGCGACAGCCGCCATCGGCCTGTACACGGTCTGGTACTACCTGTTCCGTGAGGACTCGACCTTGATCGAGACCTTCACCGTGCAGAGCAACATCATGCTGGCGGCGGTGATGCTGTGGGCCGCCTACGCGCTGCTTAGGCACCTCGAGGAGCCACCCGCGTTCGTCAAGGGCGGCGTGACGCTGTACATGGTCATCACGGCTGTGGTCTACGCGATCGTCCTGGTCCCGCCGGTCAACCCGCCGGCTGTGCTCTTCGGGCTCCCGTCCAGCCGGCTCGCGCACATCCTGCTGCCGACGCTCGCGGTGATCGACTTCCTGTTCTTCGACCGCCACCGGCGCTTCCCGTGGAGGAACGCGCTGGTCTGGCTCTCGTACCCGCTGATCTACTGCACGTTCATCGTCATCCGCGGCGCGATCGCACCCCAGCTCGGCTACCCGTACAAGTTCCTCGAGGTCCCGAACATCGGTTACGGGGGGCTCGTGAAGAACGTCGCGATGTACACCGTGGCGTTCTGGGTGCTCGGGCTCATCGTGGTGGCGGTGGACCGCAGGCTGCCGCGGCGTCTGTTGTGGCCCACGACCGTGGCCGACGACGACGTCGCGGTCGCGCCCGCTGCGGAAGTGGATCCGGCCGCAGCCGGCTAGAGGATGTTCCTGCGCTCGAGGTAGCGCATCGCGAACCAACCCATCGGGATCCGGATGTAGTAGGTGAGGACGCGGAGCAGCACGGCGATCGAGAACGCGATCGGCGCGGCGATGCCGGCACCGATCAGCCCCGCAGACAGCGCGCCCTCGACACCGCCCATCCCACCCGGGGTCGGGATCGCCGAGCCGATCGCGCTGGCGAGCAGGTAGATGAGGGTGAGATTCACCAGCGGTATCGACTGCCCGAACGCATGGATGCTCGCGTAGAAGGCCGCCAGATAGCCGGCGGTCACCACCAGGCTGCCGCCGAGGCCGAAGGCAAGCTTGCCAGGCTGCCCGAGCACTGCGGCGAGGCGTGGCCACATCTGCTGCAGGCTCGGGACGATCTTCTTGAGTACCCACCGCCGCGCGGCCGGGACCACGAACACGATCCCGAGCGCCGCGGCGAGGAGCAGCAGACCGGTCAGGACCTTGGCGGAGGGGAGCTGCCGCAGCGCGCCGCCCGAGCCGGTGGCCAAGGAGATGGCGACGAGCAGGCCGACCGTGACCAGGAATCCGCTCACCTGGATGAGGGCGACGGTGGCGACCGCGAGGGCGCCGCTTGCGCCACGCTTGGTGAGCAGCCGCAAGTTGAGGGTCGCCGGGCCGACGCCGGCGGGCGCGAACGCCGCCACGAACGACGCCGCGATCTCGGTGAGCAGCACGTGCCACGAGTTGAGACGGACCGGGGAGAAGCCGATCAGGGTCATCGCCGCACCGAGGAACGTGATCATGCCGAAGGTGAAAGCGACCAGCGTCCACCACGGCGACGCACCCTGCAGCGACGCGCTGATCTCCTGGATGTTGAGCACCGCGAGGATGACGAACCCGGCGGCCAGCGCGAAGGCGATCATCAGGACCCGGCGGGCGCCGAACTTGACCAACGGCTGGGGCTCGACGTCCGCGGCGGGCACCCGGTTGACCAGGGCGGTGCGCAGCTCCGTGATGATCCCCTTGTGCTTGCGCGCCTCGTCCCGGGTGCTGCGCGGCAGACCCACCGTCTGCAGCAGCGGCCCGATGGCGGCCAGTTGTTCATCGGACACGATTCGCGACGCCGAGGCGAGCGCGCGGTCCGCTCCGACCCGCAGCGCGAGCAGGGCGACGAGCTGGACGAGGTCCATCCGGCGCGCCAGGTCGGACGACGCGACGTCGCCGTTCTCCCAGCTGGTCAGCCAGACCTGGGCGATCGGGGAGCTGTCGCCGTTCGGGATGTCGTCGGCGCCGACCGCCGGGATACGGCCGGTCGCGGCCGAGTGCACGCCGCCCAGCAGCACGACGTCGGCGGTGAGGGCGCGGTGGGCGATGCCCGCCTCGTGCGCGAGCTGAACCTGGCGCCAGATCCGGTCCAGCACGGCGTCGGTCAGCTCGGACTCGGGTACGTCGCTGAGCGGGATCGCATCGGCCGGGTGCTGCTGCACCAGCAGCATCGAGTCGGCGGCTTCCGCGAGGCCGAAGATCCGCGGCGTCCGGACGCCGGCTGCGCGAGCCGTGTAGCCGAGCAGGGCGGAGCGCTCGGCGACCTGACGCAGCGAGATCACGCGGCGTCGGTCGATGCCGCGCAACCGGATCGAGCGCCAGAACCGGCCGAGCTGCCCGATGACCTGGCGGTCGCCGTCGAGCGCGATGACGTCGAACCGCTCACCGTTCCCGGCCGTCATCTCGTAGACGCGCTTGTCACCGGACCGCGCGAGCGCCGCTGCTGCCGGCTCACGCGCCCGCTCGGTCGCGATCAGGTGGCCCTCTTCGTCGCTCCCGTCGACCCGCACCAACCGGACCGGTTGGAAGCCCGCGCGTCGGATCCCGGCCACGAGCTCGGCACCGTACGCGCGCTCGCTGTACACGCCCGCGACGAAGCGGACCGCGAGGCCCGCGACCCGACCGAGCAGCACGGTGATGACCGCACCCGGGAGCGAGATCTGGCCGGTGATGAGCGAGATGCCGAGGACGATCCAGAGCAGGTTCCAGGACCAGCGGACCGTGCGGCGTCGGGCCCGGGTACCGGCCGCGGTCAGCAGCCCGGCGATGGCTGACAGCAGGGCCGGGATGGCGAGGTCGGGCGTGTTGTCGATCACCACGGTCAGGCTCGAGACGAGCGCGTTCGAGCCCCAGGTCCGGACCAGCCAGAGGGTGGCCGCGGCGAGCAGCAGTCCGAGGACGGCTGCCGCGAGGGCCTCGAGCACCTGTCGCCCGAGCCGCCGGATCGCGAGCTCGGTCAGGACCAGGAGCGGCACGGCGACGGTGAGGAGGCCTTCGAGCACGTTCGCCGGTACGAGCAGGATGTTGCGGAGGACGGTGGACACCCCGCGAACGTCCTGCGTGACACCTTCAGTGGTGCCGTGCGCGTAGATCGCGAGCAGGACCATCACGCCGATGCCGAGCGTCGAGAGCACGAAGTTCAGCAGGTCGGCCTGGTGGTGGACCATGACGCTCGGGGTGTCGATGATCTCGACGCCGTGGGCGGGATCCGGATCGGGCTCGAGGCCGAGGCGCTTCGCGACCGCCCGGCGGGTCGAGGCGACGGTCGGAACCGGGAGAGTGGTGGCAGACCCGGGCGGCTGGTGCGAGGCGGGAACCTGGTCCTCGGTGCTCGGGCGAGCCGCATCGTTCTCCGGCCGGGTTCGCGAGTTCGCGCGACGCGCGGCTCCGCCCAGGCGGCCCGAAAAGCTGCGAGCCGGCTTGGGCCGGGCTGACGCAGGCTTCCGCGGTTCCGACATGCCGCGATTCTAGGCTGCGACCCGCCCCGGCGGGCGCTCACGCGATGCCGAGAGCGCTCCGCCAGTGCGGCGGCAGCAGGGCGTAGCCGACGAAGGCGACCACGTCGAGCACGGTGTGAGCGACGACCAACGGCATGGTGCGGCGTCGTCGGCGGAAGTACTCCGCGAAGATCACGCCCATCACGACGTTCCCGAGGAACGGCCCGAAGCCCTGGTAGAGGTGGTAGGCGCCGCGCAGCAGTGCACTCGCGGCGACGACGCGGACGGCGGGCCAGCGCAGCGCCTCGAGCCTGGTCATCAGGTAGCCGACGACGACGACCTCCTCGACGAGCGCGTTGCGCAGCGCCGCGAGGATGAGGACCGGGACGGTCCACCAGTAGGTGTTCAGCGCGGACGCCGTCACCTGGACGGTGATCCCGAGCGCGCGTCCGCCCAGGTAGAGGCCGAGGCCCGGGATGCCGATCGCGGCGGCGAGCCCGACGCCGGTCGCCAGGTCGCGCGCGGGGCGGGCCAGGTCGAAGCCGATGCTGCGCACGGCGGCGCGGCCGCGCGCGGAGAGCAGGAAGAGAGCGAGAGCGACCGGGACCAGCGAGAAGGCGACGTCGAGCAGCTGGTAGGTGAGGTCGAGGTACGGGCGGACCGCTCGGCTCGGGTTCAGCGCGACGCTCTGGTTGGCGAGCGGCGTGCCCTCGGTGAGGCGCGCGATGATCTCGACGATCGCGTACACCGCGGACTGGCCCAGGCTGAGGCCGAGGACGATCCAGATCTCGGCGGTGAGGCGGCGGGCGGTGGGCGCGGGCGGCGCGTCCGTACCCACTCCGGTCCTCTCCAGCGACTTTTGGTCGAGATCGGTGCGCGGGACGCGCAGATCCGGACCAGAAGTCGGAGTGGTAGGGAGGTCGTCGGCCACGGGCCCAAACTACGCGAAGCGGCGCAGGCGCAGTGAGTTGCTCACGACGAGCACGCTCGAGAACGCCATCGCGGCGCCCGCGATCATCGGGTTGAGCAGGCCGAGCGCCGCGAGCGGGATCGCCGCGACGTTGTAGGCGAAGGCCCAGAACAGGTTCTGCTTGATGATCCGCAGCGTGCTCCGGGACAGCCGGATGGCCTGCGCCGCGGAGCGCAGGTCGCCGCGAACCAGCGTGATGTCGGCCGCCTCGATCGCCGCGTCCGTCCCGGTGCCCATCGCCAGGCCGAGGTTCGCCTGGGCCAGCGCCGCGGCGTCGTTGACGCCGTCGCCGACCATCGCCACGATCGCGCCGGTCTTCTGCAGTTCGCTCACCGCGTCCACCTTGTCGGCCGGCAGGACCTCGGCGATCACGTCGCCCGGTTCGATCCCGACGGCGCTCGCGGCGACCACGGCGGCGCCGCGGTTGTCGCCGGTGAGCAGGACCGGGCGCAAGCCGAGCGCGCGCAGCTCGCGGACCGCCTCAGCCGAAGTGGGCTTGGCCGGGTCGCGCAGCACGATGACGCCGCGCGCCTTGCCGTTCCACGCGGCCATCACCGCGGTGGCGCCACTGGTCTCGGCCGCGCGGAAGGCGGCGGCGAGGCGGACAGCGGGCGAGTCCGACCCGTCCGGGTCGGGCACGGTGATGCCCTGTCCGGCGAGCCACGACGGTCGACCGACGAGGACGCGCCGCGCCATGCCGAGCCCGGAGTGGGCGATCCGGACGACGCCGACGACGCCGCGGCCGGCCTCGTTGGCGAACTCGGTCACCTCGTCGGAGCCGATCTGGACGCGGTCCGCGCCAGCGCCGTCCGCGCCTAGACCGTCCGGGGCGGGCCCGGCGGACTCTGTGGCGGCATCAGCTGCAGCTGCAGCCGCAGCCGCGATGGCCTGGGCGATCGGATGCTCGCTGCGTGACTCCACCGCGCCGGCGTACCGCAGCACCTCGGCGACGGAGGTGTCGTCGACGGCGAGCACGTCCACCACCTGCATCCGGCCCTCGGTGACCGTCCCGGTCTTGTCGAGCACGATCGTGTCGACAGCGCGGGTGGACTCGAGGATCTGCGGGCCCTTGATGAGGATGCCGAGCTGGGCGCCGCGGCCGGAACCGACGAGCAGCGCCGTCGGCGTGGCCAGCCCGAGAGCGCACGGGCACGCGATGATCATCACCGCGACGGCGGCAGTGAACGCCGCCTGCGGGCCGTGGCCGAGCAGCAGCCACGTCACGAGGGTCGCGACGGAGAGGCCGAGCACGATCGGCACGAACACCGCGGAGATGCGGTCGGCCAAGCGTTGGACGGGTGCCTTGCCGGTCTGAGCCGTGGTGACCAGGCGACCGATCTGGGCGAGCATCGTCTCCTCGCCGACGCGGGTCGCCCGCACCACGAGGTGCCCGGAGGTGTTGAGGGTCGCGCCGGTGACCTCGCTGCCGGGGTGCACGTCCACCGGCACCGGTTCGCCGGTCAGCAGCGACGTGTCGACCGCACTGGTCCCGCGCACGACGACGCCGTCGGTCGCGACCTTCTCGCCCGGCCGCACCGCGAACTGGTCACCCACCGCGAGTCGACCGATCGGAACTCGGGTCTCGACCTCGCGGCCGTCCGGACCGACGGTGAGCAGAGCGACGTCCTTGGCGCCCAGGGTCAGCAGTGCGCGCAGCGCGTCACCGGCCCGCCGCCGGGACCGGTGCTCCGCGTAGCGACCGGCCAGCAAGAACGTGGTGACCACGGCGGCCACCTCGAAGTAGAGCTCGGGAGCGCCCCCGCCGGTCGCGGCACGCCGCGGGAAGAGCGCCGGGTGCATCTGCATGCCCAGCTCGCCCGCTCCGCCGAACAAGAGCGCCCACAACGACCAGGCGGTCGCGGCGATGATGCCGAGGGAGAC
Organism: Cellulomonas sp.; assembly: GCA_017882855.1. Taxonomy (GTDB): domain Bacteria; phylum Actinomycetota; class Actinomycetes; order Actinomycetales; family Cellulomonadaceae; genus JADGOR01. Next base: position 8,932 of record JADGOR010000019.1, on the reverse strand, counting down.
GAGGGTGTCCATGGTCGAGGCGCCGTGCTTGCCGGCCCGCCAGGCGGCCCGGTGGAAGGGCAGTGCGCACCAGGTCGCGACCGGCAGCGCGAGCGCCGCGACGACCCATTGCCAGCCCCGGAACTGCAGCGCCGGGATCATCGAGAGGGCAGTCACCGGGACGGCGAGGATGGCGGCGAGCCGCAGCCGGCGCTTCAGGTCCGCGCCGCGATCCGGTTCGGGCGCCGACGTGTCCTCGCCGGGGTCCATGTCAGGCCCGGCCATCGAGTGTCCCGAGAGTGCCATCTCGTCGGAGCCGTGGCCGGTGTGGTCGTCGGCGGGTGCCCGGTCGGCCGTGCTCGACCTACCCGCGGCCCCTGTGGGGCCGCTTGCCAGGCCCACCACGGTCTTCGCATCAGCCGACCGGGCGCCCGCCTCGTTGGCGTGCGGCATGTCACGGCGGGTGACGCGCGCCGTGTATCCGGCGCTCTCCACCGCGGCGACGAGCGCGGCGGCGTCGACGTCGTCGGTCAGGGTGACCCGCGCCGCCTCGGTGACGAGGTTGACGACCGCCTGGGCGCCGGGCACCTTGTTGAGCTTCTTCTCGACGCGCGCCACGCACGAGGCACAGGTCATCCCGCCGATCGCCAGGTCGATCGTGCCGATCGGCAGTGGCGGGGCGGTGTCCGTGCCGGTGCTGCGGGGTGCGTCGGTCATGAGTTCGCTCCGATCAGGCGACGACGACGTAGCCGGCCTCGTCGATGGCGGCGCGGACGTCGTCGTCGGCCAGCGGGGCGTCGGAGGTGATGGTGACGGTCGAGGTGGCGCCGGCGTGCAGGTCCACGACGACGTCGGTGACGGACGGGAGCGCGGTGAGCTCGGTGGTGACGGCGTGGACGCAGTGGCCGCAGGTCATGCCGTCGACCTTGATGGTGGTGTTCATGGGGTTCCTCTCGATGCGTGGTGGTGGTGCTCGTCGGGCGGGGTCCGCCCGCTCGACGGGGTCTAGCTGCGGACCAGGCGCGCGATGGCGTCTGCGGCTTCGCGGACCTTCTCGGCGCCCTCCTCGCGCGAGGAGCGCGCGGCGTTGACGACACAGTGGCCGAGGTGGCCCTCGACGAGTCCGAGCGCGACGGCCTGCAGCGCCTTGGTCGCGGCGGAGATCTGGGTCAGGACGTCGATGCAGTAGACGTCCTCCTCGACCATCCGCGCGACGCCGCGCACCTGGCCCTCGATGCGCTTGAGGCGCTTGAGGTAGTCGTCCTTGGATCCGGTGTAGCCGGGCATGCGGGCCTCCCTGGGGCGGGGTCGACGGCGCGTCCTCGCTCGCCGACTCCGCCCACTATACCCCTAGGGGGTAGGGGTGTCCACCCCGCCCCTCGTCAGCCCTCCGCCGATGCCGCCGCCTGCGCGGCCGCCGGTAGCGCGTCGCTGATCCGGCCGAGCGCGACCTCGTCGTGCGCGGCGGAGACGAACCACGCCTCGAACACGGACGGCGGCGCGGACACGCCCTGATCGAGCAGCGCGTGGAAGAACGGCGGGTAGCGGAACGCCTCTTGGGAGCGCACCTCGTCGTAGTTGCGGGGCCCACCGGGAGCGAACTTCCCGAACGCGATGCTGAACAGACTGCCCGCGCGTTGGATCACGTGAGCCACCCCCGCCGCCGACAGCGCCTCGCTCACCGCCTCGCTCAACCGCGCCGACGCCGCATCCACCCGTCGGTACACCTCGTCGTCGCAGGCCCGAAGGGTCGCGAGCCCGGCAGCCGTCGCGACCGGGTTCCCGGACAGCGTGCCCGCTTGGTAGACCGGCCCGAGCGGCGCGAGCCGACTCATCACCTCGGAGTGACCGCCGACCGCCGCCACCGGCAGCCCGCCACCGATCACCTTGCCGAACGTGAACAGGTCCGGCGTCCAGCCCTCGAGCGCGCCCTCGAGCCCCCACCAGCCCGCGGGTCCGACCCGGAACCCGGTGAGCACCTCGTCCAGGATGAACAGCGCGCCGTGACTTCGGGACAGCTCCGAGAGGCCTGCGTTGAACCCGGGCAGCGGTGCGACCACGCCCATGTTCGCGGGCGCCGCTTCGGTGATCACCGCCGCGATCCGGTCACCATGCTGGGCGAACACCCGGCGGACGGCGTCGAGGTCGTTGTACGGCACGATGATCGTCGCGGCCGCGGTCGCCGCGGTCACCCCGGCGGAACCCGGCAGGCCGAGGGTCGCGACGCCGGAGCCGGCCTCGGCCAGCAGCGCGTCCACGTGCCCGTGGTAGCAGCCGGCGAACTTGACGATCAGCTCGCGCCCGGTGAATCCGCGCGCCAGCCGCAGCGCCGTCAACGTCGCCTCGGTGCCGGTCGAGACGAGCCGCAGCCGCTCGACCGGAGGGACGCGACGGCGCACCTCGTCGGCCAGATCCGTCTCGGTCACGCTCGGCGCACCGAACGACAGCCCGCGAGCCGCCGCTTCCTGGACCGCGCGGACGACGTCGGGGTGCGCATGCCCGAGCAGCGCCGGACCCCACGAGCAGACCAGGTCCACGAACTCCCGGCCGTCGACGTCGGTGAGGTATGCCCCGCGCGCGGAGGCCACGAACAGCGGGGTCCCGCCGACGGAGCCGAACGCCCGCACCGGCGAGTTCACGCCGCCGGGGAACGCCGCCCGGGCCCGGTCGAACTCATCGCGGCTGTTCGGGCCGACGCCGTCGGCCGTGCCGCTCAGCCAGGTCGAGCCGGCCTCCCGGCGCGCTGACCAACGCCCGCCGGAGCGTGCGCCGCTGGGCGCCGCGTGGCTCACCCGGCGCTCCCGACGGCGTGCTCCTCGAGCAGCCATCGCGCGAGCTCGACCGCCGCATAGGTGAGCACGATGTCCGCACCGGCCCGCTTGATGCTCAGGACGGACTCGGTGATCGCCGCCCGACGGTCGATCCAGCCGTTCGCGGCGGCCGCCTCGATCATCGCGAACTCACCCGATACCTGGTACGCGGCGACCGGCACCGGCGAGATCGCCGCGACGTCGGCGAGCACGTCGAGGTACGCCATCGCCGGCTTGACCATCACGATGTCCGCGCCCTCGAAGAGGTCGAGCTCGGTCTCGCGCGCCGCCTCCCGGCGGTTCGCCGGGTCCATCTGGTACGCGCGCCGGTTGCCGGTCAGCGGCGACTCGACCGCGTCCCGGAACGGGCCGTAGAACGCGGACGCGTACTTCGCGGCATAGGCGAGGATCGCGGTGCCGGTGTACCCGGCGGCATCGAGTGCGTCGCGCACCGCGCCGACCTGGCCGTCCATCATCCCGCTCAGCCCGAGCACGTGAGCCCCGGCCGCCGCCTGTGCGACCGCCATCTCCTGGTACCGCGCGAGCGTCGCGTCGTTGTCCACCTCGCCCGCTGCGTCGAGCAGGCCGCAGTGCCCGTGGTCGGTGAACTCGTCCAGGCACAGGTCCGCCATCACGACGAGTCCGTCCCCGACCTCGGCCCGCACCTCCCCGATCGCGCGGTTCAGAACGCCGTCGGGGTCTGTCGCGCCCGTTCCGCGCGCGTCCCGCAGTGCCGGGATGCCGAACAGCATCACGCCGCCGAGGCCCAGGTCAACCGCCTCGCGCACGGCCGCGACCAGGCCGGCCGGACTGTGCTGGACAACGCCCGGCATCGAGGCGATCGGGGTCGGCTCGCTCGCACCCTCCTTGACGAACAGTGGGAGCACCAGGTCGGCCGGGTCCAGGCGCGTCTCGGCGACCAGGCGCCGCATCGCGGCATTCGCGCGCAAGCGGCGCGGGCGGTCGTGCGGAAATGGCATGGCTGTCACCTCTCGGTTGCGCGGTCGGTGAGTGCGGAGCTCAGGGCTCCCATGATGCCTTGGTACGACGGGATCTTCGCCACGGCAGTCACCGTCAGCCCGCACTCGCGGGCCACCTCGGCGGTCCGTGGCCCGATGCAGCACACGATCGTCGACGACGGCGGTTTGCCGAACACCTCGACGAAGCGGCGGGCGGTGCTGCCCGAGGTGAGCACGACGGCGTCGAGCCCGCCGGTGGTGAACAGCTCGGCGACGTACGGGTCAGGATCGGGCGCCGCGACGGTGCGATACGCGCGGACGCTGTGCGGCTCCCAGCCGAGCGCGCCGAGGCCGGTCAGGACGGTGTCGTCGGCGAGGTCGCCCTGCGGGACGAGGACCGGCTTCGAGTCCTCGGTCGGGTGCGGGAACTCGGCCACCAGGCCGCCGGCCCACTGCTGCAGCTTCGGGATGAGCGCCACCGGAACGTCGTGCCGGGCCAGCTCGCGCGCGGTCGACGCGCCGACGGCGGCAACGAGGGCCGGCGGATCGTCCGACTTCGGCGCGTGCGGCGATCCGAGGAGCGCGGCCAGGTCCAGGCCGACGAGCTCCGCGCGGTCCACGAGCGCGTCCACGGTGCTCAGGCTCGTCACCACCAGCCAGGCGTACTCGCCGCGAGCGAGGGAGCCGATCGCCGCGTCGAACGGCGTCCAGTCCTCGGGCGGCTCGATCGCGATGAGCGGGACGGCCAGCGGTTCGGCGCCCGCGGCGGTCAGTGCCTCCGCTAGGGTCGCGCCGCGTTTGACGGTGCGCGGGATGAGCACCCGAATTCCGGCGAGCGGCGACGGGCCGAGCGGCGACGGGCCGAGCGGCGACGGGCCGAGCGGCGACGGGCCGGTGGGCGTGGTCACGATCGCTCCGTCCGGGTCGCCATCAGCCGGGCCGCCCCGGCGGCGAGCAGCTCGGCCGCTAGGTCGGCGCCGAGGGTGCGAGCTGTGGTGATCGCGGCGTCCCGGCTGAGTGCGGCGCCGGTCGTCGGTGCCGCGTCGTCGCCCTGCACCGGCAGGGATCTGGTGGCAGTCCGGTGGATCCGGGCGCTTCCGTCCGCGGCCACGACCGTCGCGCCGAGTGCCAGCCGTCGGCCGTCGACCTGGGCGTACGCCCCGACCGGCGCACTGCAGCCGGCCTCGAGCGTGGCGAGCACGGCGCGCTCTGCGGTCACGGCCAGCCGGGTCGGGAGGTCGTCGAGCGCGCGCAAGGCCAGCGCGAGAGCGGAGCCCGGGTCCAGGTCCGCGCGGCACTCCACGGCCAGCGCACCCTGGCCCGGCGCGGGCACCATCAACGTCGGCTCGAGCGGGATGGTCGTAGCGTCCAGGCGACCGATCCGCTGCAGGCCCGCGGCAGCGAGCACAACGGCGTCCAGGTCACCCTCCGTGACGCGGCGCAGCCGGGTGTCGACGTTGCCGCGCAGGTCCACCACCTCGAGGTCCGGCCGGACCGCGAGCAGCTGGGCGACCCGCCGCGGCGAGCCGGTGCCGACCCGCGCGCCGCTCGGCAGCCCCACCAGGGGTCGGCCGTCGCGGGTGCACAGTGCGTCCCGAGCGTCGGCGCGCGGCGGGATGGCCGCGATGGTCAGCCCGGGCGCGTCGCCGGTGGGCAGATCCTTCAGCGAGTGCACCGCGAGGTCGCACCTGCCCTCCAGCAGGGCGTCTCGCAAGGCCGTGACGAAGACGCCGGTGCCACCCAGGGTGGCGAGCGGGCCGGCTAACCGGTCGCCGTCGGTGCGGAGGTGGATGATCTCGATCTCGAAGTCACCGAGGGCGCGCAAGGCGTCGGCCACGTGCCCGGTCTGGGTGCGCGCCAACGCAGAGCCCCGGGTCCCGATCCGCACCGTCTCCACGTGCGCTACCCCGGCAGCCCGGCGACGGTCGGAGCCGTGGCCCGCCCGGTGGTGCAGCAGTCGGCCGGGCAGACGTCCTGCCACGGGCCGAGGGCGGTGCGCGCCTGGCGCGGTGCCCCGGCGGTCCGCTCCTCGATCAGGTCGACCAGCCCGGCGACGAACGCGGGGTCGACTCCCGGCGTCGGCGTCCGCTCGACCAGCAGTCCGAGCTCGCGCGCCGTGGCCGAGGCCTCCTCGTCGAGATCCCACCGCACTTCCATGTGGTCGCTGACGAACCCGAGCGGAACGATGACGACGGCCCGCATCGCGCCGTCGGCGGCCAGGTCTCGGATCGCGTCGTTGATGTCGGGCTCGAGCCACGGTGTGCCGGGTGCACCGCTGCGGGACTGGAAGACGAGCGAGAACGGCACCGCGCCGAACTCACCCGCGACATCCGCCATCACGACCTCGGCGACGGCGCGGTGCTGCGCCAGGTACCAGCCGCCGCGCGGGGAGGTCCCGCCCGGGGCGCCACCGTTCGTCGCACCCTCGTCCGTGGCGGCCCCGACGGGCTCCACCTCGCGCGGCCCGGACAGCTCCGCGGCGACGGTCGGGATCGAGTGGGTGGAGAAGAGGACGCGAACCTCGCGCGAGACGTCGAGCCCAGGCGCTCGCTCGCGGAGCCGGCGCAACGCCTCGGCAACCCCGGCGACGAACGGCGCCACGAACCCCGGGTGGTCGAAGTACTGCCTAACCTTGTCGATCCGGAGCTCGCCCGCCAGTCGTGTCTCGTCCAGCGCGCGCGCCAGGTCCTCGCGGTACTGGCGACAGCCCGAGTACGAGGAGTACGCGCTGGTGACGACCGCGAGGATGTCGCGGTGCCCGGCACCGTGCATCTCGAGCAGCACCCCGGCCAGGTACGGGTCCCAGTTGCGGTTGCCCCAGTAGACCGGCAGCCGGATCCCGCGCGTGGCGAGCGCCACCTCGAGCGCCACCTTGAGCGCCCGGCTCTGCGCGTTGATCGGGCTGACCCCACCGAAGGCGCGGTAGTGGTGCGCCACCTCTTCGAGGCGCTCGTCCGGGATGCCGCGGCCGCGGGTGACGTTGCGCAAGAACGGGATGACGTCCTCCGGGCCCTGCGGTCCGCCGAAGGAGACGAGGAGCACGGCGTCGTAGTCGGCCGCCGGCAGGGCGCGATCCTGCGCCCGCCGGGCCGTCACGACGGGGCCGAGAACGGGCGCGACCCCGCTCACGAGAGAACCTCGACGGCCTCCGCCGCGGTGATCCGGCGGCCGGTGAAGAACGGGATCTCCTCGCGCACGTGGCGGCGGGCCTCGGTGTCTCGCAAGTGCCGCATCAGGTCCACCAGCTCGGTCGGGTCCGCGGCCTCGAACGCGAGCAGCCACTCGTAGTCGCCGAGCGCGAACGACGCGACCGTGTTCGCCTGTACGCCCGGGTAGTCGCGCGCCTTGACGCCGTGGTCGCGCAGCATCGCGCCGCGCTCCTCGGCGGGCAGCAGGTACCAGTCGTAGGACCGCACGAATGGGTACACGGTGAGCCACCCGAGCGGCTGGGTGTCCCGCAAGAACGCCGGGACGTGGTTGGCGCTGAACTCGGCCGGGCGGTGGACGCCGACGGCGGACCAGGTGCGCTCGAGCCCGGCGAGCAGGCTGGTCCGGCGCAGGACGCGCAACCCTCGCTGCAGGTCCTCGAGGACCGGTCCGTGCAGCCAGAGCATGAGGTCGGCGTCCTCGCGCATCCCGGAGACGTCGTAGATGCCGCGGAGCACGACGCCGTCGAGGGCGATCGCCGCCACCGCGTCGTCGAAGCGTGCGGCCGCGGGCAAGGTGCGCGGTGACTCGCCCTCGCCGCTGAACACCGCCCAGAGCGTGTAACCGTGCGGACCCTCGGGGGTGCTCGTCATGGACTCAGTGTGAAGGCCTCGCGGCGCCGTGCGAAATTATGGCGGTGCGATCAGCGGTCCGACGGCCCGATCAGCAGCCTGGCGGCGCTCTCGGCGTCGGCCACCACCGCCGCCAGTCCGGACCCGGCGATCCACCCCCCGGCCACATCGACGCCCGGGAGCCGACGGAGCTCGTCCCGCGCCGCGAGGGCGAGGGCGCGCTGGCCGGGAAGCGGTTGCGGGAGCGCGTCGGGCCACTCGGTCCGGGCGAAGCCCTCGAGCTGCCCGGCCGTGAGCTCCACCCCGAGCAGTCGCGAGGCGTCCCGCAGCGCGAGGGCCGCGAACTCGTCGTCGGACCCGGGGACGCGGGTCTCCTCACCGGCGCGCCCGTACGAGAGCCGGAGGACGTGACGACCCGGGCCGGCCGCCTCGCGCAGCCAGCTCCACTTCGCCGTTCCATGGGTCATCGCCTTCGCGACGACCGTCGTCACCTCGCGCGCAACGAGGATGCCGGTGCCGCGGGGGGCGCGATCGAGCTCCGGCGCCCGGACCACGAGGGTGGCCAGGACGATGGGCGTTGGCTCGGGGCCGATCGTGCCGACCAGCGATGGCGCCGCGATGGCGAGCAGACGGGCCGCGACGGTGCCGGGCGTGCAGACCATCACGACGTCGGCCCGGGCCGTGACGCCCTCGGCGTGGACCAGCCACCGCTCGCCGTCGCGCTGGATCGCCGTCACCGGCGTCCCGGTGCGCAGCCGAACGCCGCGGGCCCGGAGGTCCGCCTCGAGGGCGAGCACCAGCTCGGTCATCCCGCCGGCGAGCCCGCCCACGAGCGCTCCGGGCGGGGCGGCCGCACGCAACGACCCGACGGCCTTGGCGAGAGTGCCCTCGTGCTCGACGGCAGCCCGCAGCCCGGGCGCGGCGGCGTCGACGTCGAGCTGATCCGGATCGGCGGCATACACGCCGCTGACGACCGGAGCCACCAGGTCGCGCAGCACCCGCGCGCCCATCCGGGTGCGGACCAGGCGACCCAGACTCGTCGTTCCGCCCGCCGCCGCGTGGGTGCCGACACGGCGCGGCAGCCGGTCACCGATCGAGGCGCGGGCCGCGCCGGCCAGCCCGACCGCCCGGCGCACGTCGGCGGACCACACTCTCGCCGGGATCCCCAACAGGCCGGTGGCCGGCATCGGAGCGACGCCGCGGCGGTTCAGCACCCACGAGCCGAGCGGCTCCGGCGGGACCACCCGATCCTGGAGACCGAGCGCCGCCGCGAGACGCTCGACGGACGGGTTGCGGGTCGCGAACGACTCGGCGCCCCGGTCCAGGTCGAGACCGGCCACGGTGTGCCGCGCGACGCAACCGCCGAGCACCGCCGCCGCCTCGATCAGGCAGGTGCGGTTGGCGG
>JADGOR010000117.1 GCA_017882855.1 Cellulomonas sp. | reverse complement strand
CGGCGTCGTGACCGAGACGTACTCGCTCATCGGGCTCAAGCCCGGGATCGACCTGCTGGTCTGGCAGCTCGCCGGGTCGGTCGACGCGCTCGAGGAGGATTCCGCCCGCCTGCTCCGTTCCGGCCTCGGGCGCTGGCTGGCGGTCCGCGAGAGCTTCACCGGCTTGATTGGCGACTCCCAGTACGTGGTCCGGCCGACCAGCCAGGAGCAGACCCTCTTCGAGGGTGACCGTGCGCGCTACCTGATCGTGTACCCGTTCACGAAGACCACGGAGTGGTATCTCACCTCGCGCGAGGTTCGCCAGGGCTCGATGAACGAGCACATGCGTGTCGGCCACACGTACCCACAGGTTCGCCAGCTGCTTGCGTACTCGTTCGGCCTCGACGACCAGGACTTCCTTGTCGCCTACGAGACCGACGAGCTTCCGGCGTTCTCGGCGCTCGTGCGCGACCTGCGGGCGACGGAGAGCCGCCGATCCACGCTCCGCGACACCCCGATCCTGCTCGGGATCCACCGGCCGGCGGCCGAGATCATGGAGCTCCTCGGCGCCTCAGGCAGCGACGCCGACTGACCCGAACGCCCGCTCGATCGACGATTGAGCCCGGCAGAAGTGACGCTCGACGGAGGGGTGATGGCCGAACGACAGACGATCGACGGGCTCCTCGCGGTCGCGCGAAGCCGGATCGAGCGCCTCGAGCCGGAGGCGGCAGCCCGCGCGGTGTCGGCCGGCGCGTTCCTCGTCGACATCAGGTGCAGTGACGACCGCCGGAGCGTCGGCACGATCCCGGGCTCGGTCCACGTCCCGCTCTCGGTTCTCTTCTGGCGGCTCGACCCGAGCTCGGGCCACGACGATCCGGCCCTGTCCGATCTCGCGCGCCCGATCGTCCTCATCTGCGCCCACGGCTACTCGTCGAGCCTGGCCGCGGCGACCCTGCGCGGCCTCGGCTTCGCGAGCGTCGCCGACGTGATCGGCGGGTTCGAGTCGTGGGCGGCCGCCGGACTCCCGGTGCTGCGCGACGGCAGCTGAAGCCCCGCGGCGATTCCTGATGGACGGTCCCCGTCACCAGGTCGCCGAGTCCCGCTAGACGCCGACCGGCTCCCTGACCAGAACGACCGTGGTCCGACCCGGCCGAAGGTCAAGGAACGTGACCAGCAACTTCGCCAGGCGCGTGCCAACGCCGAGCTGTTCGCGGAGCCGCTCGTCCTCGTACGGCGTCACGTGCTCGTTGACCCGCCGCATCGCCGCGTCCAGGTCGGGAACGATCTTCTGGCTGCCGACGACGAGGATCACCCGGCCGGCGCCGGCGGCGTAGGGTCCGATCTGGCTGCCCGAGTAGCTTGCGGTCACGAGCGCTCCGGCCAGAGTGACGGCCTGAACGCTACCGAGCATCACGTCCGGCGCGGCCATCAGCTTCCGGATCTCGCGGCCTTGGGTCGCCCGGTCCATCGCCATGTACCGGGGACGGATCGGGTCGTAGTTGCCGGACTGCAGGAAGGTATCGCTGAGCCCGAGATCGTCGAGGGTCTTCGACTTCGCCCAATGAACCTCGGCGCCCTCCGGCACCAGCGCGAGGACCCGCTCCCGCGCTTCTTCGCCGGTGTCGACGACGATCGCCTCGATGTTGTTGGCGGTGAGGGCCGCTGCCACGGCGTCGATGGCCTGCTCGGAGGCCGCTGCTGCGAAGTCGGGCTTGGTCGTCGTCTCGGTTGCCACAGAGTCGCCCCTCGAACAGGTAGTTGCTCACGCAACTATATTACATCGAGCGTCGGGGCTCTGACAACCCCGCGACGTGCCCTACGCGCGATCGGGAGATTCGGGACTCGCCATTTCCCCTCCGCGACGGTCCTGGACCGCGTGGGACGCCGCGCCCGGCCCTCAAGATCGAATAAAGCCCTCGCCGCATTCGGGACCCGCCGTGGTCCACTGCCGTCATCGGGATCGACCCGGGGGACTCGGGACCGCACCGCTGGCGCGGTCCGGGCTGTTCGGTCGAACGCGTTCACCTGTCTCGCGATCCGCTCCGCGTCGTCCCGTGCGGGACCAGGTGAGGAGGGTCAGTTATGGGCCACATTCGCGACACGTTCCACGTCGACGCGCCGCTCGATGTCTGCTGGGACATCGGCACCGACGCCGGTCGCCAGCCCGAGTGGGCGGAAGGCGTGCTCGAGGTGAAGGATGTCACCGGGCGGCTTGACCACGTGGGCGCGGGCTACACACGTGTCTTCCAAATCGCCGGTCGCCACCTCGAAGCCCGGTTCGAGGTCGTCCGGGTCGAGCCGCTCTACTTCATGGAAGTGGCCGGTACGACGCCGGGCGGCGGCAAAGCTCGCTACACCGTTCGGAACGAGGCAGCGGGAAGCGGCACGGACGGCACCTTCGAGATGGAATACGAGCTTCCGGGCGGCCTCATCGGCGACCTCGCCAACAAGCTCTTCATGGAGCGGGCCCTGGAGCGCCAGATGCGCCACTCGAACGAGAACCTCAAGGCCCTCTGCGAGGCGCAGGTGCCCAGCCGCGCCTGACGACGGGCTGCGCCGCCGGCAGGCCCACGAGGGCCGGTCCTGATGGCGGTCCCGGCTTCGTGCGATCAGCCCTCGAGGAGGCTCTTGTGGACCAGTCGCTCATCGTCAACCAGCGCACCGGACAGCGAATGCGCTTCATCGACCCGGATGGGGGCGGCCATCCCGTCGCCCCGGGGAGGCATCAGACCCTGCGGATCGAGTGCTGGAGCCCAGCGAGCGAGGAGCGGGAGCCGAACCACACCCATCCCGAGCAGGCGAGCGGGTTCGAGATCATGTCGGGGGAGCTCGCGTTCTGGGTCGACGGGAAAGAGTTCCGGGCGGGACCGGGCGAGACGGTGACCGTCCCGCCGGCGGTGAACCACCGCTTCTGGAACCCGACCGACACCGAGGCTCACTACGTCGGGACCTTCGAGCCCGCCCTCGATACTCGCCACTTCTTCGAGGTCCTCTTCCGTCTCGCCAACGAGGGGAAGCTCGGCAAGGGCGGCATGCCGAAGCCGCTCCACTTGCCGGTCCTCTTTCGGGCCTTCGGCCGGGAGATCCGTCCCACGAGTCCGCCGTGGCCATTGACCCGCCTCACGATCGCAGCGCTCGCGCCAATCGCCCAGCTGCGCGGCTACCGGGACCCAGCCGACCTCTAGCCCTGTCTTCGGCCGGCACGAACCGAGTGCCGGCCAGGCGCACGAGGATGGTTCGGCCCATCCGGCGCCTCCCGCGGGCGGGTAGCGCACAATCCGCGCGATGGCGCACGGACTGGTCAGGAGGGCCCTCGGCACACGGACGAGTGATCCGTGAGCCGGCTGCCGTTCGACCCCGCGCTCGGTGCCGGCATAGAGGGTCGACGCCATGAGCTCTTCCGTCTCGCGGCGCCCGTCTTTCGCGCGCGCGGCTATCGAGGCACGACGATCAAGGCGCTCGCCCACGCCTGCCACCTCAGCCCGGCCGCCCTCTACCACTACTTCCCATCCAAGGCCGCGTTCGCTACCTTCCTCATCGACGAGAAGCACCTCGACTGGGACTCCACCCACATCGACCCCGACATCGACCCGCTGGCCCAGCTCCGGATGACCGTCGATCTCGTGATCGATGTCCTGCCCGCCTACCTGCTCGCTGTCGACCTGGCGCGCGAGGTCGGTCGGCCGCTGTCGCAGCCGCAGCTCGCCCGGTTCTTCGGCCAGGGAGAGGCGATCTTCGGGCGGGTCATCGCCGCGGCCGCTTCCGGTCTTGGGCCCGAGGCCGCCCGCGAGCTGGCGCGCCGCGTGCTCGCCATCATCGTCGCGGGTCCGACGACGGGGCTTGCGGCAGACCCGGCGTCGGTCCGGGCAGCCGCAATCGACGTGCTTCGGCTGCATCTCATCCGCGCAGGCGTCGATGCGGATCGGTTCGACGCCGCGATGGTGCCCGGTTAGCGAGGGATTGGCGGCCGGCGGGGACCACGGGGAGTTCATGCATGCGGCGACGATGCGGCGGCCCGTTCCGAGTGGCACGTCGTCTCGATCGGCGAGATTCGCGACGGTCGCGTGTGGCGCGTGCAGACATTCTTCGCCCCCGCCTTCGATGCCCCTGCCTGGCGTTCGTCATGGGTTGAACGGATCCAGCCCGCGAAGGAGCACCCGGCCCGCTAGGGCTTCACGGATCGTTCGCGGAGTCCGTCCTGCCCGACAGCCGTCAGCAGCCGGACCGCCACGTCGACGGCCTCCCGGTCGGTGAGGCCCTGCTGGATCACGAGCGAGCGCCAGGTCAGGAAGTCCACGAGGTGGCGGGCGACGGCGCGAAGGAGGCGTCCCTCCCCGTCGGAGCCGGATTCCGGATCGGCATCCGCGTGCCCGGCGACAAGCGCATCGGCGAGCATCCGGTTCCCGGTCTCCGTCGCCAGCTGGGCGGACAGGGGCATGGCCGCGGCGTCCCGGTTGATCGGGTACAGCTCCTCGGCGTGGTCCCGGTACCAGCCGTAGAGCTCTCCGAAGGCACGTCGTGCTCGCTCTTCGAGACGCGGGATCTCGAGCCAGGCGCCGGCATCCGGCCGCGGGTTCTGCGCGGACCAGTGCGCCCTGCAGGCGGCGAACAGGGCGTCGAGGTCGGCGAAGTGGCGGTACACGGTCAGCCGCGTGACGCCCGCCTCCTCGGCGACGGCCGCGATCGAAGAGTGGGCCGGCCCGACGGTGGTGTGCAGGCGGACCGCGGCCTCGGTGATGCGCTGGCGGGTCTCGTCGACCTGCTCGGCGCGTCGCCGCATGTGATATGGCCGTGATTTGGTAGAACGCACCTGCTCACTCGATATTGACAGCCGCTCCAACTGCGTTCATTGTACAGCCCTGTTCACTCGATAGGGCAAGGGGGTCTCGCGATGGCAACACTCGGATCCGCTACGGCAGTCGCGCGGTTGAAGGTCGTGCAACCGGGTGAAGGTCGGGCGGGTGGTCTCGCCCCCGGCGTCGGCGTCGTCTTCAAGATCGATGGCGAGGAAAGCGGCGGCGCCCTCTCGATCGTGGAGCACCCGTTCGCGGTCGGTGCGCTCGTGCCTCCCCACATCCACCACCTCGAGGACGAGTACTCGATCGTGCTGGAGGGCGAGATCGGGTTCCGCTCGAACGACCAGGAGGTCGTCCTGGGTCCCGGCGGCTACATCATC
>JADGOR010000116.1 GCA_017882855.1 Cellulomonas sp. | reverse complement strand
GTTGCCGGTGAGCAGTACACAGCCGACATCGGACGCCGCCCGCGCGTGGTCGAACGCGATCAGCAGCTCGTCGACCGTGTGGGGCCGGAACGCGTTCCGCACCTCCGGCCGGTCGAACGCGATCCGCACCGCCGGTACTCCTCTGGCTCGGTGGTACGTGATGTCGGTGAACTCGAAGCCCTCGACGGGCTCCCACAACTCCGGCTGGAACGGATTCACGCGACCACCGTAGTGGCCCGTCGTTGCCGGCACCTCGCGACGTGACCCTGAAGCGGGGTAGAAATGACCTCACTACGTCAGCAGTGGAAAGCGAGCCATGTCGTCCTTCTCGGAGTGGATCGGTGCGCAGGACCTGCGCGGCACCTCCATGGGGCTCGACGACCCGTCGCTCGACGACCGCACCGCGGCGCTCAGTCGGCGGGGCGAGGCACTGCTCGCCGAGTCGCACGAGCTCGACGAGGCACTGGCAAGGACCACGAAGGCCCTGAAGGACGCCCGCGGTGAGGGCGAGGCGGAGTCCGGTGCGGTCAAGGTCACCGTCGACGCGCAAGACCGGGTCGTCGACATCGCACTGACGGCCAAAGCCATGCGGCTCCCGTCCACGGATCGGCTCCGCAAAGCGCTCCTGACTGCATGCGATGCCGCAGTGGCCGACGTCGCGACGAAGGTCCGCGAGGCCGCGGGGGTGGCACCTGACGGTGACCCGCTGGAGGCCTTGTTCACCGGCCTGCCCGAGATCGAGGCGTTGCTGCCGGCATCGATGCGCGCCCCCCGTCCGGCACCGGACCCCCACCCCGCGGAAACAGAGGACCACGATGGCTGACCTGTTCGTCAAGATCGACGAGCTGGCCGACTACGCCGCGTCGTTCGCCAAGCTCGCGGGCGACAGCGAATCGGCGAGCAAGTCGCTCGTCCAGGGATTCGCGGCTTTCGACAATGCCTGGGGCAGCGACGAGGACAAGCTCACGGGCCTGGCCGCGCATTGGCAGACGATCGGTACGGAGATCGCGACCCGCTCCAGATCCCGATCTGCCTGATCCGGATCATCGAGCTGCGCAAGCGGGCCAGGGCGCTGATCTCCGCGTTCTAGACGCCCTCACCTCCGCGATGGGCTCCATCCCGTTCGCCGTCACCATCCAGCCGCGGCCCAAGCGCGCCACCACGGCGTCGGCGGCGACGAGCGGTACGGCACAAGGCAGTGTGGGACAGGGCGGTACGGGAGGGGGTGGCGGCGGCACCTCGGGCGCGACCTCCACGTCATCGGCGACCGGAACCTCGGCGACCGGGTCGCACGGCGCCATCGCAGCGCCCACAGACAGCAACGCCTGGACCGGAGATCTCGGCGGCTACCAGGACCTCGGCAACACCGCGGCGGTCATCGGTACGGTGCCGGCGCGTACCGACGCCACCACCGACCCGGGCAGCGGCACCACGCAGGACACGACCGCTACGCACGGGCCGAAGCACACCGACGGCGCGCCAGGAACGGCTCCCACGAGCACGGACACCTCGATCACGTCCGCACCGACCGGTACGGACTCGCTGACCTCGGCTCACGATCTCGACGGCGCGTTCAACAACGGCACGCCCGCCGGTCAGACACCCACTGCCGGCACTCCAGGCCAGGGAGGCCCGACGGTCGACGGGCATCACCACACCGACTCGACGAGTGTGTCCGCAGGCACGAAGCAGGACATCCTCGACACGGTCAACGGCAAGAACACCGGCCAGAGCGTCGCGGACACGCTGACCCCCACGTCGGGTCCGCACGGCCACTCGGGTGGGGCATCCTCCGGCCCGCCGGCCGCGGGCGACCCGCTGACACAAACGGCGAGCGCAGCGACCAGTCAGGCGGCCGACGTGCGTCATGCCGCCGCGGCCACTGGTGGCCCGGCGCCCGGCAGCCCGAGCACCTGGTCCGGCAGTACACCGGCCGGGAACGCCAGCATGTCCGTACCCACGGCTGGCGTCACCGAGGTACCAGCTGGCACCGGCCTGCGCGGCGACGACCTCGTGACACCGATCGAGGGCGACGTCCACCTGCCGGCCGGTACGGTTCCGCCGCCGCCGGTCCGTCACCACAAACGGCCGTGGATCGGTACGGGCGAGGCGCCCGGTTCGACCTCGGACAACGTCATCGAGGAGCACGAGATCCTCGGTTACGCGAGCGTCGGCATCCCGCACCTCGCCGAGATCTGGAGGCTGCACGCCGACGGGCGCGAGGAGTACGTGTCCACGTGCAACCAGCGCAACGGCCAGTGGCTCGGCGAAAACACCCCTAGCCATCAGCCGATCGGGCGTCGCATCGACAACGGCGCGTACGCCACCTTGAGCGACGGCATCGTGTTCCGCAGCATGGTGCTGACCGAGCGGCACAGCGTCCTCATCGCGTACGGGGTCAGCGCGCCGGGCCACTTCGAGAAGGCCCACGACGGCTCGTACCGGCTGGTCGTCGAGAACAGCGACATCGTCAGCCTCATGGGCGTCACGACGATCGGTGCGTAGCGGGGGCTTCCCGTCCAGCTACTCCACCGGCAGGGCGACATGCTGCTCGTCGACTACGCGGGCGACGACCCGGTCGCGGCGGCCGCGGCGGGCTTCCCGCAGACCAACCAGGGCCAGTGGCAGCCGCGCTGGGTCGAGCACACCGAGGTGGCCGACGTCCAGGAGCTCGAGCGGCCGTACCCGCTGCCGCGCGCGGTCGTCGGTGCTCAGACCCGCGATGTACCGGTTGGGGCCAGGTCGTAGATCGAGTCGCGCGTCAGAGTGCCGCGCGAGCCGCGTCGGGGCGGTTGGTGATCACGGCGTCTGCGCCCAGGTCGGCGAGACGGCGCAGGGTTTCGGGGTTGTCGACGGTCCACACGTTGACGGTCATGCCGAGGGCGTGGCAGCGCTCGATGGTCTCCGGCACGTACGACATGTACTTCCAGTGGGGATGCAGCGCCGTCATGTCGAGGCGCTGCGCGTAGTCCCACGGCTCGGCGAGCACGTCGGAGAAGAGCAGGCCGACCCGGCTGGGCTGCGACGAGCGTGCGAGCCGGGTGGCGCTGATGTGGTTGAACGACGAGTAGATGACCCGGTCGGTCATGCCGGCCGTCTCGACGACCTTGAGCACGGCCTGCTCGAGACCCGGGTACGGCTCGATGCTGTTCTTGAGCTCGATGTTGACGGTCATTCCGGTCGGGGCGACGAGCTCGAGGACCTCCTCGAGCGTCGGTACGGCTTCGCCGGTGAAACCTTCCCGGCCGTCACTCGCGTCGAAAGCCTTCACCTCACGGAGCGTGCGCTCGACGACAGGACCCGTGCCGGTCGTCGTGCGGTCCAGCGTCTCGTCGTGGATGACGACCACGCGGCCGTCGGCCGTGAGCTGTACGTCGAGCTCGACCCCGTCGGCGCCCATTTCGTGCGCCAGCCGGAACGCCGCGAGGGTGTTCTCCGGCGCCTTCGCGCTGGCCCCCCGATGTGCCCAGATCGCCGTCATACGACCATTGTCCATGATGCGGAAGGCCGGCCGGAGACCCGGCGTCGACCAGCCGGCGACCGGCCGGTCTCTCCCCCAGTGAGCCGGTGCCGTGATGCACTGGGCGCCATGGACTGGGAGACACACCCTGTGACACCCGACCGGTTCGAGGACTTCGCCCACGTCGTGAACCCCAACCGGCGAGAGACTCATTGCTGGTGCGTGTCGCACCGGCTGCGGCAGCGCGAGATCGACGAGCTAGGCGGCGGTAGCCGGGAGCGGGCGATGCGAGCGCTGTGCACGAGGGAGAACCCGCCAACGCCGCAAGGATAATGGCCACGACGTAGTCGGGGTGGTTGACCAGCATCGCGTACGTGAACCGCAGCACCCGCCAGCCGGCCCTGACCAGGGCGTTCTGGCGGAGACGGTCATCCTCGAAGACGTCCTGATCGTCCTCGTGGAACCGGCCGTCGATCTCGATGGCCAGGCGAGCGTGGAGGAAGGCGACGTCGATGAAATACTGCCTTCCCGCAACCCATACCTCATGGTTCGCCTTCCAGCCCCGGATCCGGTGCTGCCGCAGGAACCGGTGGCCGCGGCGCTCCGCCGCCGACCAGGGTTTGTCCCGCGAGTCGCGGAGCAGGCGGGCACGCCGCGAACGGAGGCAGGCGTCGATGGCATCCCCGCCCATCTGCTCCACGAGGTCGATCGCGGCAAGTGCCGGCGCCGCCACCCGTACATCCCCCGCGAAGACCACGTGCTCGGCATCGATGGCCCGCCTCGAGAACCGATAGCCCGGAGCCGTGGGCACGCGACCTATGCGCGCCACGTCGATGACGTCGACCGGCAGCCCTGGCCAGAACGTCATCCGCGCTGCCGCCGCGCCGACAATCACCGCGGGCGGACTCCACGCGGCGACGGCCTGGACCTTCGTGGCGAAGTCGTCGGCGAGCTCCGGCGGCACGTACGTTGCAGGCCGCAGCCGCACCACCCTTCGCACCGCGTGGGCGCTCGTCAGGGTGCGTTGCTGAGCCGCACTCAGCGAGGCGCGGCGCAGCACCGGGCCCGCGGCCACCAGGAGGGTGTCGATCTTCACACCCTGGACCATGTGCAGCAACCGCACGATCCGTCAGGCAATCGCAAGCCTGTGGAAGGTTGCGGGGCCTGTGGACAGATGTGGGTGACGTCCTACGCATCGTCAGATCGGTACCGCCGATGCGACCAAACCCGGCAACCCCGGGTTTCAACCCGACCCCGGTACCGATCTGACGATCTGGATCCCCGCACCACCGGCCCTAACCCACCCGTGACCGCACTGTGACGCGTACGGGTCTTTGTTTCGCCCTTTCTCCTGCCAGGATAGGGGCCGCTGAAAGGAATTCCCGTGACCCCCAACCCCGTGGCATCGACTGCGCTGCCCTACGCCCTCCCCGACTTCGCACACATCACCGCCGACGACTGGCGGGCTGCCCTGGGCGACGGCATGGCCGAGCAGCTCGCCGAGCTCGACGCGATCGCGACCGATCCGACCCCACCCACCTCCGAGAACCTGCTGGACGCCTGGGAGCGATCGGGGCAGCTGCTGAGCCGCGCCGCGGTGGGTTTCTGGACGCTCAAGGAGGCCGACACCACCGACGCCCTCGACGCGATCGAGGTGGAGATGTCGCCGAGGCTGGCCGCACACAACGATGCGATCA
>JADGOR010000018.1 GCA_017882855.1 Cellulomonas sp. | reverse complement strand
TCCCGTCGACCCTGGCGCCACCAGACCCATGCCGCCACCACGACGAGCGGCACGATTCCCCAGATCTTGACCGAGACACCGAGACCGAGCACCAGTCCGGCGAGCAGCATGCTGGGCTTGCGCCGACTCAGCAGCACGAGAGCGCCGAGCAGGCACAGGTTGCCCAGCCCCTCGAGCATCACGGTGCGTTCCGCGTAGATCGCGGCCGCGGACAGCGCGTAGGCGAGTCCGGCGACGAGCGCAGCGCGGCTCCCCCACCGACGGGCGATGCGCGCGGCGAGGACCGCGTTGACCGCCCCGATCAGCATGAACGCGACCCGTGCGATGACGAACCCGAGCCCGTCCGAGGTGATCGAGCCGAACCACGCGAAGGGCGCGAGCACCACCAGCACGCCGGGTGGATGCAGCAGCACGAACTGCCCGTACGGGATCCGGCCGTGGATCAGCGCGTCCGCGCCCGCGAAGTAGACCCCGTCGTCGTAGGTGCCCCAGGTCCGCAGGCCGCCGTGCAGCGCGGCGGGGAGAAGCCGGGCCAGAAGAGCGACGGTGAAAACGACGAGCATGACGCGGCGGTCGGAGCGGAGCTGGTCCGCCCGGCGCGCGTTGCCTACGGCCCCCACCCTGACCCCTCCGTCTCATCGCACCGGGCCGCCGTTCCCCCACTCCGCGAGGGTGCGGCGTCGGCGGACCTGCCACCGTTCCGGACAATACGCGGTGGATGAGCCACCTGGCTCGGGACTCCGAGCGCCGGTGTCCGGACGCCGACCGGCCAGGACAAGGCTGGGATCCTCGCTCCCCCTGTGCCCCGCCTCCGACGCTGTGCTATTGCTAGAGGCGTGGCCGCCACTCGTGGCGCGCCGGCGACCGGCACCACCGTCGGCCGCGTCCGACGACGTCAGGACGTGATCGCGTGTCAGACCTCCATGACGAACCGCTCCGTGCGGGCCGGCGACCATCGATCGGTGCACTCGTCGGCCAGCTGTCCGAGCAGGTCTCGACCCTGGTCCGCACGGAGCTCGAGCTGGCCAAGGCCGAAGCCGCTCAGTCGGCGAAGTCGATCGGTGTCGCGGGTGCAGCGATCGCCGGCGCAGCGGTGTTCGCGTTCTTCGCGCTCGGGGTCCTCGTCGCGGCGGCCGTCCTCGGGATCGCCGAGGCCCTGCCCGCCTGGTTGGCCGCGCTCATCGTCGGTGTCGCCCTGCTGGTGATCGCAGGCATCGCGGCAGGGCTGGGAGCACAGCGGATGAAGAACCAGCGTCAACCAGCCGCGGCAGTCGCGGGCCGGCTCAAGGACGACCTCGAGTCCCTGAAGAAGGGCTTCACGAGATGACACCGCAACGCACGCCCGCGGAGATCGAGGCGGACCTGGTTCAGGCCCGCGCGAAGCTCCAGTCGACGGTCGACGACCTCGCCACTCGCCTCGACCCGAAGACCAACGCCAAGAAGCTGGGGCTGGCCGCGGCCGGCGTCGTCGGCGCGATCATTGCCTCGAAGGTGCTCCGCCGCACCAAGAGGCAACACTGACAGCCCGAGGATCTCGGCCCCCTACCCGCCCCAGATGGCGAGCGCTCGTTCGACGTCGACCGACGCCTCGAAGCGCGCCTGCCGCGCCGCCGCGCGTTGGGTCAACGCCACCCCGAGCAGGACGATCGCCCCACCGACCGGTTCGTACCAGTCGAGGCTCTCGTGCAGCGCGAGCACTCCGAGGGTGGTCGAGACGAGCGGGATGAGGTACGTGGAGGAGGCCGCGACTGTCGCGCCGACGACGCCGATCACCCGCCAGAACAGCACGTACGCGAGCCCCGTGCAGCCGACGCCGAGGCCGAGCAGCGCGAGCGCCGGTCCCCACGCCAGAGCGGTCGGCCGCGGCGAGACCGCGGCGAACGGGATGAGGACGGCGGTCGCGCAGACGAGCTGGAGTGCCGGCAGGACGAGGGGCGCGACGTGAGTGTGCGAGAACCTCAACCGGGTGTACGACGTGCCGAAGCCGTAGCACGCCGTGGCGACCAGGATCAGACCGGCCCCGAGCATGCTCGACGACCCGACCCGCCACACCCCCAGCAGGACCGCGATCCCGACGAAGCCGATCAGTAGGCCGACCACCCCCCGCAGGTCGGACCGTTCACGCGGGATCAGGATCGCGATGAAGACCGCGGTGAACAGCGGCATCGTGGCATTGAGGAGTCCCGCCAGGAGGGACGTCACGTACAGCTGGGCGGTCGAGTTGAGCAGGAACGGAGCGGCGCACAGCGCCACACCGACGACGGCGATGTCGAGCCACTGGCGGCGCGACAGCTGCGGCCGGACCCGGCGCACCGCGAGGACGGCCAGCAGCAGCAGGGCTCCGATCAGGACGCGGCCGAAGGCGACCTGCGCCGGGGCGAACGAACGCAGCGAGAGCGCGATGAAGTAGAAGCTGAAGCCCCACAGGAGCGTCATCACCACGAATGCCGGCAACCACGACCGACCCGGAGGGTGCAGGGTGCGCGCAGGACTCACGCGCGCCGTCCCTCGTGCACCAGGAGAACGTCCTTGACCGCGACGCCGTAGGCGTAGCCGCCGATGGCGCCGTCGGAGCGCAGCACCCGATGGCACGGGACGAAGGGCGCCAGCAGATTGCTCGCGCACGCACTGCCGGCGGCCCGGACCGCGCGGGGTCTTCCGGCCCGCGCGGCGAGCTGCGCGTAGCTGATGGTGGTCCCGGCCGGGATGTCGCGCATCGCGCGCCAGACGTCCTGGAAGAACGGGCCGCCGTCCTGCTCGGCCGCCACCGTGCCCAGAGCGGTGAGGTCGCCCGCGGAGTAGGCGACGACGGCGTCCGTGATCGCCGCGACGGCGCGCGCCGCCACCCCATCCGCACCGGCGTCGTCCGCGTCCCCGCGGGCGGACGGGGCGGCGACCGTTCCCCGCAACCGGAGCGCCATCGGCAGGCGCCCGAGCAGGACGCTCGGAGCGGTGAAGCCCGAGGCGCGGACGACACCGTCCTCGGGTGAGAGAAGCACGGTCAGCGACCCCGCCGGGGTCGGCAGCTCGAGGGCGACAAGCGGCTCAGTGGTCATCGGACGGACTCCTTGGTCATCGGGACGGATGGCGCCGAACGGGCGTCGTTCGCTTGTCGGGGTTGGGCATGCTGGCGCGACGCCGCCGTCCACAGATGCTGGGCAGCATAGGCGCGCCACGGGCGCCACGCGGCGGCCAGCTCGTTCGCTGCGCGCGCCGTCACCCCGCCTAGCTGGTTGCGCAGTACCAGGTCACTGCCCGGGAACGCGTCGGCGTCGCCGAGCGCTCGGAGAGCGATGTATTCCACCGTCCACGGGCCGATCCCCGGCAACCCGGCCAGTTGTTCTCGCGCTCGGTCGCGGTCCCCGCCCGGCGCGAGCTCGAGGCCCGCGTCGACCGCCTGGGCCAGTGCCACGAGCGTCGCCGCTCGAGCGTGGGTCAGCCCGATCGTCTGGAGCCGCTCGGGGCCGGCCGCCGCGATCGCACCGGCCGACGGGAAGTGCCGCAATTCCGCGAGTCCGCTCTCGCCGAGCATCTCGACGAGGCGAGCGGTGAGTGTTCGCGCCCCGGCCACGGATATCTGCTGGCCCAGAACCGCCCGGAACGCGAGGGCGACCGGGTCGAGCGCGCCCGCCACCCGAAGGCCGGGGCGGGCAGCCACGAACTCTCGCAGTCGAGGATCCGAGCCCAGAGCTGCACCGATCTGCGCCGGGTCCGCGTCCAGGTCGAGCCAGTGGCGGAGCCGTGCGACCACCTCGGAGAGATCCTCGAGCGAGCCCAGACTGAGCTCGGCCTGCACGTGCGCCGCGTCGGCCGGGAACCGCACGGTGACCTCGACCGCGGATCGGGCGGCTCGACAGACACCGCTGACCGTGCCGTCGGGACCCACTCGTTCGTGTCCCGGCACCGCACGCGCCGTGACGTGCTCGAGCCATGAGGCGGAGTCGTACGGCGGAGTGCATCTCAACCGCAGACTCAGGCGCGCGCCTTCCTCCGGCTTGCGGTCGTCGTCGGCGGCCGAGCCGCGCCTCAACGAACTGGGCGTCGCGCCGTACTCGTCCCGCATGACGTCGTTGAACTGACGGATGCTCTGGAATCCAGCGGCGAACGCGACGTCGGACATCGACAGCGTGGTCTGATCGATCAGCATCCGGGCGAGCTGCGCGCGACGTGTCTGCGCCAGCTGGAGCGGCGTCGCGCCAACCTCGGCGACCAGTACGCGCTGGAGGTGTCGAGCGCTCACATGAAGCACGTCCGCAAGACCGGTGACGCTGAGGTCGTCGACCGCACCGTCCCGGATCAGGCGCAGCGCCCGCGCGGCGAGATCGCCCCGCACGTCCCAGTCCTTGGAGCCCGGCAGCGCATCAGGTCGGCAACGCCGACAAGCCCGGAACCCCGCGGCCACCGCGGCCGCCGCGCTCGAGTAGAACCGGCAGTTCGTGGGCAGCGGGGTGCGCGACGGGCATGACGGGCGGCAGTAGACACCGGTCGTGACGACGCCGACGTAGATCCGGCCGTCATATCGCGGATCGCGCCCGCTCACCGCTCGGTACGAGCGCTCGGGATCCGGGCCGACGACGGTGCGCTCCACGGTCGTGCGCGGTCGGTTCATACCGGTGATCCTGCCTGACCGGCCAGGACTTCACTAGCGGGTTTCGGACATCGCGGCCGTCGACCAAGACGGAACGGCGCCAAGCCTCGCGGCCGGGCGCCGTCGACGGCGTGGTGCGGAGAGGTCAGGCCTGACCCTCACGCTGCTGCGGCACTCCGGTCAGCAGACCGCGAACTTCGGACTCGCGGTAGCGACGGTGCCCACCGAGGGTGCGAATGGACGACAACTTGCCGGCCTTCGCCCATCGGGTCACGGTCTTGGGGTCCACCCGGAACAGGCTGGCGACCTCCGAGGGGGTCAGCAGGGCCTCCGACTCGACGGAGTGAACGGCCATCTTGTCCTCCAGTTGCTCGCATCCAGACCCGGCGTCGCGGGCCGAAGTTGCCGGCGAGTGCGCATCGTGCCGTTCTGGCCCTATGGGGCAAACCTACCCAGCACGCTGCGTCACGACCTGAAGACCGAACCAGGACACGCCGGGACCTTCCGGTCACCGAGACCCTGACAAACAGCCTTCAAACGGGATGCCCCCGCGGGGTTCCGCGGTGACTCCTCTAATATCGACTACTGGGTAGTACTAATTCAAGCCCAGAAGCCAAAGTGTGACGAATCAGACATCCTGGCTGCCAGCCACGAACAGCCCACCTCCGGCAGACTCGGATCGTCGGGAAGTGGCTGACGGCATCGCCGAGCATGTATCTTTGCCACACGACACCATGATCAGCACACCGGGTCCGGACGTGCGCGCACGTCGGCGGGACCGGTTCTACGTTAGAGGGGGTCGACGCCATGGGGCGCGGCCGTCAGAAGGCCAAGCACACAAAGGTGGCCCGCGAGCTGAAGTACTTCAGCCCGGACACCGACTACCGCGCGCTCGAGCAAGAGCTCACGACCGGTCACGGAGACGTAGTGACCGAACAGCGTCCGGTCGAGGATGACGACGCGTACGCGGCCTGGTTCGACGACGAAGGCCGCTAGGCCGTCCGGTACTCCCCCAGCAGCTCCACCGCTCCGCCGTGCACGCCCTTCGTGCCACTGACCACGTTCGCTGTTGAGCGTCCATCTCCCTCGATCACGGTTCCCAGCACCCAGCTCGTCACTCCGCGTTGCACCAGGATCTCCCGGGTCCGGTCAGCGCCGTCGGCGCCCACGATGGCGACCATCCCGACGCCCAGGTTGAGCGTCGCCTCCAGGTCGGGCCACGGCACCTGACCCAAGCTGCGGACGACGTCGAACACCGGCGGAACGGTCCACGAACCACGGTCCACGGTCGCCCGGAGCCCGATCGGCAGCACCCGGGCGAGGTTCGAGGCCAGCCCGCCACCGGTCACGTGACTGAACGCGTGCACCGCCGCCGCGCCGTCCGCGGCCAGCACCATGCAGTCAGCGGCGTAGACCGTCGTCGGCGTCAACAGCTCCTCGCCCAGGGTCCGGCCGAACTCCGGGACGTCGCGGTCCAAGGCCCAGCCGGCCCGGTCGACCACGGCTCGGACGAGCGAGAAGCCGTTCGAGTGCAGACCCGACGAGGCCATCGCGATCACGACGTCGCCCGCACGCACGCGCTCCGGGCCGAGCAGCGCATCGGCCTCGACCACCCCGACCGCCGCGCCCGCCACGTCGTACTCGTTCGCATCCATCAGACCGGGATGCTCGGCTGTCTCGCCGCCGACGAGCGCGGTGCCCGCGACCTCGCAGGCCGCCGCGATCCCCCGCACGATGTCGGCGATCCGCTCCGGGACCACCCGCCCGCACGCGATGTAGTCCGTCATCAGCAACGGCTTCGCGCCGCACACCACGATGTCGTCGACCACCATTCCGACCAGGTCGAAGCCGATCGTGTCGTGGACGTCGAGCGCTTGAGCGATCGCCACCTTGGTGCCGACGCCGTCCGTGGAGCTCGCCAGCAGCGGGCGCCGGTACGCCTTCAGCGCGGATACGTCGAACAGCCCCGCGAAGCCGCCGAAGCCACCCACCACCTCCGGACCGTGGGTCCGCTTCACGGCGGCCTTCATCAACTCGACCGCACGGTCGCCGGCGGCCGTGTCGACTCCCGCCGACGCGTAGGTGATGCCTTGCGGTTCGGTCACGGTTGCTCCAGCGCTCCGGCGCCGCCCGGGCCGCCGGCGAGCGACGCCAGGCCGTCCTCCGGTGCACCGAGCGGCAGCTCGCTCTGTTCCAGCAAGTACTTGCCGAGCCGTTCGGCCGGCGGCAGCGGGATCGGGTAACTGCCCGTGAAGCACGCCGTGCACAACCGGCTCTCCGGCTGCTCGGTCGCCGCGATCATCCGCTCCATCGAGAGGAAGCCGAGCGAGTCCGCCTGGATCGACGCCCGGATCTCCTCGACCGAGAGGCCGGTCGCGATCAGCTCGGCTCGGGTCGCGAAGTCGATGCCGTAGAAGCACGGCCAGCTGATCGGTGGCGAGGAGATCCGCACGTGCACCTCGGCCGCGCCCGCCTCACGCAGCATCCGAACGATCGCCCGCTGCGTGTTGCCCCGCACGATCGAGTCGTCGACGACGATCAGCCGCTGACCACGGATGACCTCACGCAGCGGGTTCAGCTTGAGCCGGATGCCGAGCTGGCGGAGCGTCTGGGACGGCTGGATGAACGTGCGCCCGACGTAGGCGTTCTTGGTCAGGCCCTGGGCGAAGCGGATGCCGGACTCCGCCGCATAGCCGACGGCCGCTGGGGTACCAGACTCCGGCACCGGGATGACCAGGTCGGCCTCGACCGCGTGCTCGCGGGCCAGCTGACGGCCCATCTCGACCCTCGCCGCGTGCACCGACCGGCCGGCGATCGCCGTGTCGGGGCGGGCGAGGTACACGTACTCGAAGACGCAACCGTTCGGCGTCGGCTCCGCGAAGCGATGAGACCGCATGCCGCCCTCGTCGATCGTGATGAGCTCGCCCGGCTCGACCTCGCGGATGAACACCGCGCCGACGATGTCGAGGGCAGCCGTCTCGCTCGCGATCACCCAGCCGCGCTCCAGGCGGCCGAGCACGAGCGGTCGAACGCCGTGACGATCGCGGGCCGCGTAGAGCGTTCTCTCGTCCATGAAGGTCAGGCAGAAGGCGCCGCGCAGCAGCGGCAGGACCTCGAGGGCCGTCTCCTCGAGGGTGTGATCCGGGTCGCCGGCGAGCAGCGCCGTGATGAGGGCCGTGTCGGTGGTGTTGCCGCGGCCGAGCTCGCCGCGTCGGGCCGGGCCGTATCGCTCGGAGACCAGCCCGACGAGCTCGGTCGTGTTGGTCAGGTTGCCGTTGTGACCGAGCGCGACTGTGCCGGACGCGGTCGCGCCGAGGGTGGGTTGCGCGTTCTCCCAGTTGCTCGACCCGGTGGTCGAGTAGCGGGTGTGGCCGATCGCGAGGTGACCGGTCAGCGCGGAGAGTGCGGTCTCGTTGAACACCTGCGAGACGAGACCCATGTCCTTGTAGACGAGCAGCTGCTCACCGTTCGAGGTGGCGATACCGGCCGATTCCTGGCCGCGGTGCTGCAGGGCGTACAACCCGAAGTAGGTGAGCTTCGCCACCTCTTCGCCGGGAGCCCAGACCCCGAAGACGCCACATGCGTCCTGGGGACCCTTCTCGCCGGGCAGGAGGTCATGTGTCAGCCGTCCGTCGCCACCGGGCACGCGCCTATCGTCCCATACCGATGGGTTCCTGACCGCCGCGTCTCACCGGCGCGAGCGCGCATCCGCCATGACGGCGAGCAGGGCACCCGCGAGCGCGCCGACGAAGGTGAGCCCGCCGCCGTTGGTGGGCGGTCGTCCGCGCCGATCACGGCCGCACCCGGGCCGCCTGGAGCGGCACCAGGCCGGCGAGGTTCGCGCGCTCGCCGGATGCGCTCACCAGGCCGGCCGTGACGGCGTCGGCCCATGCCACCAGCCCGCTCGCGAGCCGCAACCAGGTGATCGGGTCCATCTCCACCACGTTCGGTGGGGTGCCGCGGGTGTGGCGCGGTCCGGCCACGCACTGGACGGCGGCGTCGGGCGGGACCCGCACCTCGACGGAGTTGCCCGGTGCGACCTCCGCCAGCTCCTCGAGAGTGAACCGAACGGCCGTGCGCACCACGTCCCGGGGCGCGGCCTCCGGCGCCGCGAGCCACTGCTGCAGCGCGGCGCGGCCCTCGGCGGCTGGCGTACGGCGACGGGCAGGCATGGCGTCCGGAGAGCTCGGCGCAGGCCTAGCCGAAGTACCGCGGCAGCGTGCCGGTGTGCGCTTCGGCCAGCTCGGCCAACGGGACCGTGAACAGGCTCTGGAGCTCGAGCACCGGCCCGGCGTCGTCGCCGGGCACGTCGTCCGCAGACGCGTCATCCGTGACCCCGATCCGCGCGTGCGGGAAGCCACGAGCCACGCACATGTC
Source organism: Cellulomonas sp. (assembly GCA_017882855.1). Lineage (GTDB taxonomy): Bacteria > Actinomycetota > Actinomycetes > Actinomycetales > Cellulomonadaceae > JADGOR01. Next base: position 21,738 of record JADGOR010000018.1, on the reverse strand, counting down.
GACGAACCGCACCTCCTCCGTCCGCGGCACCGCGACGATCGCTCGGGCGGTCGACTCGGCGAACAGCGCCTCGAACTCCGTCACGCCGTCGCGCTCGCACAGCTCGGTCAGCCATACCCGCGCGCCGACGCCGTACCGCAGACAGCCCTCGACGAGCGCCTGGGCGAGGCCTCCCTCGGACAGGTCGTGCGCGGCATCGACGAGCCCGTCGCGCGAGGAGTTGATCAGGATCGCGGCCAGGGTCCGCTCGGCGGCCAGGTCCACCGCCGGCGGCAGCCCGCCCAGGTGCGAGTGCACGACGTCGGCCCACGCCGAGCCGTCCAGCTCGCCCCGGGTGGTGCCGAGCAGGTAGATGGCCTGGCCCGGCAGCGTCCACCCGGAGCGGGTGGCTCGTGCGACGTCATCGAGCACGCCGAGCACGCCCACCACCGGGGTGGGGTGGATCGAGGAGTCGATCTTGCCGGGCTCGCCGGTGCCGTTGTAGAGCGAGACGTTGCCGCCGGTCACCGGGACACCCAAGGTCAGGCAGCCGTCAGCCAGGCCGCGCGCGGCCTCCGCGAGCTGCCACATCGCGTCCGGGTCCTCGGGCGAGCCGAAGTTCAGGCAGTCGGTGACCGCAAGCGGTCGGGCGCCCGAGGTGGCGACGTTGCGGTAGGACTCCGCGAGCGCGAGCTGCGCGCCGGTGTACGGGTCGAGCTTGGTGTACCGGCCGTTTCCGTCGGTGGCCAACGCGATGCCGAGGCCCGAGCCCTCGTCCACCCGCAGCACGCCGGCGTCGTCCGGCTGGGCGAGCGCCGTGTTGCCCTGCACGTAGCGGTCGTACTGGTTGGTGACCCACGCCTTGGACGCGAGGTTCGGGGAGGCGAGCAGTCGCAGCAGGGTGGCGCGGAGCTCGTCGCCGGTCTCAGGGCGGGCGAGCCCGGCCGTCGTGTCCGCCTGCAGCGAGTCCTGCCACCCGGGCCGCGCATACGGCCGCTGGTAGATCGGCCCGTCGTGCGCGACGGAGCGCGGCTCGACGTCGACGATCCGCTCGCCGTGGTGGTCGATGATCAGCCGCCCGGTCCCGGTGACCTCGCCGATGATGGCGGCCTCGACCGCCCACTTGTCGGTGATGGCCAAGAACGCGTCGAGCTTGTCCGGCCGGACCACGGCCATCATCCGCTCCTGGGACTCCGACATGAGGATCTCGGCCGGGGTCAGGGTCGGGTCGCGCAGCAGCACCTTGTCCAGCTCGACGTACATGCCGCCATCACCGTTGCTGGCGAGCTCCGATGTCGCGCACGAGATGCCGGCCGCGCCGAGGTCCTGGATGCCCTCGACGGCCTTGGCTGCGAAGAGCTCGAGGCAGCACTCGATCAGCACCTTCTCCATGAACGGGTCGCCCACCTGCACCGACGGACGCTTGGACGCCTTGGTGTCGTCGAACGTCTCCGAGGCCAGGATCGACGCACCGCCGATGCCGTCGCCGCCGGTCCGAGCGCCGAACAGCACCACCTTGTTGCCGATGCCGGAGGCGTTCGCAAGGTGGATGTCCTCATGCCGCATGACACCGATGCAGAGCGCGTTGACCAGCGGGTTGCCCTGGTAGGACGGGTCGAAGACGAGCTCGCCGCCAACGTTCGGCAGGCCGAGGCAGTTGCCGTAGCCGCCGACGCCGGCCACCACGCCGTGCACGACGCGCGGCGTGTCCACATGGTCGATCGCGCCGAACCGGAGCTGGTCCATCACGGCGATCGGGCGGGCACCCATCGAGAGGATGTCCCGGACGATCCCGCCGACGCCGGTCGCCGCACCCTGGTACGGCTCGACGAAGCTGGGGTGGTTGTGCGACTCGACCTTGAAGGTGACCGCCCAGCCGTCACCGATGTCCACCACCCCGGCGTTCTCGCCGATGCCGACCATCAGGTGCTCGCGCATGGCGGCGTCGGTCTTCTCACCGAACTGCCGCAAGTGCACCTTGGAGGACTTGTACGAGCAGTGCTCCGACCACATCACCGAGTACATGGCGAGCTCGCCCGCGGTGGGCCGGCGGCCGAGCAGCTCGCGGATCCGCTGGTACTCGTCCTCCTTGAGGCCGAGCTCGGCCCAGGGCTGCGGGGTGTCCGGCGTGCTCGCGGCCTGGTCGACCGTGTCGAAGAGCGGGGCGTCAGCGGAGGCGGTCATCGATTCCCTAGCAGTGGGAGCCATCGGGGACGGGACCAGGCTACCGGCGGAGCGGCGTCGGGATCACCGGTGTCCGCGCCGACGGTGCCCGAAGCCGACGACGGGCGCCCACCCGCGAACCGGCACCGGTCGGCGCCGTGGTCTTCGCGCGCTCCCGACCCTTACCATCGACGCCATGACCTACGCCGGAGACCTCACCCCCCAGCAGGCCTGGGACCTCCTCGCCGACCACCCCGACGCCGTCCTGGTGGATGTCCGCACGGATGCCGAGTGGCGCTACACCGGCACCCCGGACCTGGCCGGCCTCGGTCGCCAACCGGTGCTCGCCGAGTGGATCCGCTTCCCCGACGGCGCGGCGAACCCCGACTTCATCGGCCAGCTCGCGGCCGCGGGAATCGAGTCCGGCTCGGACCGTCCCGTCCTCTTCGTGTGTCGCGGCGGCGTGCGGTCGGTCGCAGCGGCGAACGCCGCGACGGCGGCCGGCATCACGCCGTCCTACAACGTGCTCGACGGCTTCGAGGGCAACGTCGACCAGGCGGGGCACCGCGGCGTCGGCGGCTGGAAGTCGGCCGGGCTGCCCTGGCGCCAGTCGTGACCGACCCGCAGGACAACGCGGATGCGACCACCCACCGGCCGGACATGCACCCGCCGCTCGACCCAGCAGCGCTGCGGCCGGACCCGCTCGCCGTCCGCGGCGGCCTGGACCGGTTCGTCTACTCGCGCTAGGGCAACCCGACCGTCGGCATGTTCGAAGAGCGGTTGCGCCTGCTCGAGGGCGACGCTCAACGCCGTTGGCGACCCACCCACCAGACCACACCGGCAGCCAGCAGCGGGGACAGCACGAGGAACGGGCAAAGCAGGTAGAGGGCGACGTTCTCGCCGAGCGAGGTGGCCGCGAGGGGATTCCCGGCGTCGGCGAGCATGAACTGCTCGGCCCAACGATCCGCCAGGACCGCGTAGAGCACGACGCCACCAATACCGATGACCGCACCGAGCCAGGCCGGCCAACGGTCGCTCGCCCAGAGTCTCGAGCCGGGCCGCGCATCGCCCGATCGCTCAACACCACGCAGCGCAGCGGACAGCAAGAAGACCCCGACCGAGGCCACCGCGACCGCGAGCAGGACATCGGGGTGCCACCACGCGACGATCGAGTTGCTCACCAGAGCGAGCAGCGCACCCACCACGTACCCGACAACCGAGAGGCTCGCAACGGTGAGCGCCGCCAGCTGCAGGACGGACAGGTTGACGCGTGCTGCAGTTCGAGACTCGATGGCAGTCATCAAGCGACCTCCGGCGTCGACGGGAAGACGTCTGAACCAGTGTCCACCACGGTGGCTCGCCGGGAGGGCCGTCAGGCCCAACCCGCACGCTCGAGAACCTCGGCTGCCACCTCAGGCGTGGGACGTCCGTCGTTCTCGACCCGGAAGTCCTCCGCCGCCAGGCGGTCCAGGTGCTCCTCGAGCTCGACCGTTCGGGCCAGACCCCAGTCCTGCCAGTAGCCCGCCGGCTCCCGTTGCAGCACCCGTGCCTTCCGGGTGGCCTCCGACGCGGTCACCCGCACGATCATGATCGCCGCGCCGGGGAAGACCCCCTGATAGCGCTCACGGTCGCCTGGCTTCTCAACAACCCGCGCGAGGACCACCGAGCTGAGCCCACGCTCCGCGAGGTTCGGCACGATTGCCGCGAGGTTCGCGAAGGCGAGGCCGTCCTCGGCGGGGTCGCCGGGCGGCGTCGGCCAGGTCTGGCACAGCTCGTCGACGTCGACGCGCGCGTGCGGCACCTCACGGTCCCGCAGCAGCCCGTAGATCGCGCCGGCGATCCGGGACTCCCCCGCGCAGATCGTCCCGGTCAGCACCAGCACGCGCCGGATCACCAGGTCCTTGCCGAAACACACCGACTCGGGCTCGTCGGCGTAGATGCCGAAGTTGGGGATCTGCGTGTAGCCGGCCGAGCGGTACAGACCGATCGCTTCCGGTTGGCGCAGCCCACTCTCCAGGATGAGGCGCTCCTGGCCGGCCTCGCGGGCCCGCCGCTCGAGCTCGCGCAGCACGAGCCGGGAGGTGCCACGCCCACGGCAAGCCCGGGCCACGTACATCCGCTTGAGTTCCCCGACGCCAGCGCCGACGTCGCGCAGCACCCCGCAGCCGACGGCAGCGCCGTCGTCGTCGAAGGCGACGAGACTGGCGAGCAGGCCGCTCGGCCCGAGGTCCGACTCCAGATCAGGGACGCCGTAGATCGCCGCGAGCTCTGCCTGCTGTGCCGCCCACAGTGCGGTGGCCGCCGGGTCACCCCACGCGACAGCCTCGATCGTCGTCATCACAGATCCGGGTCAGTGGATCAGCGCGGTCAGGACCGACGTGAAGAACCCGAGCCCATCCACGCCGGCGCGAGAGCCGTCCGCGGTGTCCGGGCCGAAACCCGGCTCGGTCGCGTGCTCCGGGTGCGGCATCAGGCCGACGACGTTCCCGGCGGCGTTCGTGACGCCGGCGATGTCGCGGCGGGACCCGTTCGGGTTCCAGTCCCGGTAGCGGAACACCACCCGGCCCTCGGCCTCGAGCTCGTCCAGGGTGCGCTCGTCGGCGACGTACTGGCCGTCCTGGTTCTTGAGCGGAACGGTGATCCGTTGGCCCTTGGTGAAGGCATTGGTCCAGGCGGTGCTCGTGTTCTCCACGGACAGCACCTGGTCGCGGCAGATGAAGGTCCGGTGGTTGTTCTTGATCATCGCGCCCGGAAGCAGGTGGCTCTCGCACAGGATCTGGAAGCCATTGCAGATGCCCAGCACCGGGAGGCCACCCTCGGCCGCGCCGATCAGCGTGTCCATCACGGGCGAGAAGCGGGAGATGGCGCCCGCGCGGAGGTAGTCACCGTATGAGAAGCCACCCGGCAGGATGACGGCGTCGACGCCGTGCAGGTCTCCATCCGCGTGCCACAGCGAGACCGGCTCGGCGCCGGCCAGGCCGACCGCGCGGAGGGCGTCGCGGTCGTCGAGCGAGCCCGGGAAGGTGACGACGCCGATCCGTGCCCCCATCAGCAGCAACCGCCCTTGCCGCAGGCGCACTCCTGGACGGCGGTGATCGCGACGACGTCCTCGATGATCGGGTTGGAGAGCAAGGTCTCGGCGGCCTGACGAGCCTGCGCGAGCACCTCTTCGGTCACCTCGCCATCGACGGTCAGCTCGAAGCGCTTGCCCTGGCGGACCTCGGTGAAACCGTCCAGGCCCAGGCGCGGAAGCGCAGCGCGGACCGCCTTGCCCTGTGGGTCGAGGATCTCGGGCTTCGGCATCACGTCAACGATCACGGTTCCCATGCGGGCGAGTGTAGTGGCGGGCGCGGAGCGGATGACGAGGCGTCCGAGGACAAGATCCGGGAGCCGCCAGGAGCCACACCTCCCGCGCGCCGCACCCCCGCGAGGCACACCCCCCGCGCCCCCGTTCTCGCGCCCGGGTCACCGCAGGGCGCCCCCGAGTGGCGCACCAGTCAGGCGCTCGAACGCCTCGAGGTAACGCGCTTGGGTCCGCTCGACGACGTCGGCGGGCAGCGCGGGCGGGGCATCGCCGCTGCGGCGGTCCCAGCCGGACGCCGGGGACGTCAGCCAGTCGCGCACGAACTGCTTGTCGAAGCTCGGCTGCGGGTGACCCGGCTCCCACTCGTCGGCCGGCCAGAACCGTGAGGAGTCCGGGGTGAGCACCTCGTCTCCCAGCACGGTCTCCTCGGTGACCGGGTCGGCGCCGAACTCGAACTTCGTGTCCGCCAGGATCACGCCGCGCGCGCGGGCGATCTCTTCGGCACGGCTGTAGACGGCAAGCGTCAGGTCGCGCAGGCGGGCCGCGGCGTCGGCGCCGATCGTCCCGCTCACGACGTCGAAGCTGACGTTCTCATCGTGCTCACCGAGCTCCGCCTTGGTGGCCGGGGTGAAGATCGGCTCCGGCAGGCGCGAGCCGTCCACCAGACCCTCCGGGAGCGGGATGCCGCACACCTCGCCGGTCTCGCGGTACTCGACGAGGCCGGAACCGGTGAGATAGCCGCGTGCGACGCACTCGACCGGGAACATCTGCAAGCGGCGGCAGACCATCGCGCGCCCGGCCACCTCGGCCGGTACGTCGAGGCTCACCACGTGGTTCTCCGCGAGCTCGGACAGCTGGTCGAACCACCACAGGCTCAGCTGGGTGAGGACGACGCCCTTGCCCGGGATCGGTGTCGGCAGCACGAAGTCATAGGCACTGATCCGATCACTCGCGACGACCAGGATTACGTCACCCAGCGGGTGCAGTGCCTCCGGCACGTACAGGTCCCGGACCTTGCCCGAGTAGAGGTGACGCCAGCCCGGCAGCCGAGCGGCTGCTGCGTGATCCACGGTCATTCCCCCTCTGACGCCGCGAGCGCGATGTCGCGGCGGTGATGTGAACCTGGCAGGTCGATCAGGTCGATGCCGGCGTAGGCCGCGGCGCGCGCCTCGGCGAGCGACGCCCCCACTCCGACGACGGAGAGTACCCGGCCACCGGAGGAGACGAGGACGCCGTCCGCGAGTGCCGTTCCGGCGTGCAGGACGTGCACGGCGGCTTCGGCCTCAGCGCTCTCGACGCCGGTGATCGGGTCCCCCGTGCGAGGCGACTCGGGATACCCGTGCGAGGCGAGAACCACAGTGACCGCGGCGTCGTTGCGCCACCGCAACGGCGGCTCGTCGCTGAGGTTCCCGGTCGCGGTCGCGAGCAACAGGCGACCGAGCGGCGTCTCGAGGCGGGCCAGCACGGACTGCACCTCAGGGTCACCGAAGCGGGCGTTGAACTCGATGACGCGCAGGCCGCGGGTGGTCAGGGCGAGACCGCAGTAGAGCACGCCGACGAACGGCGCACCGCGGCGGTGCATCTCCTCGATCGTTGGGCGGGCGACGCGATCCAGAACCTCCTCGACGAGATCCGCGGGCGCCCACGGGAGCGGGCTGTAGGCGCCCATCCCACCGGTGTTCGGACCGGCGTCGGCATCGAAGGCGCGCTTGAAGTCCTGGGCCGGCTCGAGCGGCACGACCGCGACGCCGTCACTGAGGCAGAACAACGAGATCTCCGGCCCGTCGAGGTATTCCTCGATCACGACGGTGCCACCCGGCTTGGCGAGGCACACCGCCGCATGTGCCAGGGCCGCGGCCCGGTCGTCCGTGACGACAACCCCCTTCCCGGCCGCTAGGCCGTCGTCCTTGACCACGTAGGGCGCCCCGAACGAGTCGAGCGCCTCAGCGACCTGGTCCGGAGTAGTGCACACGTGCGCCATCGCGGTGGGCACGCTCGCGGCTGCCATCACGTCCTTGGCGAAAGCCTTCGAGCCCTCGAGCGCGGCGGCTGCGGCGCTCGGCCCGAAGCAGGGGATTCCCGCGGCACGGATCGCATCGGCGATCCCCGCGACCAGCGGCGCCTCGGGTCCGACGACGACCAGGTCCACCCCGAGCCGAGCGGCCAGCGCGGCGACCGCGCCGCCGTCGAACATGTCGACCGGGTGCAGCGTTGCCAGCCGCCCGATGCCGGGGTTCCCCGGAGCCGCATGCAGCTCGGTGACGGCCGGGTCGGCCGCCAGTGCGCGGGCGATGGCGTGCTCACGCGCGCCCGTTCCGATGACGAGGATCCTCACGGGCCGTCAGCCTATCTGCCCGCCGCGGCGCGGCACGCGCCCGTGCTCGGGCCACCCACTCGAGTCAGCCGAGGAGGTCGTGGCGGACGATGACGTCGTCGCGCTCCGGACCGACGCCGATCGCCGAGATCCGGGTGCCCGACAGCTGCTCGAGGGCCAGTACGTAGGCCTGGGCCGTGGCCGGCAGGTCGTCGAAGACCCGGCAACCGGAGAGGTCCTCGGTCCAGCCGTCGAGGTACTCGTACACCGGCATGGCGTGGTGGAAGTCCGTCTGATCAACCGGCATCTCGGCGAACCGGATGTCACCGACCTGATAGGCCACGCAGACCGGGATCCGCTCGAGCCCGGTCAGCACGTCGAGCTTCGTGAGGACCACGTCCGTCAAGCCGTTGACCCGCGTCGCGTAGCGGGCGACCACGGTGTCGTACCAGCCGCAACGCCGTGGGCGGCCCGTCGTCGTGCCGTACTCGCCGCCGACCTTCCGCAGCCGGTCGCCCATCTCGTCGTTCAGCTCGGTCGGGAACGGACCCTCGCCCACCCGCGTCGCGTACGCCTTTGCGACGCCGATCACCCGGTCGATCCGGGTCGGCCCGACGCCGGAACCGGTGCACGCACCGCCCGCCGTCGCGTTCGACGAGGTCACGAACGGATAGGTGCCGTGGTCGACGTCGAGCATCGTGGCCTGACCACCCTCGAACAGCACCGTCTTGCCGTGGTCGAGAGCCTGGTTCAGCACGAGCGAGCAGTCGACGACCATCGGACGGATCCGCTCGGCGTACGTGAGCAGCCCCTCGACGGTCTCCTCGACGGTGATCGCGCGACGGTTGTACACCTTGACGAGCAGGTGGTTCTTCTGGTCCAGGGCCCCCTCGACCTTCTGGGCCAGGATGTGCGGGTCGAACAGGTCCTGCACGCGCAGTCCGACCCGGTTCATCTTGTCCGAGTAGGTGGGACCGATGCCGCGGCCCGTCGTGCCGATCTGACGCTTGCCGAGGAACCGCTCGGTGACCTTGTCGATGGTCCTGTTGTACGGCGCGATGATGTGCGCGTTCGAGCTGATCAGGAGCCGCGAGGTGTCCACGCCGCGCGACTCGAGGGCGTCGATCTCGATGAACAGCACACCCAGATCGATGACGACGCCGTTGCCGATCACCGGGATCACGCCCTCGGTCAGGATGCCGCTCGGCAGCAGGTGCAGCGCGTACTTCTCGGCGCCGATCACGACGGTGTGCCCGGCGTTGTTGCCACCGTTGAACTTCACGACGTAGTCGACACGAGAGCCAAGGGTGTCGGTCGCCTTGCCCTTGCCCTCGTCACCCCACTGCGCGCCAACAAGCACGACGGCTGGCATGGGATTCCTCCTGGTCCGGGCGCGACACGGGTGATCGGGCGCCCAGGAAAGGTTACCGGAGGCGTGCCGCGGCGCGAGCGACCGGGCGGCGTGGCCGCCGCACCGGTGTGCCGTCAGCCCAGACCTGGCTGCTCACAGGCCGCGAGCGACGGCGGCGCCAGCGGCGAGCCATGCGCGCTGCGCGGCGGGACGCAGCGAGCCGTAGCGCAGCACCCCGTCGACCATCGCGGGGTCGAACGGGATCATGACAGCCTCGCGGGCGAGTGGCTGATAGCCCCTGGCGACGCGCTCGACGTCACGCGTGCCGGCCTTCGGGTCGGCCTGGCTCACGATGACGACGGACTCGCGGGCAAGAGCAGCCGAACGCTCGTCACGCTCGGCGAGGGCCTCGAGGAGCAGCGCCCCCGCTTCGGCGTGATCGTCGCGCGTCGTCGTGGCCACGACGAGCTGGTCCGTGTGGTCGATCATGCGCAGCCACATCGGGTCGGACTCGTCGTTGCCCGAGTCGATGATGATCAGTCGGTAGTACTTCGCGGCCACAGCGTGGATCGCATCGACGTCGGCGGGCTCGACGCGCTGCTCATGGGCGAGAGCCATCGGCTTCGAGCGCAAGACGTCGAACTTGTCGCGGGTCTGGTGGTGCACGTAGCGCGCGAGGTCGGCCGACTGGGCGCCGGTGCCGAGCAGACGATCGGTCTGAGACAAGAACTCGAGCAGGGTCGCATCGTGCGGGCCCTTGTCCGTCCGCCAGCCGAGCGTGCCGCGGGTCTGGTTGTTGTCCCAGGTGAGGACCCCGGCGCCGCCATTTCGGGCGAACACGGCGGCCAGCAGGATCGTGGTCGGAGTCTTGTTCGACCCGCCCTTCCCGTTGACGATCGCGATCGTGCGCGGCCCTGGCCAGTGCTGGCTGACGGCCAGGGCGTCGGCGCGCTCCGACCGCTCCGCGCGGCTCGGGCTCACCCGTACCCCGACCCGGGCCAGCAGCCCGCGCGCGCCCGCGGCCGCAGGTTCCTCGAGCTGTTCCTCGGTGAGGAACGACTTTCGGAGCTCGCGCCTGGTCGTCGGCCGCTCGAAGATTGCCGCGGGCGGCTCGGCGTGCCGGGCGAACTGTGCGGTCACCTCCTCGACGAGTTCCGGTCCGGCATCGAAGAACGGAACGGGATCCTCGACCGGCAGCTGCGATGCCGGCGCCATCGACAGCTCGGTGGTGGGCAGCTGGCTCATCCCGACGTGGTCGCCTCGACCAGGGTCGGCAGCGGGAGGCTCGGGGGCCTCCACCGAGCCGTCGGGATGCACGAACAAGGACCAGTCACCGTCGGGGCCGGTAGCGGCCATCCAGACCGGCCGGTCCACCTTGACCGCGATGTCCGCCACGACACCGATGATGGTGGTCACCGCCTCGTCGAGCGAGGCGGTCACGATCGGGATCGGCGTCCCGTCGATGATGACCTCCCCGGTCCCGTCCTGGCGGGCAACGGCCTCGACGCGAGGCCATCCCGGCACGGTGTCCGTACTCATGGGTGCCCCTTTCCTGCTGTGTTTCATCTGGCCAGGCATGACGTCGACGGCGGTCATGAATGGCTCCGGGCCGACCTCTTCGTACCGACCGACAGCACGGCGCCGACGACGACGTTCGTCCCATCCTGCCGCATCGGGCGGCTAGCGGGACCTGCGCAACAGGCTCATCAGCTCGTCGGGTGTATTCACGCTGATCCGCAGCGTTGTCAGGCGGACCGGCACACCCATCACCCAAGCCCGTACGCCAGGCTCGAGCTCCATCCTGACGATCCCGGCGGATGAGCCGTTCACGAGCCACGTCCCACGCCAGCCGTGGACACCCCACGCCCCGACGCTCGCGGTGTCGGGCATGACAGCGCGCACGTTCTGCCGCGGAATCGTGGCTCGAAAGCCGTACCCCATGGTGACGCTGATCGAGTCCTGACCGACCCGCACGCATGAATGCTTCGGCCCCATCCCGAGCAACAGGACGAGCGGCAACAACGCCGGGGAGTAGCTGATGCCAAAGACGTTGTCGGACATGTCCTCAACCTACAAGCGCCGCTGTCGTGCAAACGCCCGAACCCGCGGCGAGAGAGGTGCGGCCCGGGACCCCTACGAGGCCTGGAGGCGGAGCTCCGCCCAGACCACCTTGCCGGTAGCCGTCGGACTCCAGCCCCACGCGGCAAGGCGACCGACGATCATCAATCCGTAACCGCCCTCGGCATCCTCGCGGCCCGGGACCTCGACCGGCGGCATGCTGTACCCGTCGACGACCTCGATCCGCAGTCCGGGCCGGACATCCGTCATCCGCAGTCCGATCTCGCCCGGCGCGGTCGATGCCAGAGCACTCTCGAGGCGACCGTGCCGGAGCGCGTTCGTCACGAGCTCCGAGGCGATGAGCTCAGCGTCTTCGCACACGCCGTAGCCCCACTCCACACAGGTGTCGACGACGGCGCGACGGGCACGGGCGATGGAGGCGGGCTCACCGGGGAGCGACCAGTCGCGCTCTCGATCCGATGGCGCTGCAGAACTCACGCCGACACCTCCGATCCACAACCGCGTGGGACGGGCCAACGATGCGATCCAGCCATGCTGCCCGATCGGACCCGAAGGGCACGACCACTGCACGATCAGAGCACCTGAGCGCGACGCTAACAGCCCCGGAAGCGCGACGGGCGGTGGCGAGGCGGTATCAGCGGGTGAACCTTTGTCTCTTCGCATCAGAAAGTCGACGAAACACCCAACGAAACGGGCTCGGACGACGCCGGGCCCCGCGGTCGTTGTGACCGCGGGGCCCGGCGCGACACGGTTTCAGCCGAGCTTCTTGCCCGCCGAACCCAGGGACTGGCAGGCCTCGACGAGGCGCGCAGCCAAGCCGGCCTCGCCGAGCTTGCCCCAGACCCGCGGGTCGTACTTCTTCTTGTCGCCGACCTCGCCGTCCACCTTCAGCACGCCGTCGTAGCTGGCGAACATGTGGCCGGCCACCGGGCGGGTGAACGCGTACTGGGTGTCGGTGTCGATGTTCATCTTGATGACTCCGTGGCTGACGGCCTCCGCGATCTCTTCCTTGGTCGATCCGGAACCACCGTGGAAGACCAGGTCGAACGGCCTGTCCTTGCCGACCGCCTGACCGACGACCGCCTGGATCTCGCCCAGGATCGCCGGACGCAGCTTGACGGCACCGGGCTTGTAGACGCCGTGCACGTTGCCGAACGTGAGGGCCGTCAGGTAGCGGCCCTTCTCGCCGGTGCCGAGCGCCTTGACCGTGGCGAGGCCGTCCTCGGGCGTCGTGTACAGCTTCTCGTTGATCTCAGCGGCGTGACCGTCCTCCTCGCCACCGACGACGCCGATCTCGACCTCGAGGATCGCGTGGGCGGCCTGGGCGAGCCCGAGCAGCTCCTCGGCGATCAGCAGGTTCTCGGCGAGCGGCACGGACGAGCCGTCCCACATGAACGACTGGAACGTCGGCAGCTTGCCGGCCTTGACCCGCTCGGCCCCGAGGGCGAGCAGCGGACGCACCCAGGAGTCGAGGTTCTGCTTGGCGCAGTGGTCGGTGTGGAGGGCCACGGTGATCGGGTAGTTCTTGGCGACCTCGGCGGCGTACGCGGCGAGCGCGAGCGAGCCGGCCACCCGGTCCTTGATGGTCGAGCCGGACGCGTACTCGGCGCCCCCGACCGACACCTGGATGATGCCGTCGCTCTCGGCGTCGGCGAAGCCCTGGAGAACTGCCGTCACGGTCTGAGAGGAGGTGACGTTGACCGCGGGGTAGGCAAAGCCGCCCGCCTTCGCACGGTCGATCATCTCGTTGTAGATCTCGGGGGTTGCGATACCCATCGCTGACATCTCCTGCGGATCGGTGGGGTGACTGACATGCCTCGTCAATCTTGGCACGGATCGGCGGGGCCCGACCTGGGACGTCCGGCCCCCGGCGGCGTCCGGCGCCGGTTCCCGCGTCGGACGTCAATCCCGCGGGCGTACCCGGGGTTGCGCGTGCTGCTCGATCCACGAGTGCATCGCGATCGCGGCAGCCGCGCCCGCGTTGATCGACCGCGTCGAGCCGAACTGCGCGATCGAGAGCGTGTCGCGCGCGATGGTGCGGACGGCGTCGGACAGGCCCGCACCCTCCTGGCCGAACACCAGCACGCACTCGCGAGGCAGGCGGTAGCCCTCGAGCGGGACCGAGCCGGGCAGGTTGTCGATGCCGATCACCGGCAGCCCGGCCTGGCCCGCCCACGCCGCGAAGTCCTCGACCGTCGGGTGGTGCCGGAGGTGCTGGTAGCGGTCGGTGACCATCGCCCCACGCCGGTTCCACCGGCGTCGGCCGACGATGTGCACCTCGGCCGCGAGGAACGCGTTGGCGGTCCGCACCACCGAACCGATGTTCAGGTCGTGGGCCCAGTTCTCGATCGCCACGTGGAAGGGATGCCGGCGGGCGTCGAGGTCCGCCACGATCGCGTCGAGCCGCCAGTAGCGGTAGCCGTCGACGACGTTCCGCCGGTCGCCGTGCTCGAGCAGCTCCGGGTCGTACTCCGCACCCTCCGGCCAGGAGCCCGGCCACGGCCCGACGCCGACCTCGCGCTCGTCGTCGTCACGCTCGTTCGCGACCCGCTCGTCGTCGTCACGCTCGTTCGCGACCCGCTCGTCGTCGTCACGCTCGTTCGCGCCGCGCACGCCGTCCGCGATCCTCACACCAGCTCGACGCGCAGGGCCGCCGCAGCCGCCCGCGCAGCCGCCCGCGCGTCGGCCACCTCCGAGCCGAGGGCGAGCGTCACGCCCACCCGACGACGCCCGGCCACCGAGGGCTTGCCGAACAGCCGCACCTCGCTGCCCGGCCGCTCGAGCGCCGCGTCGACGCCGTGGAACACCGGCACCCCGGTGCCCTCGGCAAGCACCGCACAGGACGCCGCCGGTCCGAGCTGCCGCACCGCCGGGATCGGGAGGCCCAGCACCGCGCGGGCGTGCAGCGCGAACTCGCTCAGATCCTGCGAGACGAGGGTCACCAGGCCGGTGTCGTGCGGCCGCGGCGAGACCTCGGAGAACAGCACCTCGTCACCTCGGACGAACAGCTCGACGCCGAACACGCCCCAGCCGCCGAGCGCGCCCGTCACGGCCCCGGCGATCTCCTCGGCCCGGGCTCGCGTGGCCGCGTCCATCGGTTGTGGCTGCCACGACTCGCGGTAGTCGCCGTCCACCTGCACGTGGCCGATCGGGTCGAGGAAGGTCGTCCCGGCCGCGTGCCGAACGGTCAGCAGGGTGATCTCGTAGTCGAAGTCGACGAACCCCTCGACGATCGCACGACTCGCGCCTCCGACCGCCGCCCGCCCGCCGGTGACCGCGTAGGACCAGGCCGGGGCGACGTCGTCGGCCGTGCGAAGGACCGACTGGCCCTTGCCGGACGAGGACATCACCGGCTTGACCACGCACGGCAGCCCGAGCGCGGCCACCGCCTCGCGCAGCTCCGCCTCCGACTCGACGAACCGGTACGGCGAGGTCGGCAGACCGAGCTCCTCTGCCGCGAGCCGCCGGATGCCCTCCCGGTCCATCGTCAGCCGGGTGGCCCGCGCGGTCGGCACCACGCGCGTGCCACCGACGGCCTCCACCGCGGCCAGCTCGGCGGTGGCGATGGCCTCGATCTCCGGAATGACCAGGTGCGGCCGCTCGGCCGCGATCACCGCACGCAGCGCCACCGGGTCGAGCATGTCGACGACGTGCCAGCGGTGCGCGACCTGCATCGCCGGGGCACCCTCGTAGCGGTCCACCGCGATCACCTCGACGCCGAGGCGCTGCAGCTCGATCGCCACCTCCTTGCCGAGCTCGCCGGAGCCGAGCAGGAGAGCCCGGGTGGCGCCCACCGAGCCCGGGGTGCCGATGCTGACGGTGGCCGAAGCGGAGGCACCCAGGCCGAGGCTCGCGGGACCGGCTGAGCTCTCGCCGGCAGTCACGATCTGCCGCCCCGTGCGGACCGCCAGGCCTGGACCAGTCGTGTGCGGTTGGACGTGTGCAGCACCGAACCCTCGTAGAGCCGAGCGCCCAGCACGACGAACAACGCGGCCGTCGCGAGCACGATGCCGGCCGCCACCCACGGCTCCCATGACGCGGCCGTGCCGTTGATGACCCTGGCCGGCATCAAGAGCACCGCGGTGAACGGGATGTAGGAGAGCACCTCTTGGACCCGCCCCGGTTCGGTCACGAAGATGCTCGCGAAGAACGGCACCATGACCGTCGCCTGCATGAGCATCGTCGTCGACTGCAGGTCCTCGACCCGCGAGGCCAGCGAGCCGGCCACCGCCCACAGGCACGCGAGCATCAGGAAGCCGAGCAGGAAGAACACCAAGAACCACACGCTCGCGCCGGCTACCTGGGAGATCAGCGCGGACTGCCCGGCGAGCGCCGCACCGGCCAGCCCGACGCCGACGATCAGCGTCACCTGGGCGACCGCGAGGACCGTGTTGCCGAGCACCTTGCCGGCGAGCAGCCAGCGCACCGGGACCGCCGCCACGAGCAGCTCCACCACCCGGCTCTGCTTCTCCTCGACGACGCTCTGCGCGATCGAGATGCCGAAGGTCAGCACCGCGAAGTAGAACAGGAAGCCGAAGATCATCACCAGCAGGATCGGCGGCACGGCGCGGTCGGGCTGTGCGTTGAGCAGATCGACCTTCGGCGGCGTCGGCGCCACCAGCTGTCGGACCTGGTCCGAGCTCAGACCAGCCTCGGCCGCGACCCGACTCACGTCCGTCTGCGCGGCCGCGGCCTTGACCAGGATCACCAGGTCGTCCGGCACGGCATCCCTGCCGATCAGGGTGAGTGCGGTGCCGTCAGCCACCAGCGCCGCATCGGCATTGCCGCCCCGGACCAACGCCTCGGCAGCCGCTCGGTCCGCCGCCGATGAGGTGGTCAGAGTCACCTTGGGGACGTCGCCCGAGGACGCCGAGGTGTGCAGCCCGGTCGCAGCCGTCACGACGGCCGTCGCCTGATCCCCGACAACCGCGAGCCGGTAGTCGTGGCTCTGCTGGCTGATCATGATCGGGATCACGGTCGCCCCGACGATGATCAGCAGGAAGAAGACGGTCGACGCGATGAAGCCCTTGTCGTGCAGCTTCACCCAGATCTCGCGGGAAGCGATCGTCCTGATCAGGGAACCGCGGGACACCTCGGTGACGTCGTCGGCCGCAACGGCCGACGCGGTCGGGCTCTGGGTGGTCATCGGGTCACCTCGTGGAAGATCTCGGACAGCGTGGGCACGACCCGACCGAACTCGCGCACCGCACCGTGCCGCTGCGCCTCGAGCAACAGCGACTGGCCGTCCGCACCCTCGGCCAGCTCCAGCACGGTCCCGCGCGGGTCGCTCGACACGACCGTCACGCCCGGCGCTGCTGAAAGCCAGTCCGTGCCGCCGTCGACGACGATCCTGATCCGGGTTCCGGCGTGTTCCTCCTGCAGCTGCGCGGCATCGCCACGTGCCACGATCCGGCCTTCATGGATGACCACCAGGTCGTCGCACAGCCGCTCGACCAGCTCGAGCTGGTGGCTCGAGAAGAGCACCGGCACGCCCGCTTCGGCGCGAGCCCGCAGCCGCGCAGCCATCGCGTCGACAGCGATCGGGTCCAGGCCGCTGAACGGCTCGTCCAGGATCAACAGCACAGGCTCGTGCAGAAGGGCCGCGGCCACCTGGACGCGCTGCTGGTTGCCGAGCGAGAGGGTGTGCAGGACATCCGTCATCCGGTCGCCGAGCTCAAGCTCCTCGAGCAGCTCGATCGCTCGGGTCCGCGCCAGCACGGGCGTCAGACCGTGGACGCGGCCGAGGAATACCAGCTGGTCCAGCACGCGCATCTTCGGGTAGAGGCCGCGCTCCTCGGGCATGTACCCGAACCGCCGTCTGGCCGCGAGGTCGAGCGGTCGATCAGCAAGGGTGACGGTCCCGGCGTCGGAAGCCAGGACGCCCATGATGATCCGCATCGCGGTGGTCTTACCGGCCCCGTTGGCCCCGACGAAGCCGGTCAGCCGACCGGGCCGGACGTCGAAGCTCACGCGGTCGAGGGCCACCCGGTCACCGAACGTGCGAACGACGTCTCGGACCTGGAGAAGATGGGCTTCTGGCACGTCGCGACCCTATCGCCGGGACCGGCGGCCTTGGCAGGCGGCTCGCCCCCGTACGCTGTGCTGGTGATTCTCTCGACTTTGCACCTGCTCGCCGATCGCGCGGCCAGCCTCGGACCGAACTGGCTGAACCCCGAGAAGATGATCTCCGCCTTCGGCGCCTGGGCGCTCTGGGGCACCGCCGCGATCATCTTCGCCGAGACCGGGCTGCTGCTCGGCTTCTTCCTGCCGGGTGACTCGCTGCTCTTCACCGTCGGCCTGCTCAAGGGCCGCGGCGACATCTCGCAGCCACTGTGGTTCGTCTGCCTCGTGCTGACCGTGATGGCGTTCTTCGGCAATGTCGTCGGGTACCAGATCGGCCGGGCAGCGGGCCCGGCGATCTTCAACCGCCCCGACTCGAGGTTCTTCCGCCAGGAGTACGTCGACAAGACCGTCGCCTTCTTCGACAAGTACGGCGCCCGGGCCATCGTGCTCGCCCGGTTCGTGCCGATCGTGCGGACCTTCATCACCGTGATCGCGGGCGTCGGCAAGATGGATCGCCGCCGCTACTTCGTCTACAGCGGCATCGGCGCCGCACTGTGGGCCGTTGGCGTCACGGTGCTCGGGTACCTGCTCGGCGGACAGTCCTTCGTCAAGAACAACATCGAGTACATCCTCGTCGCGATCGTCTTCGTGTCCGTTCTGCCGATCCTGTTCGAGGTGCTGCGGGCACGTCGAAACCGATCCGCCGTTCCGGAAGTGCTCGAAGGCTGACCGGCGCGTCGGTCGCCGACAGCTAGGCTCCGACCGGCGCCGGGGGCCGGACCATCCGGATCTCGTCGGCGCACGGGTCGCCCGGCGCCGGCCGCACCGTCTCCGTCTCGACGAACCCTGACGCCCGGTAGAGCCTGATCGCTCGATCGTTCCCGCGGGTGACCCAGAGGGTGACGTACGGAGCTCTGATGCCCTCGGCCCAGGCGATCGAGGTCGTGATCAACCGGCGTCCGAGCCCGTGCCCGCGGTACTCGGGGTCGGTCCACATCGAGTGCAGCCCGACGCCGTGAGCCCCAGGCTCGAGACCGATCAGCAGGCGGTCCTCGAGATCGCCGATCGGCTCGACCCGAGCGCCCCCGATCATCCCGCGCCAGACGCCGTCGACGATCGCGATGAACGACGTGCGGCTCTCCCCCGACGCGCTCTCCGTCGCGCGCTGGACCCAGGAGGTCTCCGGGAACATCTCCTCGCGCGCGTAGGTCGACGAGAACGCTGCGGGATCGTCCGCCAGGGCACGGAGCCGGATCACGCGCAGCTGCGGACCTTCAGCGGCGTGGATCCGGCGAACCTCGACGATCATCTCGCCATCATCACCAGAGATGCGGGAGTCGGCAACGCGAGAACCGCCGTCGCTCAGGCTCCGAAGCTCACCGTCGGCGCTTCGCGGACCTCAGGCTCCTCGGCCTCGAAGTACTCGGCGCGGACGAAGTGGAACATCCCGGCGATGATGTTCGTCGGAACGGTCTCGATCTTCGTGTTGTACTGCCGGACGTTCGCGTTGTAGAAGCGGCGACCGGCGGCGATACGGTCCTCGGTGTTGGTGAGCTCGGTCTGCAACGCCATGAAGTTCTGGCTCGCCTTGAGGTCGGGGTAGGCCTCGGCGACGGCGAACAGCTTGCCGAGCGCCTGGGTCAGGACGTTCTCCTGCTGGGCCTGCTCCGCGGGGCCCGATCCGGGTGTGATGGCGGCTGAACGGGCCCGGGCAACCTCTTCGAAGACGCCCTTCTCGTGCGCGGCGTAGCCCTTGACCGTCTCGACCAGGTTCGGGATCAGGTCGTGCCGTCGCTTGAGCTCGACATCGATCTGACGCCAGGACTCCTGCACCAGGTTGCGCAGCCGGACGAGTCCGTTGTACGCACCCATTGCCCACAGGCCGACAATCACCAACAGCACCAGGATCACGATCAGGACGATGCCGACAGCACCCATTCCAGCCATAGGGACCACCCTCTCGGTTCAGCCGTTTCCAGGATCGTAGCCGCTGTCTCTCCAGACGAAGCCGGGAACGGCGTCGCGAACGGCGGCGAGGAGCTCGAGGCGGGGTGCGAGCGCTTCGAGACTCTGCTCACCGGTCGACCAGCACAGGACGTCGGTGCCGTCGATCCGGATGCTCAGCCCGGCGGCGTCGGACCGGAGCAGCCGCTCCATCAGCCGCGGAGTGATCACGTCGTAGGCGAACTTCTCCATCCCGCACTCAACCCGCCAGGCCCGGTTGAAGTCATCGGACTCGAAAGACAGGTCCTGCCCGCCCACCAGCTTGGCGAGCTTCGCCGCGGCGCCCTCCGGGGTGAGCGTCAAGGTGGGGAGGAAGGCCGGCAGCGCCATCGTGACGACGTGCAGCCGGTGCGTGGTGCGGTCCTTCCCGCTTCCCGTGACGTACCGGTAGGTGAACGACTGTGCCGGGGAGCCACTCCAGGTCCCGGACAGGACCTCGATCGCCGTGCGGGATTCCCCCAGCCCGAACGGGCTCTTGTTCCAAAGACCAGCCAGGCGGTCGTCCACCGGGAAGAGGGACCAGCCGACGGTCGCCGCCCACGCCGTGAAGGCGTCGAGCCGCTTCTGGCTGCGTCGGATCCCGAGGTACCAGCCGACGAGGAGGAGCACCGGGAGGCCGACCATGGGCAGGGCGACGAGCATGGCTGACCCGCCGACCACCTGGCTAATGAGGTCCATCTGCGCTGGCCCGCTCAGCCGAGACCGAGCTCGGCGCGGCCGAAGACGAAGTGGTACGGCAACCCCGCGGCCTCGATCCGCTCCTTGGCCCCGGTGTCCCGGTCGACGATCACGGCGACGCCCACCACCTGGGCGCCCGCCTCGCGCAGTGCCTCGACAGCGGTGAGCACGGAGCCGCCCGTGGTCGAGGTGTCCTCGACGGCGACGACGCGCTTGCCCACCACGTCGGGCCCCTCGATCCGGCGCTGCAAGCCGTGCGACTTGCCCTCCTTGCGGACCACGAACGCGTCCAGGTCCTGGCCCCGGGAAGCCGCCGCATGGAGCAGAGCCAACGCGACCGGGTCCGCACCCATCGTCAGTCCGCCGACGGCGTCGATCTCGCCGACGCCGAGGCCCACCTCTTCGAGCAGGTCGAGCAGCACGTGCCCGACGAGCGGGGCCGCCCGGTGGTGCAGGGTGACCCGCCGCAGGTCCACGTAGTAGTCCGCTTCCTGGCCGGACGCGAGGGTCACCTTGCCGGGCACCACGGCAAGCTCGGTGATGAGGTCGCGCAGCTGTTCGCGCGGGGTGGGCGACATCGCGGTCGTGGCGTCGAGGTTCACGCGCACAGGCTACCGACGGCGGCCCACCGGCGCGGTCGGTCAGTCCCCGCTGGCGTCGGCCGACGCGGCTTCGTCATCGGCGGATGCCGCCTGCTCGCCCGAAGCGTCGCGCTTAGCGAGCCCGCCCGAGACGGCCCGGATGACCTTGCGCGGCAGGACGCGCGCCAGTCCGGACGCAACCGCGTAGCGCAGGCTGGGCGTCGAGATCACGACACCGCGGCGCACATCCGCGAGCGCGGCCGCCACCACCTGGTCAGCGTTGAGCCACGCCAGCTCGGGCAACTCGGAGTACTCGAGGCCGGCCCGCTCGTGGAACTCGGTGTGCACCAGACCCGGGCAGAGGGCGGTCGCCGTGACGCCGGTTCCGCTCAGCTCGACCGCGAGGCCCTCCGTGAACGTCCGCACCCAGGCCTTGTGCGCCGAGTAGGTACCACCCGCGGTCAGGGCCGCGATGGAGGACACGTTGAGGATCGCGCCGCGCTCGCGCTCGACCATCGGTTCGAGCGCGGCATGGGACAGGACCATGACCGCGCGCACCATCACGTCGAGCGCGCGGAGCTGCTCGACGAGATCACTCCCGATGAACGTCCCACCCAGCCCGAAACCCGCGTTGTTGACCAGCAGCCCGACCGGCCTCGAGCGGTCCTGCAGTCGCTCCGCGACCCGGGCGACCTCCTCTGGGACCGACAGGTCCGCGGGAAGGACCTCGACCTGGATGCCGGCGGCCGCTCGCAGCTGCAGCGCGAGGCGCTCGAGGCGGCCCGCGTCCCGGGCAACCAGGATCACGTCGTGCCGCGCGGTTGCCAGCTGCCACGCGAACTCGAGACCAAGTCCGGCACTCGCTCCGGTGATCATTGCGATGGCCATGCCCCCAGCGTAGGACTCTCGATGCCGCGGGGCCGGGTACCGTGCCGTTCATGCGACTGGCGACCTGGAACATCAACTCGATCCGAGCCCGGGAGGAGCGCGCGCTCGCGTGGCTCGAACGCACCGGCACCGATGTCCTGGCGCTCCAGGAGACCAAGTGCGGCGATGCGCAGTTCCCGCGGGCCGCCTTCGAGGCGGCCGGCTACCAGGTCGCGACCTTCGGGTTCAGCCAGTGGAACGGCGTCGCGATCCTGTCCCGCATCGGCCTCGACGATGTCGAGCTCGGCTTCCCGGGTCAACCCGCCTTCGGCGAGGTCCCGGCGGTGGAGGCGCG
>JADGOR010000115.1 GCA_017882855.1 Cellulomonas sp. | reverse complement strand
AGCCGTCTTCGACGGAGGCTGGACCGTGCACAACGGAGCCAAGCCGCACCAGGCCGAGTTCTACCTGACCAAGGAACAGACCGGTCGCCCGATCGGCGAGGTGCTCGACGGCCACCAGCTACGGCATGAAGCTCAGGTTGACCCGATCGGCGACGCCGACTGAGAACCGTCCCGCTGAAGGATCGGCTTGCGACACATGCTCTCGTTCGAGTGAGCCACGCTGCATCGCAGACGGAGGGCGGTGATGCGCGCAAAGCAGAGGCGGTATGGGGCTCTATCGCGCGTCCCAGCCGACTGTCGTTCGTTTGATGCCGAGCAGGGCCGACGGCTGCGGCGCTGCTCCTGTCGTCGGTCGCGATCGGAACGTTGCCACGTCAGTTGATGGCAGCGATGATGTCTGCTGGAACTTGGCCCGCTCGGCGGGTGGCGTATTGGGCGATCGCGCTTGTGCGCGAGCCGCTCGTCAGCCCGCCGAGCTGGTGCCACAGGTAGTCAGGAGATGGCGCATGCCGCAAGCGGAGGTCGACGGGCTCACGATCAACTACGACGTCCAAGGGGAGGGTGAGCCGCTCCTGCTGATCCCTTACCTGTCGGCGGACCACGCCTGCTACGCGTTCCAGCTTCCGGCCTACACCGAGCACTTCAGCTGCGTCGCGATCGACCTACCCGGCTCGGGTGAGAGCGACAAGCCGACCGGGCCGTACTCGACCGATGGCTATGCCGACCAGGTCGCCACGTTCCTCGGCGCCATCGGCATCGAACGCGCCCACGTGGCGGGTGTGTCGCTCGGCGCCGCCGTGGGCATCCACCTCGCCGCCCGCCATCCGGACCGGGTGCGCTCGCTGTCATTGCACAGCGGCTGGCATGCCAGCGATCCCTATCTGAAGAGCGTCGTCGAGCAGTGGCGCACGATGGCGCCCGCGCTGCCGACGGTTGCCGACCTGGTGGTCCAGGGACTCTTCCCGTGGTGCTTCACACCCGAGATGTACAACGACCGGCCGGAGTTTGTCGACACGCTGGTGGACTTCGTGCGCAGTCGCCCCGCTCAGCCCGTGGACGCGTTCCTGGCCCAGACCGACGCGGTCATCGCCCACGACGCGAGCGCGGTGCTCCGCGAGATCGACGTTCCGACCCTCATCACCTTCGGAGCGCGCGACCTCGTCTGCTCCCCGCGCTTCGCCGAGCCGCTCAACAGCGGGATCGGCGGCAGCGAGCTGGTGGTCTTCGAGCATCTGTCGCACGCGGGACTGCACGAGGACCCCGAGACCTTTAACCGCGCGACGCTCGACTTCCTCCTGCGTCAGCGCTCATGACGGGCGCGGCGTTCGCGGTCCGCACCCGAAGCGGTGGCCGAGATGTCGAGATCGCCTATCACCTGCCGATCGCAACACCGGGCGCCCGGCGCAGTCCGCGTCCCGAGACCGCTTTCGCCGTTCGCAGCGCCAGCACGACCGGCGCGTAAGCCGAAGGCTCAGAGACAAAGCAGACAGCCTACGTGATCTTCGTATGAGGATCCGCCAGCGGGACGGGCGCCGGCTGTACGACTGGGGCGGTCGGTGCAGCCTTCGGACTTGACCTTGACGCAGGGTCAGGCCTTGAGACTGGCGCCATGAGCGCGACACCAGCGATCGAGACGGCCGGGCTTGTCAAGTCGTACGGCGACCATGCCGTGCTCAGAGGTGTCGATCTGAGCGTCCCTTCGGGGACCGTCGTCGCCCTGCTCGGCTCCAACGGCGCGGGCAAGACGACGGCGGTGAGGATCTTGTCCACGCTGCTCAAGGCCGACGGTGGGACGGCAGCGGTCAACGGGTACGACGTCGCCACCCAGCCGGCGAAGGTCCGCGCCTCGATCAGTCTCACCGGGCAGTTCGCCGCGGTTGACGAGGTCCTCACGGGTCGGGAGAACCTGGTCTTGGTCGCCGAGCTGCGACACCTGACGGATCCCGGCGGGATCGCCGGCGACCTGCTGGCCCGGTTCGGTTTGAGCGACGCGGCCGGCCGCAGAGTAGCGACGTACTCGGGCGGGATGCGCCGTCGCCTGGATATCGCGATGAGCCTGGTCGGCGACGTGCCGGTGCTGTTCCTGGACGAGCCGACAACGGGACTCGACCCGCAATCGCGCATCGAGGTCTGGAAGACGGTCCGCCAGCTCGCCGGCGGAGGCACCACGGTGCTGCTGACCACGCAGTACCTGGAGGAGGCCGAACACCTCGCCGATCGGATCGCGATCCTGCACGAGGGACGGATCATCGCCGACGGCACCCTGGCCGAGCTGAAGCAGATGCTCCCGCCGGCCAAGGTCGAGTACGTCGAGAAGCAGCCCACCCTTGAAGAAATCTTCTTGTCGATCGTCGGCAACGACAGCCCCGTCCAGTAGGGATCCAACGATGACCACCGACACCATCAGCGACACTGCCGTCCTGTTGAAGCGGTCCCTGCGCCATATCCTGCGCAGCCCGGACACGATCATTACCACTGCCGTAACGCCGATCGCCATGCTGCTGCTGTTCGTGTACGTGTTCGGTGCCGCGATCAAGGTCGGCAGCGGCAGATACGTCAACTACCTGCTGCCCGGGATCCTGCTCATCACCGTCGCCTCCGGCATCTCCTACACCGCGTTCCGACTGTTCACCGACGTGTCCGGCGGCATCTTCGAGCGGTTCGTGTCGATGCCGATCGCCCGGTCGGCCGTTCTGTGGGGCCATGTGCTGACCTCGGTCGTGGCGAACCTGATCTCCCTGACGCTCGTCGTTCTCGTCGCCGTGGCGATGGGGTTCCGTTCCACCGCCGGACCGCTCGCCTGGCTCGCGGTCCTCGGGATCTTGCTGCTGTTCACGCTGGCGCTTACCTGGCTGGCCGTCATCCCGGGGTTGACCGCGAAGTCGGTCGACGGGGTGAGCGGGTTTTCCTACCCGTTGATCTTTTTGCCGTTCATCAGCTCAGCGTTCGTGCCTACCGCTGGGATGCCCGGCCCTGTGCGCTGGTTCGCCCAACACCAGCCGGTCACCTCGATCGTGAACACCATTCGCAACCTCTACGCCGAGCAGCCGGTCGGCAACAACGCCTGGATCGCCACAGCCTGGTGCGTCGGCCTTCTGTTCGTCGCCTACGCCCTGGCGATGCGCACTTACCACCGCAAGATCGCCTGACACCCGGCCGGCCGACACGTCCTCGCAGAGGAGACCAGCCATGATCAACCTTCTGACCCGGATTCTCGGCGACAAGAAGGAGTGGAAGGCCATGGCGGCGCGCGCGGACGCGCTGCCCCGCGACTACCAGGCCGTCTACGACGAAATGAAGGGTTACATGTGGAGGTTCGCCTCCGGCGACGGCATGGCAATCATCGCCGTGCTCAAGGACGTGCTCGGGTTGTTCGAGACCAGCGCGGCAGAGCGTAAGGGCGTCCTTGACGTCACCGGCGAGGATGTCGCCGCGTTCTGCGACGAGCGCCTGCGCGGTACCACGTCCTACTTCGACACCTGGCGCGCCTCGCTCAACCGCGAGGTGGCCCGGAAGCTCGCAGACTAGCTGCATGCTGACGATCAGCCAGCTCGCGTCGTACGCCGGGGTGACGGTGCGCGCGGTTCGCCACTACCACGCGAAAGGGCTGTTGCCCGAGCCTGAACGTGACCACTCCGGCTATCGGCGCTACGACGCGTCGGCCGTCGTAGCGCTCATCAGGATCCGCACCCTGGCCGATGCCGGCGTACCGCTGTCACGGGTGCGCGAGCTGTTGGCTGCAGATGCGGACGAGTTCGCCGGGGCCGTCGAGGACATCGACCGCCAACTGCGGGTCGAGATTCGCGAACGCCAGCGTCACCGGGAGCGGATCAGCCAACTCGCGGCAGGCGACAGCCTCGCGTTGCCGCCCGAAGCGGTCGCCTACCTCAGTCGGATGCGCGAGCTCGGGTTCCGGCAGCAGGTCATCGACATCGAGCGCGACAGTTGGATCATGATCGCGGCCCAGATGCCGGGCGAGGCGGCAGCCTTGATGGCGATCAAACATGCGCAGATCGAGAACGAGACGTTGCGCAAGCTCTACCTCGACTTCGGCGACCTCGTCGACTGCCTCCCAGACGACCCGCGGCTGCCGTCACTCTCAGACCGTGTAGCGACGTTCATCGAGGCTGAAGCCGTCGCGGCCGCTGGCGTAGAGCAGGAGCAGCCCATCAGCGACGACCTGGTCGCGCTTCTCGACGCGGCCTTCATCGAATCCTTCCCATGCGCGCCACGTCTGCTCGAACTCCTCCAGGAGCGCGGCTGGACCGGCTGGACCAACATTAGGCGCATTGCTCAGTGACATAGCCTGCCAGCGGCCAAGCAGGTGAACCTTCGTCGTAAGCCGAGCGATTTATGGGCAGGCGGCAGAGCGGGGCTGACGAAAGAGCCGCCCAGTCGCCGAGGGTCGGGAATCCTGCAATCCCCGCCCGCAATAATGCCCGGTGGAGCGCGCCTAACCGAGTCAGCCAATCGGCCGGCCAACGCCTGATTGGCGCCGCTGTGCGCGGGCGTCTCCGCATCGAACTCCGTGCGCACCGTCAGGGACCAGATTCGCTCCGCTGGCACCCCTCAGCGCTCGATACCGGAATTCCCGCCGCGGCGGCTCGGGCTCCCGGTAGGCATCGCGAGGACGGCCTCGCAACTTGGGCTCCGGCGCCGGCCAGGAGTACTCCGGGTCCGCCCCCTCCCGTTTGTCGTCGTGGACCGGAGCTGGCCGCCGGGCCCCCCGATATCGCTCGGCGATGCGCCGGGCGGTTGTGCGGGCGGCACCGGGACGGCCCCGCTCGCCGCTGTCCTGGGTGCTGCCGCGACCCGGCTGCGAGCGGCGCGGTAGCTGCCCCAAGTCATCGAGCACCGGGCGGTCATCGGCGGCCACGGAGGTGGCCTGCGCCTGCTCGGCGAGCCGGGTGGCCACTCGGCGCAGCCGGTCGAGGTCCCCGCGAGCTTGGTCCAGCGTTCATGCTGCGTGACCCCGTCGCCGGCCAGCACCTGGCTGTCCTGGCCCCGTTGGTCGCCAGCTGGGGCACCCTTCCTCTTAAGTTCGGGGCGGCGACACGCCTGCCCGGCCCGCACGCCGCCGCCGCGGGCGACCCGGTGCGGCGGCGAGGCGAGAAGGACCGCACGGCTTACCCGCTGGGCCGGTGCGGTCGGGAGGGCGGGTGAGAAGGCTTCCCCGCCGCGACGGGGGGAGGCGCGGCTGGGAAGCTCAAGCCGGAACGTTACAACTG
>JADGOR010000114.1 GCA_017882855.1 Cellulomonas sp. | reverse complement strand
CTGGTCAGCCGGTCGACCTTGTAGACGACCACGACATCGACCAGCTTTTGCCGGATGTCCTCAAGCAGGCTCTTCTCGCGCAGCGCCGCGCCGAGCAGGGCGGCCCAGTAGTCGTAGGTGCCGCGCTCGGTGGCGAACTCGCTCTCGAGGCCGGCGACCATCGCGAGCAGGCCGTGGTCACCGGTCGAGCCCCGGACGGGGATCACGTAGGTGACCTGCCCCTTGCCGGCGTCGGCGAGGTCGGCCAGGACCCGTGGCGGGAACTGCTCGATGGTCACGGCGGTCCCGATGAGTGCCTTGAGGGCACCCCCCGGGTCGTAGGCGCCGACGATCTCGAGGTTGCCCTCGGACGGCGTCCCCGGCCACAGTCCGAGGCAGCCGGCGCGGACGCCGATCGGGCCGAGCCAGTCCAGGTCGGCGGGGTCGCCGTCGACGTCGCCGAGCAGGCCCATGCCGACGCTGTGCTGCTTGCTCAGCGCGGCCGAGAGCCACGTGACCCGGTCGAGGTAGCCGGACCCCTGCAGGCGGGCGAGCGTCGCGATCATCGTCGTGACGGCGTGCTCGATGAGCGGGCCGATGCCTGGCGCGTCCTGCCGGTGGAAGGCGTCGACGAGGCCGCGCACGGCCCGCTGGGTGACGCTGATAGCGGCTTCGGGTGACCGGTCGGCGCGCAGCAGCCGATCCAGCTCGCGGGAGATCGTCTCGTCGATGCCCGTGATGATCGCCGTGGTGTCGGCGTCGGCTCCAGCCTTGCGCGCGGCGGCGAAGTGCGCGGACAGCTCGCGTTCCAGCGTGTCGACGGCCTCGGAGACGATGCCGCTCGGTTCCGTCGCGTTCGGAGGACAACCGCACGACGTCCGGCGAACGAGCTCGGTGGGCAGCACGACGTGCTGAGCCCCTCGCCGCGGATCGGCCAGCTCGCGCAAAAGGAGCCCTGCGGCGCGCGCGCCGATCTCCTTGAAGTCCTGGTGCACCGTGGTCAGCTGGGGGGTGCTGTACCAGCTGGCCTCGATGTCGTCGAAGCCGATGACCGCGATGTCCTCCGGGACCCGGATGCCCCGGCGGTGCAGACCCTCGAGCAGGTCGAGCGCGGTTCGGTCGGTCGCCCCGACCAGTGCGGTGCAGCGTTCGCCGGGAGGTTGGGCTGCGAGCTGGCCGGCTGCGGCGTCGCCACCGAGCTCCCCGTCAGGGGTGGTACCGAGGAGCGGCAGCTCGGCGAGCCCGTGCGCGGCCATCGCAGCCTGGTAGGCGACGTGCCGGTCGCGCAAGTCACTCTCGGCGGTGATGTTGCCGACGAAGCCGATGCGGGTGTGGCCGTGCTCGACCAGGTGGTCGACCGAGGCGCGGGCGCCACCACCGTTGTCGCACACGACGTTGGACACCTCGAGACCCTCCAGGGTGCTGGCGGCGAGCACGACGGGCTTGCCGGCGTCCTGGGCACGGCGGACGTCGTCCTCGTCGACGCTCCAGGTGAGCGCGATGAGGCCGTCGATGTCCTGCCAGCCGACCGGATCGACCTTGGTGCCGCCATGGCGGAAGTCGTCCCACTGCTGCCCCGCGTCGAGTGTCTGGACGAGCGTGACCCGGCCCCCCGCGGCCGCGACCTCGCGGACGATGCCGTCAAGGGCTTCGCCGAAGAAGAAGCCGCCGGTCAACGGCGACAACACGCCAACGTGGATCATGCTCGCCTTCTTGTCTGGCCCTGCCACTGGTCGCGGGGATAGTACGTCATCGGCCTCTGTGCATGGGAACGTTAGTGGGAGAGCGAAGGTCCACCCGCTCCCGACGGGACGGCTGCCTCGTGCTCGCTCAGCCTTGTGCCCAGGATGTCCCCGGCGTCGTCGGCTGGTAGCGCCTTCGCGCGGAGCCGGAGCCGGCTAGCGGAAGGTCCGGGCAACCGTCGCCTGGCTCAAGACGCGGGTGCCGTCGTAGGCGACGACCGACTGGCCCGTCGCGAGGCCGCGAAGTGGTTCGGACAGTCGTGCCTCCAACGCTGGTCTTTCGTCGTCGCCGGTGAGCGCGCGCACCTGGGCATCCACCTGGGTGCCGTGTGCGCGGACCTGTACCGCACAGTCGAACCAGTCCTGCCCGGGCGCGCCGAACCACACCGCGTCGCTTCCGCGCAGACCGGTCACGTCCAGCTCCTCCGCGGGGCCGACGACGAGCGTGTTCGTGCGCGACCGGACCTCGAGGACGTAGCGCGGTCGGCCGTCCGCCGCGGGCACGCCGAGGGCCAGCCCCTTGCGCTGACCGACCGTGTACGCGTACGCGCCGTCGTGCTCGCCGAGCACCTCGCCGGCGCTGTCGACGATCGGGCCGGGGCGGCTGCCGAGCCGCGAGCGCAAGAAGCCTTGGGTGTCGCCGTCGGCGACGAAGCAGATGTCGTACGAGTCCGGCTTGGCCGAGACACTCAGACCGCGCGCGGCCGCCTCGGCGCGCACGTCGGCCTTGGTGGCCACGTCACCGAGCGGGAACATGGACCGTTCGAGCCGCTCGGCGCCCATCACGGCGAGCACGTACGACTGGTCTTTGGCGTCGTCCGCGGACCTGTGCAGCTCGAGCCGTCCGTCGCCGCCACTGACGATCCGCGCGTAGTGCCCCGTGCACACGGCGTCGAAGCCGAGAGCGACCGCCTTGTCCATCAGCGCCGCGAACTTGATGTGCTGGTTGCAGCGCACGCACGGGTTGGGGGTCCGGCCGGCCTCGTACTCGGCCAGGAAGTCCGCGATGACCGTCTCCTCGAACCGCTCGGAGAGGTCCCACACGTAGAACGGGATGCCGAGGACGTCCGCGGCACGGCGCGCGTCGCCGGCGTCCTCGATCGAGCAGCACCCGCGCGAACCGGTCCGGAACTGGTCCCGGTTGCGGGACAGGGCCAGGTGCACGCCGACGACATCGTGCCCCGCCTCCACCGCGCGGGCGGCGGCGACGGCGGAGTCGACTCCGCCGCTCAGGGCCGCCAGGACGCGCATCAACGCAGCCCGGGCGCACGATCAGGCACTGCACGCATGCCGAGGAGTCTAGGTGCGTCCCGTCGGCCGACCCGTCGCGGGCGTCGGCCACCGCCCGGTCGGCCACGCCCGGTCGGCCACGCCCGACCTGCCGCTACGCCGGGGGCGCGACGTTCACCGAGAGGTCGGCGGCATTGCTGACCTTCCCGTTCTTGTCCGAGACGGTGTAGGTGGCCGCGATGGATCCGGTGAAGCCGGCCGCCGGAGTCACCGTCACGGTTCCGTCCGGGTTGGCCACAAGAGTGCCGCCCGGGACCGTGAGCGTGGACTGCACGCCGTCCGCCTTCGGGTCCAGGTCCACGGTCGCTGGGTCGAGGTCGGCGCCGAAGGAGACGTCGTTCTTGAGCACGTCCACGGTGGTCGCCGTCCCGAATGCGGTCGCCTTCGCGTCGACGTCGGCCACCGGCGCGGCGTTGCTCGCCCCACCGGCGATGGCGACGCTGCTGTTCGCGACCATGGAGCACACCGGGGACGGGCAGTAGACCGTGAAGCCGTCCGAGTCGGTCGGCGTGTAGTCCTTGTCGCGCGGTTGCATCATCCAGAAGTTGGCACCGTCACCGCCGCCGGCCTTGAACGCATCCAGCCACTGCTTGAACACGGCGTTGCGGGTGCTGGTGTCCTTCCAGCCGTACTCGCCGAGGAAGACCGGCTTCTTGAACTCGGTCCCGATCGCTAGGTGCTTGTTGATGTAGTCGACCGACCAGGCCGGGTCGTGCTTCCAGAAGTCCGGGTAAAGGTGCAGACCGACCATGTCGATGTCGGGCAGCGCGGCGATCGCCCTGGGGTCTGTGCCCTGGCTGCAGTCCATGGTCCAGTCGGTCGCGGCCTTGTCGCACATGAAGCCTTCGTCACCGAGGCCGATCAGGTGGTTGCCGTCGACCGAGCGGACGAACGTCGACATCTCCTTGGCCCACGCGGTGATCGTGTCGGTCTTGCAGTCGGGGCTCGCCTTGAGCGCGCCGGACGCGCCGCACCGCGGCTCGTTCGCGAGCTCCCAGGCCATGATCGTCGGGTCGTCCTTGTACTTGACCCCGGTGACGGTGTTCACCCGGTTGAGCAGGTGGGTCGCCCAGTCCTTGTACCACTGGCGCACCTTCGCATCGGTGTAGAAGTCGCTGTGGTAGGTCAGGCCGGCCCAGAGGACGTACTGGTCCATGCCACCGAAGGCGCCCCAGTTGTTGACCAGCGGCAGGATCAGCTTGACGTTGTGCTTCGAGGCCGACGCGATCACGTAGTCGAGGCGCTGCAGTCCGTCCTCGCCGTCGTTGAACGCCGGCTGCTTCCCGTCCCAGTAGTGGAAGTACGTGGTCGTGTTGAACTTGTCGACGGAGTCGGTACCGTCCTGCTGACCGATGTCGTTGAAGGCCCAGGTGCGCAGCACCCGGAAGTGGCTGTCCGCCGTCGCGGCCATGATCTTGTCGATGATCTCGTTGCCGGAGAGCATCGGCCGGTAGGTGTTGGTGCCGTCGAAGGCGAACGTCTTGCCGTCCAGCATGAACGAGGCGCCGTTGCGGGTGACGAACTCCTTGCCCGGGCCGGCATGGGTCACCTTGTAGGCGATGGCGCCGCCGACGCCGAGAACGAGAGCGACGGCCGTCGCGATCGCGGCGTTGCGAACCTTGCTGGACCGGGGCATCGACACCGTCGTCGTCTCCTTCGCGCGGCTGCGAACGCCTCACTGTACTGAGCCGACGGGACGTCACGGAGCGAGTTGCGCGGTGCCATTCTCCCGGGCACTTCCGGCCCCACCCGAGCGATCGAATCGGTGCGAGTCAGCGGGGTCCGCTCGCGGCCAGCCCGGCCGCGCGGGCCCGCTCGGCCACCTCGGCCAGGACCTCGACGAGGGCGTCGACGTCGGCCCGGGTCGTGGAGCGCCCGAGCGAGAAACGCAGCGCACCGCGCGCGTCGTCCTCGGCCAGACCCATCGCGAGCAGCACGTGCGAGGGCTGCGGCACGCCCGCCTGGCACGCGGAGCCGGTCGAGCACTCGACGCCGTGGGAGTCCAGCAGGTACAGCAACGAATCGCCCTCGCAGCCCGGGAAGACGAAGTGCGCGTTCGAGGGTAGGCGCGCCGGACCCGTCGCGCCGGCCACGACCGCAATGTCCGGCCCGGTCAGGACCGCCCACGGCACGGCTGCACGCACCCGCGCCACCAGGTCGTCACGAAGGGCCGCAAGACGACGCGCGGTCTCCCCCTGGTGCGCGACGGCGTCCACGACCGCGACCGAGAAGGCGCGGATCGCCGCCG
>JADGOR010000113.1 GCA_017882855.1 Cellulomonas sp. | reverse complement strand
AACCGGCTGGAACGTGGCCGCCGGCGTGCTCCACGCACCGGCCAGCGTCTGCACGTACGAGCCGCAGCGCGCCAGCGACGTCGCCTGCCTGTGCGAGTCCTGGTCGAACAACCGCGAGGTCATGCGCGACCTGCTCTGGAAGGACGTCCCCGCGGATCGGGTCGGCGACGTCGAGTACATCGTGGAGCTGCTCGACTGGGAGCGGAACGTCGACCCGGACTTCGTGACCAGCAACATGATGGTCCCCGTCGAGAGCCGGTCATCCGCCTCATCCGGCGACGACTGGACCGAGCGCTGGATCGTGTACCGGGCCCCCGAGTTCAGCGCGAAGGAGCTCACGGTCGAGCCGGGCGGGACGGTCACGGTCCGCGACACGGACGCCTACGGCTGTGTCGTCGTGGGGGGCTTCGGCTCGATGAACGGACGAACCATCTCCTCGCCCACGTTGATCCGGTACGGCCAGCTGACCGAGGACGAGTTCTTCGTGTCCGCCTCCGCGGCCCGCACGGGAGTGACGATCGTCAACGCCAGTGGCACCGAACCCCTGGTGATTCTGAAGCACTTCGGTCCCGGGAACGAGGAGCTTGCCGCGGACTGCGACCAGCTCCAGGCGCTCGGTCGCCGGTAGTCCGGCCGGCGGCTCCGACAGCACGCCACACAGGCGGCCCGTTCACAGGGCGCGACTGTACGTCCTGCGGCGTAGCTGCGGGGGGCTCACGCCCCCGTGGCGCGATCGAGATATCGATCGATGGGGAGGATCGTGGACTCCAGGGGTCCATGGACTTCCACGGACGCCGAGGCCGCCGCGACGCCCACGCGGACGCAATCCTGCGGGTGGGCTCCGAGCGCCGCGGCCACCACGTAGCCCGCCGCGAAGATGTCCCCCGCCCCGTCAGGGTCGATCTCGGTCACGCTGGGCGCGGGCACCGACCAGCGTCCGGCCGGTGTCGCCACGATGGCACCTGCCGCGCCGGCCTTGTAACAGACCGCCCCTCCCCGCTCGAGGATCGCCGTCTCGGATCCGCCGAGCGCCTCGAGCTCCCCCGCCGACGCGAGGACGACCGTAGCGGCGCCCAGGAGGATGTCGAACTGGCGGCGCGTCTCCGGAGGCAGCTCGGCGGCCCGGACGTTCGGATCGAAGGAGATCGGGGTGCCCGCCGCGATGGCGCGCTCGATCGCCAGCCAGGCCGTCGCGCCCGTCTGCCCCCCGAACCAGAGCGTCGCTCCGGACACGTGCAGCCAATCGGCCGGCGTGGCCCGATCGAGGGCCGCGGCGTCGACATGAAGGGCTGCCGTCCCCTCGAGATGGAACATGAAGGTGCGGCTGCCGTCGGCCTCGTAGGTCACGAAGACCGCGGCCGTCGGAGCTCGGGGATCCACGACCAGGCATCGAGTCGACATGCCATGCGATGCGAGCCGCTCCCGGAATTGCAGCCCGAACATGTCGTCGCCCACCCCTGCAGCGAGCTCGACATGCGCGCCCAGCCGGGCCGCGGCGCTTGCGAAGATCACGGGCGCGCCGCTCGGGAACGGCCCGTGGAAGACGAGCGGCGCGTCGGTCGGGTAGTGCATGAAGGCCGTGATCGCCTCGCCGACGACGAGGATCGTGGGTCGTGCCGTCCTGGCTGTCCCTGTCTTCATGCTGTGCTGGTCCTCCGTGACAGCCCCGCGATCAGGGTTCCCTGGGATGGGCGAGGACGCGCCGGGGCGTGCGGGACCCCCGCGCGGAGCACCGTCGCGCCGGAGGTCCGGCACGATGCGACCCCTTCGGCGATGTCGAGCCGGCGCCTCGGAGCGGCCCGTGGCAATGCGCGCGCGACGCCGCGGGATCTAGCTGGTCATCGTCGGTTCTGGCCGCGCCGACGCAGCTGGTCGATCCAGACGGCGATCACGAGGACCACGCCGACCGCGATCAGCTGCCAGTACGGGTTGACGCCAACGATGATGAAGCCGTTCTGGAGCACGGCCGGGATCCAGACCCCGATCAGCGTGCCGAGAATCACCGCGACGCCACCGAACAGGCTGGTGCCTCCCAGCGCCACGGCGGTGATCGCCTGGAGGTTGTCCGTGGTGTGCCCGCCCACCGACGTGGTCGAGAAGTACGCAAGAGACAAGAAGCCGCCGAATCCGCTGGCGACGCCGCCGATGATGTAGACCTTGAGCAGGTGCCGGCGCACCCTGAGGCCGACGCGTCGCGCAGCCTCCTCGTTCGAACCGACCGCGAGGGTGTGCCGTCCGAAGACGGACATGTGCATGCCGACGTAGCCGACGACGACGACCACGACGGCGATCAGCACGAGGTTCGAGATTCCGGGGATCAGGTGGCCGGTGGCCACGGGATTGAGCGCATAGGTCGCGACGTTCACGCCCTTCTGGAGGAGGAGCCCGACGCCCAGACCGCCGCCCAGCGTGCCCAGGGTGGCGAGCATCGGGGGGATCCGCATGTACGCGACGACGAAGCCGTTCACCGCCCCGAGCAGAAAGCCCGCGAACAGGGAGGCGGCCAGCGCGGCGAGGATGTAGAACGCCGTCGTGTTCTCCCCGGCGATGTCGATGGCGGTACCGCCACCGGCAACCGGGATGTGGCCCAGGACCTGCGCGGCGAACACCTCGCCGAGGATGATCCCGCTCGGGATCGACAGGTCGATGCCCGCGGTCGCGATCACGAACGTGGTTCCGACGCTCACGACGGTCAGGATCGCCACGTTCTGGGCCAGCAGCGACAGGTTGCTGGCGGTGCCGAACTTTCCGGGTGCCAGCACGGAGAAGACCACGATCAGGACGAGCAGGAAGGCCAGCGTGATCCAGACGGGGGTCGTGGCCAGGCGGCGCAGAAGCGAGGGCCGCGGCTCGACGTTGGCCGTGACGTCCGAAAACTTCTCAGCCTCGAGCTCGGCCTCCAGGGCAGCCTTCGTCGAGTCCGTCATGCCGTCACCTCGTTGGCGTAAGCGCCGGAGATCGATGCGATCAGTCGGTCCACGTCGGCCTCGCCGCGTCGGAAGCGGGCGACCCGCGCGCCCAGGCGCATGACCTCGATCCGGTCGGCGACCTGGAGGACCTCGGGAAGGTTGTGCGAGACGAACACCACGGCCAGCCCACGAGCTCTGACCGTATCGATCAGCTCGAGCACCTTCCCCGTCTGGATGACGCCGAGCGCGGCCGTCGGCTCGTCCATGATGATCACGTGGCTGGCCCACATGGCGGCCCGGGCGATCGCCACCGACTGGCGCTGGCCGCCCGAGAACGAGGCGACCGGCACCCGCAGGTCCTGCACCAGGCCGACGCCGAGCATCTTGAAGCTTGCGGCCGTCTGCCGGCGCATCTCGGCCTGGTCGGTGAGGAAGCGGAGCCGTCGAAGCTCGCGGCCCAGGAAGACGTTCGCCGCCGCGTCGAGATCGGGCGCGAGCGCGAGGTCCTGGTACACGGTCTCGATGCCCAGGCCCGCCGCATCCAGCGGGTTGCTCATGCGCACGGCATTCCCGTCGACGAGGATCTCCCCCGCGTCCGGCGAGTAGACCCCGGACATGGCCTTGATCAGGGTCGACTTGCCGGCGCCGTTGTCGCCCACGAGAGCCGTGACCTCGCCGGGATACGCCTCGAACGACGCCCCGCGGAGGGCGCGCACGGTGCCGAAGGACTTGACGATCGATCGCGCCTCGAGCGCGGCCACCCGTGAGCCAGTCGCTGGTGCGCCCGGGTTCATCGATGGATCAGTGCTGGTCATGCGCCTGCCTCCGAGAGCCATTGGCCACGTGTCTGCCTGGGTTCACGGTTCCGGCCAGGTGTCGCGCGATGCCGCATCCGCGGGTCGTGCCAGCCCCGGTCAACCGATGCTCCGCTCCGTCGTGGTGGTCCTGCGCCGGGCGCGCTTGCCCGAGAGGATGCCATCGTACGCGTGCTTTGTGGGGGCCGAGCCAGGGGGCGGGTGAGCGCCGGTGCTGGCGGGGCGCCGCCTCACGAGGCCCCCACGATCCACGGCGCCGACGTTCGGGACATACAGCTCGTCGGGGCCGATGAGGAACGGCACCAGGACGGCGTGTCGAGGCGGCCCCTGCAGGCCCGCCAGCCTCTCGACGAGCAGCTCCGCAGCGAGCTGACCGACGCGGTCCGGTCCGGAGCCGACGACGACCAGTGGTGGCGATACCAGGAGGTCGTTGTCGTCGACGCCGTCGAACACGGCAAGGTCCAGGGAGGAGCCCGTGTCATGCATGGCACGCATCACGCCACGTCCCACCCGGTGGTGTCCGGCGAAGGCGGCCGTCGGCGGGTCCGGGAGCTCGAGCAGCGCCTGCATCACCACCCGCGCCTGGACCGTGTCGTGGGCGGTCGAGATCAGCGCGTCATCGACGGTCAGGCCGGCGGCTTCGAGGGCCTGCCGATAGCCGTCGAGCCGGCGCGCCAGGGGCCAGATCCGGGTGTCCCCGACCACCGCCGCGACGCGACGATGACCTGCCGCGAGGAGCCGGTTGACGGCCTCGCGCGCTCCCGTCTCGTTGTCTGCGGTGACGGTGTCGACATCCAGCCCTTCGATCGGGCGGTCCATGGCCACGATGATGAGACCGTGCCGTATGTCGGCTCGAAGGTAGGAGGCATCGCCGGGTGCCGACATGATGATGAGCCCGTCGACCCGCCGCTCGACGAGCGCGCTCGCGAGGTTCTGCTGGCGGACCGGATCGTTGCCGTGGCTGGCGGTGATGAGCTGCAGCTCGTGCGCGGCCAGGACCGTCTCGATCGCGCCGACGACAGCGGCCACCCACGGGTCAGCGACCTCGGGGATGAGCAGGCCAACGGCGGCGCTCGGGCCACCACCCGCCAGCGACCGAGCGAGCCGGTTCGGACGGAAGCCGATCTCACGCGCGGCGGCGAGCACCCGTTCCGCGGTCGCCGGGGCGACCCCATATTCCTCGTTCAGGGCCCGGGATGCCGTCTTGAGGCTCACGCCAGCAAGCGCTGCCACGTCTGCCAGGATCGGGCGCCCCGGCGTGCTCACTGCGTGTTCACCTGCTCGCGATGTTCCTCGTGAGCTGGCGAGGCGCTGGCAGGCGTCAGGAAATCCGCCATGGGAACACCCCGTCTCGCGTTGAGGGCTCGGAGCTCAGGCGCTCCGGGCGACGATGATGGACATCACGCCCACCGAAACGCGCCTGCCGGTCGCAGGATTGGGTGCGTCCGCACCGCGTCGTGGACGCGGTGCGGACGCTTCGTGACAGAGGTCAGCTACCGCAGTCCGACTTGTAGATGAACTTGGAGACCGCGGGATCGGTCATGTTGTCCTTGGTGACGACGATGGACTCGGTCT
>JADGOR010000017.1 GCA_017882855.1 Cellulomonas sp. | reverse complement strand
GCGAGGAGCGCTACGCGGTCGCGTCTCGCGCGGCCAATGACGGGTTGTGGGAGCGGGACGTCGCGACCAACGAGACGTATCTCTCCCAGCCCTGCCGTAATCTGCTCGGCTTCGGGCCGGGCGTGGATGTCGGCAGCACGGCGTTGACCGATATGGTTCACCCGGAGGACCGGGAGAAGCTCAGGGACGCGCTGGCGTACGCCGAGGCCAACGCGGAGCTACCGGTCGAGGTCGAGTACCGACGGCTGCTCCCGGACGGTTCGGTCCGGTGGCTGCTTGCCCGCGTTCTCGGCGTCGCTCCGGACGGTGGCGCGGTGCAGCGCCTGGTGGGCTCGATCTCCGACATCGACCGGCGCAAGGTCCTGGAGGAGCAGCTGCGCCAGGCCGCCCTTTTCGACGCGGTGACCGGTCTGCCCAACCGCCGGCTGTTCCTGGACCGGCTCAGCGTGGCGATGGAGTACCCGCGCCGCCGGAAGTCGGCGCGGTTCGCGGTGCTGTTCCTTGACCTGGACGGGTTCAAGCTGATCAACGACTCCCTGGGGCACCTGATGGGTGACGAGCTCCTTCGGGTCATCGGCGAGCGACTTCGTGAGGAGCTGCGCAGCGTCGACACCGCGGCCCGGTTCGGTGGGGACGAGTTCGCCCTGCTGCTGACCGATCCCGTGCCGGACGACCTGCTGGTGGTGGCCCGTCGGATCCAGGACCGGGTCTCGGCTCCCGTTCTCCTGGGTGGGCAGGAGGTCTCGATCACCGCGAGCATCGGCATCGCCGCGTCCGAGACCCCGTACGCGTGCGCCGAGGACGTGCTGCGCGACGCCGACATCGCGATGTATCAGGCCAAGGAGTCCGAGCGCGGCACCGCGTGCCTGTTCGATCCGGGCATGCACGAGCGTGCCCTCGACCGGCTGCGCACCCGGTGGGCGCTGACCGCCGCCCTTGAGGCCCACCAGTTCGTGGTGCACTACCAGCCGATCGTCGACCTCGGCGGCGCGGACGTCACCCAGTTCGAGGCCCTGGTGCGCTGGAACCACCCCGAACGAGGCCTTCTCCTGCCCAAGGACTTCTTGCCGCACATGGAGGGCAACGCGACGATCCTCGCGCTCGGTCACCATGTCCTCGACATGGTCTGCGCCCAGATCGCCCTGTGGCGGGCGGACCGACGCACCGTCGCCGTGTCCGTCAACCTGTCCCACCGCCAGTTCTGGGAGCCGGACCTCGTCGAGGGCATCCGCTTGACCCTCGACCGGTACCAGATCCCGCCCGAGTGCCTGATCATCGAGATCACCGAGTCGGTGATCATGACCGATCCGACCGAGGCACGCACGATCATGGACGCCCTGCACGCCCTCGGCCTGCGCCTGCACATCGACGACTTCGGCACCGGGCACTCCTCGCTGAGCATGCTGCGGACCTTCCCGGTCGACGCGCTGAAGATCGACGGCTCGTTCATCCGCGAGCTCGGCGTTGTCGCCGAGACGACGGCTCTGGTCCGCACCATCGTGGCGATAGGCCAGGCGCTCGGGATCGATGTGGTCGCCGAGTGCGTCGAGACCCACGAGCAGGCCGACGAGCTGCGGGCCATGGGCTGCGCCACCGCACAAGGCTGGCTCTACGCCAGGGCGCAGTCCGCAGTCGATGCAGGCCTCATCCTGGGCACAAGGCTCGCCGAACCGGCCATAGG
Source organism: Cellulomonas sp. (assembly GCA_017882855.1). Classification (GTDB taxonomy): domain Bacteria; phylum Actinomycetota; class Actinomycetes; order Actinomycetales; family Cellulomonadaceae; genus JADGOR01. Next base: position 29,571 of record JADGOR010000017.1, on the reverse strand, counting down.
CGGGGAGCTCGCCACCCCCGGGAACTAGGCGCGGTCACCGACGCCGGCGCGAGGTGCGCGGCATGCCCGCGCGGCTGGACGCGTGGGCATGCCGGCTCGAGGCGACATGATGTGTGGATGAGCGAAGATGAGCTGCCGCCATCGCACCCAACAGGCACCGTCCGCGCAGCCCTGTCCGTTGACCTGCACCCGGACGGCGTCGGGCTGGACGAGGCCACCGCGCGCCACCGCTGGGCGGAGCTGGCCGAGCAGATCCGGGACCACCAGTTCGCGTACTACGTGCGCGACGCCCCAACGGTCTCGGACGGCGAGTACGACCAGCTGATGCACGATCTCGAGGCGCTCGAGGCCGCGCATCCCGAGCTCCGCGTCCCGGACTCGCCGACGCAGACGGTCGGCGGGACGTTCTCGACCGAGTTCGCCGCGGTCGACCACGTCGAGCGGATGCTCAGCCTGGACAACGCCTTCTCCGCCGACGACGTCGCGGCCTGGGCCGCGAGGGTAGGGCGCGAGCTCGGCGCGTCCCCGGTGCACTACCTGTGCGAGCTCAAGATCGACGGCCTCGCGATCGCCCTGCTCTACGAGAACGGTCGTCTGGTGCGTGGCGCGACCCGCGGCGACGGCCGAACCGGTGAGGACGTCACGCTCAACGTGCGCACCATCAAGGGCATCCCGCACGTGCTCGCCGGCGCCGATCATCCGGCCCTTCTCGAGGTGCGCGGTGAGGTGTTCTTCCCGGTCGAGCTGTTCACGGAGCTGAACGCCGCGCTCGTCGCGGCCGGCAAGTCACCGTTCGCGAACCCGCGCAACGCCGCGGCCGGGTCCTTGCGCCAGAAGGACCCTCGGGTGACGGCGAGCCGTCCGCTGCGGATGTGCGCGCACGGTCTCGGGGCGGTGCGGTGGCCGGACTCCCGGCCGGTCGAGGGCACCGGCCTCGGTCGCCAGTCCGAGGCCTACGACCTGATGCGGGGCTGGGGCATCCCGGTCTCCGCGCATTCGCGAGTGGTCGACGATCTCGTTGGCGTGCAGGAGACGATCGCCTACTTCGGCGAGCACCGGCACGACGTCGAGCACGAGATCGACGGCATCGTGGTCAAGGTCGACGAGATCGACGCCCAGCGGGTGCTCGGGTCGACCAGCCGCGCGCCGCGGTGGGCGATCGCGTTCAAGTACCCGCCCGAAGAGGTCACCACGAAGCTGCTCTCGATCGAGGTCGGGGTCGGGCGGACGGGCCGGATCACGCCGTTCGCCGTGATGGCGCCGGTGCTGGTGGCCGGGTCGACAGTCAGTCGGGCGACGCTGCACAACGCGAGCGAGGTGGTCCGCAAGGGCGTCCTGATCGGCGACACCGTCGTGATCCGAAAGGCGGGTGACGTGATACCCGAGATCATCGGGCCCGTCACGGAGCTGCGCGACGGGACCGAGAGGCCGTTCGTGATGCCCACGCTCTGCCCGTCGTGCGGAATGGCGATCGCGCCGGCCAAGGACGGCGACGTCGACCTGCGCTGCCCGAATGCCGAGCACTGTCCGGCCCAGCTGATCGAGCGCATCGCCTTCATCGGTTCGCGCGGAGCGATGGACATCGAGTCCCTGGGCTACGAGTCCGCGACGGCGCTCATGACGTCCGGAGTGCTGACCAGCGAGAGCGGGTTGTTCGACCTCACCGCGGCCGACCTTCGGCGGATCGAGCTCTTCACGTTGCGCGTCGACAGCGCGGCCGGCGGCGTCAAGCGAGCGGCCGGCGACCTCAGCACGATCGGCCACAAGCTGCTCACCAACCTGCAGGAGGCGAAGGACCGGCCGCTGTGGCGCGTGCTGGTCGCGCTCTCGATCCGGCACGTCGGGCCGACCGCGGCGCGCGCGCTGGCTCAGGAGTTCGGCTCGCTCGACCGGATCGTGGCGGCGAGCGAAGCGCAGCTGTCCGCGGTCGAAGGCGTCGGTCCGATCATCGCGGAGGCCGTCGAGTCCTGGTTCGCCGAGGACTGGCACACTCGGATCGTTGAGGCATGGCGGGCCTCGGGGGTGAGCATGATCGACGAGCGCGACGCCTCGACCGATCGCACCCTCGAAGGCCTCACCGTGGTGGTCACCGGCAGCCTCGAGGCGTTCAGCCGGGACGGCGCCAAGGAGGCGGTCGTGGCCCGCGGGGGAAAGGCGGCGGGATCGGTGTCGAAGAACACGGACTACGTCGTCGTCGGCGCGAATGCGGGCTCGAAGCAGGACAAGGCCGTTCAGCTCGGTCTTCCGATCCTCGACGAGGCGCAGTTCGTCGCCCTGCTCGAGGGGGGCCCGTCCGCGGTGCGCGGTCCCGGATCGGAGTCGGAATGATCCCGCTCGACCTGGCCGAGGCGCTGCAGCTGGCCGGAGTTCGATGGACCCCCCGCTCCGGCGACCAGTTCGCCATCCCCAAGCCGGGCCTCGAGGACCAGGTGTTCACCGTCAGTGAGCTGACGATCGAAGCACGCGAGTACCCGACCGGCACGATCCTCGCCTTCAACGGGACGACCGAGTGGGCGCTCGACTCCGTGGCCCAGGACGAGACCCTATGGCTGCCCCGCGAGGACCAGCTGCGCGAGCTGCTCGGCGGGACCTTCAACAGCATGGTTCGCGCTGGTGCGGACTTCGCCGTCACGGTGGACCTCCCCGGTCAGGGCGAGCGCCAGTTCGCCGGTGAGACGCCGTCGCTCTGCTACGGGCGCGCGCTGCTCGCGCTGCTCGGCGCCGTCATCGGCTAGGGGCCCCGCTCCGTCCTCGAGCACGGCGCAGTGCGGAGGGCGGTGCGACTAGGTTGAGCCGCACAGAACCGTTCCGGTGCGGGCCGAGCGTGGAGGACTAATGAGGATTCACCGTTGGTGCCGGTGGAGATGGGTACTCCCCGCACTCGTCGCTCTCGGGCTCATCGGGGTCGTCGGTGGTTGCACAACGGTCCAGAACGACGTCCAGGCGAGAACTCGCACCGCGCTCGCTGCGAACGGGCTCACGGGCGTGACGGTCACCGGGTCCTACCGCGACGTCACCCTCACCGGACCCGAGAGCGCACGGGCGGAGGCGACCGCGCTTGCCAGGGCCCTCGAGGCGGCCCACCAGGTGACCTACGTCGGCACCGCCACCGGCGCGACACCGACGGCCGGGCCCACGGCGCCTTCGCCGAGCGGGGTCAAGCTCGCCGTCGACCCGACCGCGGCGGCCGCCGTCGGGCACGGCGTGGCGAACCCCGTTGCCGACAACGCGACCCCCGAGGGTCGAGCACAGAACCGTCGCATCGAGTTCACGATCGTAGGGGCATGACATGAGGTACGTCTTCAGCGAGATCCTCCCGTGGATCCTCGGCACGGTGCTGCTCGGCTTCGTGCTCGGGTGGCTGTTCTGGCGCTGCTGGATCTGGCTCCGGCCAAACGAGCACCGCGACGGTGAGGCGACCCGGTTGACCGGCCGGATCGGTGACCTCGAGGCGAACAACCGTCGGCTCGAAGCTGAGGCCGAGGCGCTGCGCGCCAAGGTCGCGAAGCTCGAGGCCCGGTTGGCGGCGGGGGCTGCCTCTTCGCTCGCGGCCAAGCCTGCTGCGGCGAAGCGGCGGGCAGCGCCTCGCGTCCTGGACCTCGTCGCCGCAGCCTCGGTGCTCGGTTCGAAGATCAAGCTCGACGACCTCACGGTGATCGAAGGGATCGGCCCGCAGATCGCCGGGCTGCTGAACGCCGCGGGGATCACCACCTGGAGAGGGTTGTCGAAGGCCAGGATCCGGGCGCTCACCGACGTTCTCGACGCCGCCGGACCGCGGTTCCGGACGCACGATCCCGTCACCTGGCCAGAGCAGTCGCGACTCCTGGCCAACGGCGCGTGGGCCGAGTTCAAGGAGCTCACCGGCTCGCTCAGGGCCGGTCACCGCTAGCACCCGCCGGGCCGTCGCCGGCTCCCGATGCCTCTTGCCCGGACGAGCGGACCGCCGCGGACGGCACACCGTCTAGACTCCTCAGCATGTCCAGCATCTCTCGCGACGACGTCGCGCGCCTGGCCCAGCTGGCGAGAATCGACCTCTCGGACGTGGAGCTGGACCGGCTTGCCGGTCAGCTCACCGCCATCGTCGACGCCGTCGCCCAGGTCTCCCAGGTCGCCACCCCCGACGTGCCGGCGACGTCCCACCCGGTGCCCTTGACGAACGTTTTCCGCGCCGACGAGGTGCGCCCGCCGCTCGGGCAGGAGGCTGCGCTCGCGGCCGCTCCAGCCGCCGAGGGTGGACGCTTCCGGGTCCCCCAGATCATGGGGGAGGAGCCGTGACCGGCCTGATCGGTCGCACCGCCGCTGACCTCGCGCAGGCGCTCGCGAGCCGTGAGATCTCCTCCCGCGAGGCCACCCAGGCGCACCTCGACCGGATCGCGGCAGTCGACGGTCCGGTGCACGCCTTCCTGCAGGTCGACGCCGAGGGCGCACTCGCCGCGGCCGACGCCGTCGACGCGCGCCGCGCCGCAGGCGAGCAGCTACCGACCCTCGCCGGGGTGCCGGTCGCGGTCAAGGACGTGCTCGTCACGAAGGGGCTGCCCACCACCGCGGGCTCCCGAATCCTTCAGGGCTGGCTGCCGCCGTACGACGCGACCGTCGTAAGCCGGCTGCGCGCCGCGGGTCTGCCGATCCTGGGCAAGACGAACATGGACGAGTTCGCGATGGGCTCGTCCACCGAGCACTCCGGGTACGGCCCGACGCACAACCCGTGGGACCTGGACCGGATACCCGGTGGGTCCGGCGGTGGTTCCGCCGCTGCGCTCGCTTCATTCGAGGCGCCGCTCTCGATCGGCTCCGACACCGGCGGCTCGATCCGGCAGCCTGCCGCGGTCACGGGCACCGTCGGGGTCAAGCCCACCTACGGCGGCGTCTCGCGCTACGGCGTGATCGCACTCGCGTCCTCGCTCGACCAGGTAGGGCCGTGCGCTCGCACCGTGCTCGACACCGCCCTGTTGCACGAGGTCATCGGCGGCCACGACCCGGCCGACTCGACCTCGCTGGACGAGCCGATGCCCGACGTCGTCGACGCCGCCCGGCTCGGCGCCACCGGTGACCTGACCGGGGTGCGGGTCGGCGTCGTCCGCGAGCTGTCCGGCGAGGGCTACCAGCCGGGCGTGAGCGCCCGGTTCGCGGAGTCCCTCGAGCTTCTCCGCGCGGCCGGTGCGGACATCGTCGAGGTGTCCTGCCCGAACTTCCCGTACGCGCTCGCCGCGTACTACCTGATCCTGCCGAGCGAGGCGTCCTCGAACCTCGCCAAGTTCGACGCGATGCGCTACGGCCTGCGCGTCGACGACGGCGCCAGCACGGTCGAGCGCGTGATGGGCGCCACCCGAGCGGTCGGCTTCGGCGACGAGGTCAAGCGCCGCATCATCCTCGGCACCTACGCGCTGTCGGCGGGCTACTACGACGCGTACTACGGCAGCGCGCAGAAGGTGCGCACCCTCATCCAGCGCGACTTCGACACCGCGTTCGCGCAGGTGGACGTGCTGGTCTCGCCGACCGCGCCGACCACCGCGTTCAAGCTGGGCGAGAAGCTCGACGACCCGCTCGCGATGTACCTGAACGACGTCGCCACCATCCCGGCGAACCTCGCCGGCGTACCGGGGATGTCACTGCCGAGCGGCCTGGCGGAGGACGGTCTGCCGGTCGGCTTCCAGATTCTCGCCCCGGCGCGCGCCGACGATCGCCTGTACCGGGTGGGCGCGGCGCTCGAGAAGGCGCTCGAGTCCCGCTGGGGTGGGCCTCTCCTCGCCCGCATCCCGACCCTGACGGAGGTGGCCCGATGAGCGAGCCCGTCGAGCTGATGGACGTCGACCAGGCCCTCGAGCAGTTCGACCCGGCCTTCGGCATCGAGGTGCACGTCGAGCTGAACACGAAGACCAAGATGTTCTGCGGCTGCCCGACGGAGTTCGGCGCAGAGCCGAACACCCAGGTCTGCCCGGTGTGTCTCGGCCTCCCGGGCGCACTCCCGGTGGTCAACGCCAAGGCGATCGAGTCGGCGATCCGGCTGGGTCTGGCGCTCAACTGCTCGATCGCGCCCCGCTCGCGGTTCGCCCGGAAGAACTACTTCTACCCGGACCTGGCGAAGGACTACCAGATCTCCCAGTACGACGAGCCGATCGCCTTCGACGGCTACCTCGATGTCGAGCTGGACGACGGCACCGTGGTGCGGGTCGCGATCGAGCGCGCGCACATGGAGGAGGACGCCGGCAAGAACGTGCACGTCGGCGGCGCGACCGGGCGGATCCAGGGTGCGGAGTACTCCCTGGTCGACTACAACCGCGGCGGGATCCCCCTGGTGGAGATCGTCACTCGGACGGTCGAGGGCATGGGGGAACGGACCGCCGAGGTGGCTCGCGCCTACGTGGCAACCGTCCGTGATCTCGCCAAGGCGCTCGGCATCTCCGACGTCCGGATGGAGGAGGGCTCGCTGCGCGCCGACGTGAACCTCTCGCTCCGCGCGAAGGCGGCCGACGGCGAGGACCAGCACGCGGTCCCGCTCGGCAAGCGCTCGGAGACCAAGAACGTCAACTCGCTGCGCGCCGTCGAGCGCTCGATCCGCCATGAGATCGGCCGTCAGGCGGCCCTGCTCGCCGCGGGTGGCGCGGTCACCCAGGAGACGCGGCACTGGCACGAGGACACCTCGATGACGACGCCGGGCCGGTCCAAGGAGGAGGCGGAGGACTACCGCTACTTCCCGGAGCCGGACCTGCTGCCGGTCGCACCGAGCAAGGAGTGGATCGAGGAGCTGCGGGGCACCCTGCCGGAGTCGCCGGCACTGCGCCGGCACCGGTTGCAGGAGTCGTGGGGCTACACGGACCTGGAGATGCGCGACGCGGTCAACGCGGATGCTCTCGAGCTCATCGAGGCGACCGTCGCGGCCGGTGCGAGTGCGGCGTCGGCCCGGAAGTGGTGGATGGGCGAGCTGGCCCGGACCGCCAACAACGACGGTGTCGAGCTCGCGGATCTCGCGGCGACCCCAGCCCAGGTGGCCGAGCTCCAGGGCCTGGTCGACTCGGGCCGGGTCAACGACCAGCTTGCCCGCCAGGTGCTCGAGGGCGTGCTGGCGGGGGAGGGCTCGCCGGGCGAGGTCGTCGCCGCCCGCGGGCTCGAGGTCGTGTCCGACGACGGCGCGCTGCTCGCTGCGATCGACGAGGCACTGGCCGCGCAGCCGGACGTCGCGGCGAAGATCCGCGATGGCAAGGTGCAGGCCGCCGGTGCGATCGTCGGCGCCGTGATGAAGGCGACCCGCGGTCAGGCTGACGCGGCCCGGGTGCGCGAGCTGGTGCTCACGAAGTTCGGTCTCGAGGGCTGAATTGGCGTCGCGGGGAGGTCCTCGTCGCGGGCGCCCGCCGTCGGTCAGCGACCGCGACCAGGCAGTCCGTCGCGCGGGCCACGCTCCCGTGCACCGCCGACCACCGGAGTCCGGCAAGATGGACTCATGCTGACGATCACCCTTCCGTACCGGCGCCTCGTCGATGCTCTGGGCGCTGATCCGGGCCGGGTCCGAGTGGTCGAGTGGGACCTGGTCGGGCCGCTCCCCGACGACGTCGCTGCGGCGGTCGACGTCGTCGTCGCCCCGTACTACATGGCCGATGCGGGCATCCTCGAGCGACTCCGGGCCTTGCCGCGCCTCAAGGTGGTGCAGCTGCCGAGCGCCGGCTACGAGCACGCGCTCGGGCGCGTGCCGCCCGGGGTGATCGTGTGCAACGCGCGCGGCGTGCACGACGCCGGGACCGCGGAGCTCGCGGTAGGCCTGGTGCTCGCCTCCCAGCGGGGGATCGACGCGGCGGTACTCGATCAGCTCGAGGGACGATGGGCGCCGCGGACCCGCGAGTCGCTCGCCGACCGGCGGGTGATGATCCTCGGCTACGGCTCGATCGGGACCGCGATCGCGCGGCGACTCGCTCCGTTCGAGGTCGAGCTCGTCGCGGTGGCGCGCACGCCTCGGGTGCAGGACGGCGTCGTCGTGCGCGGAATGGCGGAGGTGCCGGAGCTGCTCCCCTCGGTCGACGTCGTCATCCTCATCGCGCCGCTCACCGAGGAGACCTCAGGCCTGGTGGACGCGACGTTCCTGGCGCGGATGCGCGACGGTGCGCTCCTGGTCAACATGGCGCGCGGCAAGATCGTCGACACCGACGCGCTGCTCGCGGAGGTGACTACTGGCCGGTTGCGTGCGGCGCTGGATGTGACCGAACCCGAGCCCTTGCCAGCGGATCACCCGCTGTGGCACGCGCCGGGCGTGATCATCACCCCGCACGTCGCGGGGAACACCCGGGCGACAGATCCGCGGCTCATCCGGCTGCTACGCAAGCAGATCGCACGGCTCGAGAAGGGCGATCGACTGCTCAACGTCATCCCGCGGACCTGAGCCCAGTGCGGCGCCACGGACGACCGCGGCTGACCTGAAGCGCTGCGTCGCCCAACCCCCGCCTTCACAGGGCGCGGCACGAGCTCCGCTCGACCAGCGACGTCGGCAGCCGCAGGTGCGGCGCGCGCTCGGTGCCGTTGATCAGGTCGATCAGCATCCGGACAGCCTCGGCGCCCATCTGCTGGATGGGCTGCTGGATCGTGGTCAACGGTGGGTTGGCCAGGGCCGACTCCGGCACGTTGTCGAACCCGATCACCGACAGGTCCTCAGGGATGCGCAGCCCGAGCGACCGGGCCACCTCCATCGTCTGGATGGCCGTCAGGTCGTTCCCGGCGAAGATGGCGGTAGGACGCTCGGCCAGGGTGAGGAGCTCGCGGGCCGGCAGCTCGGCTGCCCCCGGCCGGTACCCGCCCACGCGCATCAGCTCGGGGTGCACCGGGACTCCGGCCGCGGCCATCGCCGAGCGGAAGCCCTGTTCGCGCAACCGAGCGGAGTCCAGGTCAGGGCGGCCGCCGAGGAACCCGATGCGCCGGTGACCGAGGCGGAGCAGGTACTCGGTCGCGGCGATCGCTCCGCCAAGGCTGTCGGAGTCGATGGTGGGCAGCGCCGAGGGTCCCAGGTGTGGGTCGACCGCGACGATCGGTATGTCGTGGTCGACATCGACCACCGTAGGTGTGACCAGGATGGCTCCATCGATCAGCGTGCCGCCCAGTCGCGCCAGATAGCGCCGTTCCCAGCCCGCGTTCTCGCCGGTGAGCCCGCTGCCCGAGTAGGCCAGGAGCTCGTAGCCGGTGCCCTCGACGGCGGCCGAGGTGCCCTTGAGGAGTTCGGTGCTGTACGGCTCGAACTCCGCAACGAGGATCCCGATGACGTTCGTCCTCAGGCTGCGCAGGCTCCGGGCCACGAGGCTGGACTCGTAGCCCAGCTGGCCGACCACCTCCAGCACCCGTTCCGAGGTCGCCGCCGCGACGCCGTGGCGCTGGTTGATCACCTTGGACACGGTGGCGACAGACACGCCGGCCGTGCGTGCGACGTCGCCGATGGTCACGCGTCCGTTCGGGAACATGCCGCAACAATAGCGCGTCGAAATCGTTATCGATATCGATTGACACGGCTCCGATAAGGCATTGGGAGACTCCGTCAGGTCCTGGTGTCAACGTCGACGAACGGGACCCCCGGACATGAGGAGGTTCCGAGCACGCTCAGCGCTTGCGCTGGGCGTGGGCATGGAGATGCTGCTCGCCGCGGGTAGCGGCGGCGGCTCCGGCAGCAACCGCACCAAGAGCGCGAGTTCCGACCATCGGCAACGAGCCAGAGACAAAGGCCTACCGCGCGTGCCGCCCTCGGTTTCCCGGGGATCGTGATCCGGTTCGCGCGTCATTCAGTCCGGAGCGTGGCCAGGCCCACCACACCTGCGGTCACCGTCCTACCCTCGGAGGATGACTTCTCCCAGCGCCGACGCCGTCGACATCAAGCCACGCAGCCGTCAGGTCACCGATGGGATCGAGAGCACCGCGGCGCGCGGCATGCTCCGGGCCGTCGGGATGGGCGACGACGACTTCGCGAAGCCGCAGATCGGCGTCGCGAGCTCGTGGAACGAGATCACACCCTGCAACCTGTCCCTGGACCGGCTCGCCAAGGCCGCCAAGGAAGGCGTGCACGCGGCCGGCGGGTACCCGCTCGAGTTCGGCACCATCTCCGTCTCCGACGGCATCTCGATGGGCCACGAGGGGATGCACTTCTCGCTCGTCTCGCGGGACGTCATCGCGGACTCGGTCGAGGTGGTGATGCAGGCGGAGCGGCTCGACGGCTCGGTGCTGCTGGCCGGCTGCGACAAGTCGCTGCCCGGCATGCTGATGGCGGCCGCACGGCTCGACCTCGCCTCGGTCTTCCTGTACGCCGGCTCGATCATGCCGGGCCGGGTCACCTTGACCGACGGTTCCGAGAAGGACGTCACGATCATCGACGCCTTCGAGGCGGTCGGGGCGTGCCTACGCGGGTTGATGAGTCGCGACGACCTGGATCGGATCGAGCGGGCCATCTGCCCGGGCGAGGGCGCGTGCGGTGGCATGTACACCGCGAACACGATGGCGTCGGTGGCCGAGGCGATCGGGATGTCCCTACCGGGCTCCGCCGCGCCGCCGTCGGCCGACCGCCGTCGCGACAACTTCGCGCACCGCTCCGGTGAGGCCGTGGTCGAGCTCCTCCGCAAGGGGATCACCGCGCGCCAGATCATGACCAAGGAGGCGTTCGAGAACGCGATCGCCGTGGTGATGGCCTTCGGTGGGTCCACCAACGCGGTCCTGCACCTGCTCGCGATCGCCCACGAGGCCGACGTGGACCTCACTCTCCAGGACTTCTCCCGGGTTGCCGAGCGGGTCCCGCACCTGGGCGACCTCAAGCCCTTCGGCCGCTACGTGATGAACGACGTCGACCGGGTCGGCGGCGTCCCGGTTCTGATGAAGGCCTTGCTCGACGCCGGGCTCATCCACGGCGACTGCCTCACGGTGACCGGCAAGACCGTGGCGGAGAACCTCGCCGACATCGCCCCGCCGGACCCGGACGGGAAGATCCTGCGCACGCTCGACAACCCGATCCACCGCACCGGAGGGATCACGATCCTGCACGGCTCGCTCGCGCCCGACGGCGCCGTGGTGAAGTCCGCGGGCTTCGACTCCGACATCTTCGAGGGCACCGCGCGGGTGTTCGACCGTGAGCGGGGTGCGCTCGACGCGCTCGAGGACGGGACGATCACAGCGGGCGACGTCGTCGTGATCCGGTACGAGGGCCCGAAGGGCGGCCCGGGCATGCGCGAGATGCTGGCCATCACGGGAGCGATCAAGGGCGCCGGCCTCGGCAAGGACGTCCTGCTCATCACCGACGGGCGCTTCTCCGGCGGGACGACCGGCCTGTGCGTGGGCCACATCGCTCCCGAGGCGATGGACGCCGGGCCGGTCGCCTTCGTCCGGGCCGGCGACCGGATCCGGCTCGACGTCGCGAAGATGACCCTCGACCTGCTGGTGGACGATGCCGAGCTGGCCCGCCGGGCAGAGGGCTGGGCGCCGCCGCCGCCGCGCTACACCCGGGGTGTCCTGGCCAAGTACGTCAAGCTCGTCGGATCCGCGTCCACGGGCGCCGTCCTCGACTGATCCGGCCTCTGTGGGTCGGGTCTGGACGCTGTCACGCTCGCCGGACCGGAGCGTTCGGGCGCGAGCGCGCGGCAGGGATGTGCCGGAACACCCCACTCCGCGTGCGGGAAGTCTCGGGATGCGAGACCGTGGCCCACGATTCGAGACATTGTGCCGAAGTGCATGACACCGGGCGTTCGCTGGTCTAGGCTGAGAACGTGCAGACGATCCTCGTAGTAGTACCTCGGCGCGCTGGCTGACGGCCCCGCAGGTCTACTCCGCGCGCACCCCTCGACCGGCCCTCACAGGGCTCGAGGGGTTTTTTCATGCACAGCAGTCCCGTAGCTCCATCCCGAACGAGCTGAACACCGCAGGTACCAGCCAGGCAGGGAGACAACGATGGTCCAGAGTCACCATCCGGCACCACCGCGAGCAGCCGCGCCGACGCCCGCCCCACGACCCGTCGTGTCGTCGGTCACTGATGTCGAGCAGGTCGCTGCCGGTGGTACCGGTCACGCCGTCCACTCGGAGGGGATGGACGGCGCGAAGTCGATCGTCCGCTCGCTCGAGGAGTCCGGCGTCGAGGTCATCTTCGGGCTCCCGGGTGGCGCGGTCCTCCCGCTCTACGACCCGATGATGGACTCGAAGAAGATCCGGCACATCCTGGTGCGGCACGAGCAGGGCGCGGGCCATGCCGCGTCCGGCTACGCGCACGCCACCGGTCGGGTGGGCGTCTGCGTCGCGACGTCGGGTCCGGGCGCGACGAACCTGGTCACGCCGCTGGCGGACGCCAACATGGACTCGATCCCGATCGTCGCGATCACCGGGCAGGTGGGTGCAGCGCTGATCGGCACCGACGCGTTCCAGGAGGCGGACATCGTCGGCATCACGCTGCCGATCACCAAGCACAGCTTCCTGGTCACGAACCCGGCCGACATCCCGCGGGTGATCGCCGAGGCCTTCCACATCGCGAGCACCGGGCGCCCGGGCCCCGTGCTGATCGACATCGCGAAGTCCGCGATGGTCGCGGGGACGACCTTCTCCTGGCCGCCGGAGCTCCAGCTGCCCGGCTACCACCCGACCACCAAGCCGCACGGAAAGCAGATCAAGGAGGCCGCGCGGCTGCTCGCGACGGCGCGTCGCCCGGTGCTGTACGTCGGCGGCGGGGTGATCCGGTCCGGGGCCGCGGCCGAGCTGCTCAAGCTGGCCAACGCGAGCGGCGCGGCTGTCGTGACGACGCTCATGGCCCGCGGCGCGCTGCCGGACTCGCACCCGCAGAACCTCGGCATGCCGGGGATGCACGGGACCGTCGCCGCGGTCGCCGCGCTGCAGAAGTGCGACCTGCTGGTCGCGCTCGGCACCCGGTTCGACGACCGCGTCACCGGCAAGCTGTCCAGCTTCGCTCCGCACGCCACGGTGATCCACGCGGACATCGACCCGGCCGAGATCGGCAAGAACCGCACCGTCGACGTGCCGATCGTCGGCGACCTCAAGGAGGTCATCAACGACCTGCTGCCCGAGCTCGCCGCCGAGCAGGCTCAGCACGGCAAGCCCGACCTCGCGGCATGGTGGCGTCAGATCGACGACTGGCGGGACACCTACCCGCTCGGCTTCGCGCCGACCGATGACGGTCTGCTCTCACCCCAGCACGTCATCAAGCGACTGGGCGAGATCTCCGGGCCGGAGTCGATCTTCGTGTCCGGCGTCGGGCAGCACCAGATGTGGGCCTCGCAGTTCATCCGCTACGAGCGGCCGAACTCGTGGATCAACTCGGGCGGACTCGGGACGATGGGCTACTCGGTCCCGGCCGCCATGGGTGCGAAAGTCGGCGTCCCGGACCGCACGGTGTGGTCCATCGACGGCGACGGTTGCTTCCAGATGACGAACCAGGAGCTCGCGACCTGCACGATCAACGAGATCCCGATCAAGGTCGCGATCATCAACAACTCCTCGCTCGGCATGGTGCGCCAGTGGCAGACCCTCTTCTACGAGTCGCGCTACTCCAACACCGACCTGAACACGGGGCACGGAACCGTCCGCATCCCCGACTTCGTGAAGCTCGCCGAGGCGTACGGCTGCGTCGGCCTGCGCTGCGACAACGAGGCCGATGTCGACGCGACGATCAAGCGCGCGATGGAGATCGACGACCAGGCGGTCGTCGTGGACTTCACCGTCTCGCGCGATGCGATGGTGTGGCCGATGGTGGCCGCCGGCGTGAGCAATGACGAGATCCAGTACGCGCGGGGCATCAGCCCTGCTTGGGACCGGGAAGACTGAGGGACAACTGATGAGTCGTCACACCCTGTCAGTGCTCGTCGAGAACAAGCCCGGCGTGCTCACGCGCGTCTCCGGCCTCTTCGCGCGCCGTTCGTTCAACATCCACTCGCTCGCTGTCGGTCCGACCGAGCACCCCGAGATCTCCCGGATCACGGTCGTCGTCGACGTGGCGGAGCTGCCGCTCGAGCAGGTCACGAAGCAGCTCAACAAGCTGGTCCATGTCCTCAAGATCGTCGAGCTCGAGCGTGACTCCTCGGTGCAGCGCGAGCTGCTCATGGTCAAGGTCCGGGCCGAGGGCCCGAGCCGCTCGGGCGTGCTCGAGGTGGTCCAGCTGTTCCGGGCCCGCGTCATCGACGTCGTGCCGGATGCCGTCACTATCGAGGCGACCGGTGGCCCGGACAAGCTCGCGGCCCTGCTGACCGCGCTCGAGCCGTTCGGCGTGCGCGAGATCGTCCAGTCGGGCACCGTTGCGATCGGCCGCGGTTCGCGCTCCATCACGGACCGCTCGCTCGAGCGCGTCGGGCGTAGCGCCTGATCGACCCGAGCAGTCACCCCGGCCGCGCCTCGCGACCGGGCCCCGAGTCTTCCCAGACCATCGACACACCAAGGAGATCCACCGTGGCAGAGCTCTTCTACGAGGACGACGCCGACCTCTCGATCATTGCCGGCCGCAAGGTTGCGGTCATCGGCTACGGCAGCCAGGGGCATGCGCACGCGCTGAACCTGCGCGATTCGGGTGTCGACGTCCGCGTCGGCCTGGCCGAGGGGAGTGCCTCGCGGGTCAAGGCCGAGAACGAGGGCCTGCGCGTCGTCACGCCGGCCGAGGCTACGGCCGAGGCCGACGTCATCATGGTGCTGGTGCCGGACCCGGTTCAGCGCAAGGTCTACGCCGAGTCGATCGAGCCGGGCCTGACTGCCGGCAAGGCGCTGCTCTTCGCGCACGGCTTCAACATCCGGTTCGGATACATCACGCCGCCCGACGGCGTCGACGTCGCGATGGTCGCACCCAAGGGTCCGGGTCACCTGGTTCGTCGCGAGTTCGTCGACGGTCGCGGCGTCCCGGTGCTGGTGGCGGTCGAGAAGGACGCGACCGGTGGAGCCTGGCCCCTCGCGCTCTCCTACGCCAAGGCGATCGGCGGCCTGCGCGCGGCCGGCATCAAGACCACCTTCACCGAGGAGACCGAGACCGACCTGTTCGGAGAGCAGGCGGTCCTGTGCGGCGGGGTCTCCAAGCTCATCCAGTACGGCTTCGAGACGCTGACCGAGGCCGGCTACCAGCCGGAGATCGCGTACTTCGAGGTGCTGCACGAGCTCAAGCTCATCGTCGACCTGATCTACGAGGGCGGGATCACCAAGCAGCGGTGGAGCGTCTCCGACACGGCCGAGTACGGCGACTACGTCTCGGGACCGCGGGTCATCGACGCGACCGTCAAGCAGCACATGCAGGAGGTCCTCGGGGACATCCAGAGCGGTGCCTTCGCGGCTCGGTTCATCAACGACCAGGACGCCGGGGCGCCGGAGTTCAAGGCGCTGCGTGCCGAGGGTGAGAGCCACCCCATCGAGGCCGTCGGACGCCGGCTGCGTCCGTTGTTCGCGTGGGTCAGGCCGAGCGACGGCGACTACGTCGAGGGCAGCGCGGCACGCTGACCGCTGCGGGGTGGGGGAGCACCAACCGCGCCCCCACCCCGGCACGCGGAGCGTCGGTCAGCAGGTGAGATGACCGTCCCAGTCCATGGGACGACTGACTAGGGTGGGGGAATGACGCGCAACATCAAGCTCGCTGTTGTCGCAGGCGACGGCATCGGTCCGGAGGTCGTCGATCAGGGCCTCAAGACGCTCGACGCCGCCCTCGCCGGAAGTGACGTCACCGTCACGACCACAGCGTTCGACCTCGGCGCCGCGCGCTGGCACCGGACCGGCGAGACGCTCTCCGCCACGGACCTCGCCGCGATCCGCGAACACGACGTCATCCTGCTCGGCGCGGTCGGTGACCCGGGCGTCCCGTCCGGAGTCCTCGAGCGGGGTCTGCTGCTGAAGCTGCGGTTCGAGCTCGACCAGTACGTGAACCTGCGGCCGGCTCGCCTCTACCCGGGTGTCCGGTCCCCGCTCGCCGACCCCGGCGAGGTGGACTTCGTCGTCGTGCGCGAAGGCACCGAAGGCCCGTATGCCGGCAACGGCGGTGCGTTGCGTGCCGGTACGCCGCACGAGATCGCCACCGAGGTGAGCCTCAACACCGCCTTCGGGGTCGAGCGCGTGGTCCGGTACGCCTTCGCGACCGCGCAACGGCGTCCCCGCAAGCACCTCACGCTGGTGCACAAGCAGAACGTCCTGGTGCACGCCGGTCACCTCTGGCAGCGGATCGTCGACCTGGTGGGCGCAGAGTTCCCGGACGTCACTGCGGACTACCTGCACGTCGATGCGGCGACGATCTTCATGACGACGAAGCCGTCCCGGTTCGACGTCGTCGTCACCGACAACCTCTTCGGCGACATCCTGACCGACCAGGCTGCGGCGATCACCGGTGGAATCGGGCTGGCGGCGTCCGGCAACGTCAACCCGGACCGCACCGCACCGAGCATGTTCGAACCGGTGCACGGTTCCGCTCCGGACATCGCCGGCCAGGGCAAGGCCGACCCGACCGCCACGGTGCTCTCGGTGAGCATGCTGCTCGACCACCTCGGGCTGACCGAGCAGGCTCGGGCGGTGGAGGCGGCGGTTGCTGCCGACCTCGCCGGGCGCGGCGTCCGGGTCCGCTCCACGGCCGAGATCGGCGACGATCTGGCGGCACGCATCGCCCACTGAGACCACGGGAACCGGCGTCTACCGACCGAGACCTTGCCGCATCGGCCACCCCCACCGGTTCCGTCAGACAGACACCAGGTGAAAGGCTGACAACCATGAGTTCCTCCGTTCCGGAAGGCCTCGCGACCTCGGTCGATGCCGCCGCAGCGGCCTTCGAGGTCCGACTCACCAGCACGCCCCGCCCCGCCGAGGAGCGCGCCGAGCTGGTGAAGGAGCCTAGCTTCGGAACCGTCTTCACGGACCACATGGCTCGGGTCTCCTGGTCCAACGTGGAGGGCTGGCACGGACGCCGCATCGAGCCTTACGGGCCGCTGCAGCTGGACCCAGCATCCGCCGTGCTGCACTACGGGCAGGAGATCTTCGAGGGACTCAAGGCGTACCGCCACGCGGATGGGTCCATCTGGATGTTCCGCCCCGACGCGAACGCTCGGCGATTCGCGGCCTCGGCCGAGCGCTTGGCCCTCCCGGTGCTGAGCGAGGACGACTTCCTCGGCTCGATCGCAGCACTGGTCCGGACCGACGTGACCTGGGTGCCCGACGGCGACGCCGAGATGTGCCTGTACCTGCGCCCCTTCATGTACGCCTCGGAGGGCTTTCTCGGGGTGCGTCCGGCAGACGAGGTCGAGTACCTGGTGATCGCGTCGCCGGTCGGACCGTACTTCCCCAGCGGCGTCAAGCCGGTGTCCATCTGGGTGTCCCAGGAGTACAACCGTTCCGGCCCCGGTGGCACCGGGTCCGCCAAGTGCGGCGGCAACTACGCCTCGAGCCTGCTGCCGCAGCAGCAGGCGTACGCCCAGGGCTGCGAACAGGTCTGCTTCCTGGACGCGCGGACCGACACGAACCTCGAAGAGCTCGGCGGCATGAACGTCTTCGTGGTGCACGCCGACGGCTCCGTGTCCACACCACGGCTGACCGGGTCGATCCTCGAAGGCGTGACCCGGTCCTCGGTCATCCAGCTGCTGCGGGATGCCGGCCATGAGGTCGACGAGAGCGACATCCCGCTCACCGAGGTGCTGGCCGGTCTGAAGAACGGCTCGATCAACGAGGTGTTCGCGTGCGGCACGGCGGCGGTCGTCACCCCCGTCGGCCGGCTTGCGGGCGCCGAGTTCGACCTCACGGTCGCCGACGGCGATGCGGGCAAGATCACGATGGACGTGCGCGAGCAGCTGATGGACATCCAGTACGGACGGGCCACGGACCGGTACGGCTGGACGCGCCGGATCGTCTGAGCTGAAGGAGACCGAGATGCCGGAGCTGCGGTCCCGCACCGTCACCCACGGGCGCAACATGGCCGGGGCACGCGCACTGCTGCGTGCGACCGGCGTCGCCGCGGCGGACATCGGCAAGCCGATCATCGCGGTGGCGAACAGCTTCACCGAGTTCGTCCCCGGGCATACGCACCTCGCCCCGGTCGGCCGCATCGTCTCCGCGGCGATCCACGCCGCGGGGGGCATCGCGCGTGAGTTCAACACGATCGCCATCGACGACGGCATCGCGATGGGGCACGGCGGGATGCTCTACTCGCTGCCCTCGCGGGACCTGATCGCCGACAGCGTCGAGTACATGGTCAACGCGCACTGTGCCGACGCACTGGTGTGCATCTCCAACTGCGACAAGATCACCCCCGGCATGCTGATGGCCGCGCTGCGGCTGAACATCCCCGCTGTGTTCGTCTCCGGCGGCCCCATGGAGGGCGGCACCGCCGTCCTGGTGGACGGCACCGTGCGCAAGCGGGTCCACCTGATCGACGCGATGGCCGACGCCGTTGACGAAGCCGTCTCCGACGCGGACCTGGTCCGCATCGAGGAGTCGGCCTGTCCCACCTGCGGATCGTGCTCCGGCATGTTCACGGCCAACTCGATGAACTGCCTGATGGAGGCGCTCGGGCTGGCGCTGCCCGGCAACGGTACCGTCCTGGCCACGCACACCGACCGCAAGGCGCTCTACGAGACCGCGGGGGCGACGGCCGTCGACCTGGCCCGCCGCTACTACGACGCCGACGACGCGTCCGCGCTCCCGCGCTCCATCGCAACCCGGGCGGCGTTCGAGAACGCCATGGCGCTCGACATCGCCATGGGCGGCTCGACCAACACCGTGCTGCACATCCTGGCGGCCGCCCACGAGGCCGAGCTCGACTTCACCATGGCCGACATCGACGCGATCTCCCGGCGCGTCGCATGCATCTGCAAGGTCGCACCGAGCAGCAGCTACCTGATGGAGGACGTGCACCGTGCCGGTGGCATCCCGGCGATCCTCGGTGAGCTGTACCGCGCGGGCCTGCTGCGCGAGGAGGTGCATGCCGTGCACGCCCCGTCGCTCGAGGCCTGGCTGAAGGAGTGGGACATCCGCGGTGGCTCGCCGTCGCAGGAGGCCGTGGACCTGTTCCATGCGGCGCCCGGTGGCGTGCGGTCATCGGCCGCGTTCTCGCAGTCCGAGCGTTGGGACTCCCTGGACGACGACGCCGCGGCCGGCTGCATCCGGGACGTCGCGCACGCATACTCCGCCGATGGCGGCCTGGCGGTGCTGCGGGGCAACTTCGCGGCGGACGGGTGCGTCGTCAAGACCGCGGGCGTGGCCGACTCGGCCCTGGTGTTCTCCGGTCCGGCGGTGGTCGTGGAGTCCCAGGAGCAGGCGGTCGACGCGATCCTGAGCGGGGGTGTGAAGCCGGGCGACGTCGTCGTCGTGCGGTACGAGGGACCGGCGGGTGGCCCGGGCATGCAGGAGATGCTCTACCCGACCACGTACCTCAAGGTCCGGGGACTTGGGAAGGTGTGTGCGCTCATCACCGACGGGCGGTTCTCGGGCGGGACGTCCGGCCTGTCGATCGGGCACGTGTCGCCGGAGGCTGCCGCGGGTGGGGTGATCGCCCTGGTCGCCGACGGGGACGTGATCGACATCGACATCCCCGCCCGGAGCATTCAGCTGCGGGTGGACGACGGCGAGCTGGACCGGCGTCGGGCGGCGGTGCAGGCGAGCGGTGGGTACCGGCCGCGGGACCGGGACCGGGCCGTGTCGCCGGCCCTGCGGGCCTATGCCGCGATGGCGACGTCGGCCGACAAGGGCGCGGTGCGCGACGTCGACCGATTGGGGCGGCGCTGATGGAATCCGGTCTGGACCTGACCGCGTGGCGCGGGCTGCTGCGGACCGGCATGTGGGCGGCCTGGGCCGGGGTCGCGATGGTCGTGATCCAGATGACGATCTACGTCTTCTGGCCGCCGCCGGAGACGGCCGAGGGGTACTTCGACCTCCTGGTCAAACATCCCCTCCTCGGCATGCTCTCGCTGGACCTGCTGTACGTGGTGAGCAACCTGCTCGCATTTCTCGTGTACCTGGCTCTCACCGTTGTGCTGTGGCGAGTGAGCCGGTCTGGCGTGACCATCGCCATGGCGCTCAGCGCGATCGGGATCGCGGCGTACATGTCGGCGCCCCGCGCGGTCGAGATGCTCACCCTGGCGCACAGCTATGCCGACGCCGGCCCGGCCGAGCGGGTCGCGCTGCTGGCGACGGGCGACGGGATGCTCGCCGGCTGGATGGGCACGGCCTTCGACATCTACTACGTGCTCAACGGGATCGCCCTGGTGGTGTTCGTGGTGCTGATGTTCCGGTCGAGCATCTTCAGCCGGGCGACGGCGCGGTGGGGCGTTGTGGCGGCGATCCTGATGACCGTCCCGACGAACGTCGGGGTGGTCGGGCTGATCTTCGCGATCTCGTCCCTGGTCCCGTGGGTGGTGCTCTCGGTGCTCCTCGCCGGGCGGCTGCGCGCCCTGAGCGCGCTCGAGCCCGTCGAGCCGCTCGGGTCTTCGGCCTAGCCGCCTCAGCGTGCAGCGTGGTGGGCGTGCGGTCATAGGATGAATCGCATGCGCGGTGAGTACAAGGTTCCCGGCGGCAAGCTCGTCGCGGTCGATCTCGACGTGGCCGACGGCCGGATCACCCGCGCCGCCGTCAGCGGCGACTTCTTCCTGGAGCCCGACGAGGCCCTGGACGCGATCAACGCGGCCCTGCTCGGCATCTCGGAGGGCGCGACGGTCGCCCAGCTGACCGGCGTCGTGCAGGGGGCGCTGGAGGGCGCGATCCTGGTGGGCTTCGACGCGCCGGCCGTGGCGATCGCGGTTCGGCGGGCGGTGGGCCACGCCACCCGGTGGGAGGACCACACCTTCGAGATCGTGCACGAGGGCCCGGAGTCACCGGCGATGCACATGGCGCTGGACCAGGTGCTTTCGGAGGCGGTCGGTGAGGGCACCCGACGCCCGACGCTGCGGATCTGGGAGTGGGGCGCACCCGCGGTCGTGATCGGCTCGTTCCAGTCGCTGCGCAACGAGGTGGACGACGACGGCGCCGTTCGCCACGGCATCACGGTGGTTCGCCGGATCTCCGGTGGCGGAGCGATGTTCATCGAGCCCGGGAACACGATCACCTACTCGCTGACGGTTCCCGCCTCGCTCGTCGAGGGGCTCAGCTTCGAGCGGTCGTACGCGTTCCTCGACGACTGGGTGCTCGGTGCCCTGGGCGAGCTCGGCATCGAGGCCAGCTACGTCCCGATCAACGACATCGCCTCGCCCGCCGGCAAGATCGCCGGGGCCGCGCAGAAACGGCTGGCCAACGGTGCGGTGCTGCACCACGTGACGATGGCCTACGACATCGACGCCACCAAGATGCTGGAGGTGCTGCGGATCGGCCGGGAGAAGCTCTCGGACAAGGGCACCGCGAGCGCCAACAAGCGCGTCGACCCGCTGCGCTCGCAGACACAGATGGCGCGCTCCGACGTCATCGAGGCGTTCAAGAACCACTTCCGCCGCCGGTACGACGCCGTCGACGGCGCGGTTACGCCCGATGAGCGGGCCCGCGCGGAACAGCTGGTCGCGACCAAGTTCGGCACGCCCGAATGGACGGCCCGAGTTCCCTGACCGGAACTCCTCGGGAACGCCCTCGCCCTCGCCCTCGCCACCTGCGCCGACAGGGGTGCTGGGCGCGACGTCGACCGGTTGCGGCACCTCTGACGATCCGCGGCACGCGCCCCTCCCGCGCACGGACCCGCTGTGGCATGATGCCTTCATGGTCACCACCTCGATCATCATTGGATAGCGCGTCCGGTTACCGACCGAACGCGCCGACCTCCCGCATCTTGGGAGGTCTTTTTGTTGCCGGGGACGGCGCCCGGCCGACAGCGACGTGGCAGCACGAGCACGAGAAGAGAGCACCGTGAGCACCGAGACCTTCGACGTGTACGACACGACCTTGCGCGACGGCGCGCAGCAAGAGGGCATGAACCTGTCCGTCGCGGACAAGCTCGCCATCGCCCCGCTGCTCGACGAGCTCGGCGTGCAGTACATCGAGGGCGGCTGGCCGGGAGCGATCCCCAAGGACACCGAGTTCTTCGCCCGCGCGGCGAAGGAGCTGGACTTCCGCAACGCCGAGCTGGCGGCCTTCGGCGCCACCCGGAAGCCACTCGTCCGGGCCTACGACGACCCTCAGGTGCGCGCTCTGCTCGACTCCGGCGCTCCGGTCCTCACGTTGGTCGCCAAGAGCGACATCCGGCACGTGGAGCGCGCGCTGCGCACCACGGCGGAGGAGAACCTCGCGATGATCACCGACACGGTCGCGTTCCTCACCGGCGAGGGCCGACGTGTGTTCCTCGACGCCGAGCACTTCTTCGACGGCTACCGGTTCGACCCCGACTACGCGGTCCGCGCGGTGCAGGCTGCGTTCGCCGCGGGCGCGGAGGTCGCGATCCTCTGCGATACGAATGGCGGGATGCTGCCGGAGTGGGTGGGCGAGATCGTCTCGACGGTCCGGACCCTGACGACCGGGCGCCTCGGGATGCACGCGCACAACGACACCGGTTGTGCCATCGCCAACACCCTCGCCGCGGTGCGCGCGGGCGCCGAGCACATCCAGGGCTGCGTCAACGGGTACGGCGAGCGGACCGGCAACGCGGACCTGATCGCCGTCGTCGCGAACCTCGAGATCAAGCACGGGCGGAGCCTGCTGGCCGGCACCGGACTGCGAGAGGCGACCCGGATCGCGCACGCAATCGCCGAGATCACGAACATCAGCCCGTTCGCGCGCCAGCCGTACGTCGGCGCTAGCGCCTTCGCGCACAAGGGTGGCCTGCATGCGAGCGCCATCAAGGTCGACCCGGACATGTACCAGCACACCGATCCGGAGCTGGTCGGGAACGACATGCGGATGCTCGTCTCCGAGATGGCTGGGCGGGCGAGCATCGAGCTCAAGGGTCGCGAGCTGGGCTTCGACCTCAGCGGCCAGTCCGCGCTGCTCACCAAGGTCACCGATCGCGTCAAGGATGCCGAGGCGCACGGCTACACCTACGACGCGGCGGACGCGTCGTTCGAGCTGCTGCTCCGCGAGGAGATGGACGGCTTCCGGCTGCATTACTTCGACGTCGAGAGCTGGCGGGTGATCGTCGAGACGCTGCCGGGCAACGTCGACGAGGCCGACGCCGAGGCGACGGTCAAGCTGGCCGCCGCCGGGGAGCGTGTCATCGCGACCGGCGAGGGGAACGGCCCGGTGAATGCGCTCGACCATGCGCTGCGGAAGGCTCTGCTCGGTGTGTACCCGGAGATCGAGCGGTTCGAGCTGATCGACTTCAAGGTGCGGATCATGGACACCGCGCACGGCACCGACGCGATCACGCGGGTGCTGATCGAGACCTTCGACGCTCAGGCGGAGACCACCTGGCGGACCGTCGGGGTGGGCCCGAATGTCATCGAGGCCTCGTGGGAGGCGCTGGTCGACTCGATCGTCTATGGCCTGCTCAGGGCCGGGATCGACGCGCGCTGAGCCGACCCGCCGGCCTCAGGACCGTCGGTCGAGGACCAGGAAGCTGGTGACCAGGGTCGCGAGAGCGACCCAGAGCAGCACCGCCGGCGCCTCTTGCACCTGGGCGCCCATGCCCTTCGCCAGCAGCGCGACCACCAGACCGCCGGTGACGACGAACCCGGTGATCGCCCACGACCTGCCGACCAGCCGGCGGTCGCGCTCGTCGACGGGTCCGGCGAGCACCCTGGCCCCGGTGGGCACGTCGCCGCGGCGACGTCGGTACAACGTCGCGGCGACCAGCACGGCGACGACCGCGAGTGCGCCGCCGGTCAGCATCCCGGCCGCCATGGCGGTGTTCCCGGAGTGCGCGACGACCGTCGCAAGGCCGGCCACGACGACAACGGATGCGGTCACCCGCCAGAACACCGAACGAGGGCCGGGCTTCACGGTGGGTGTGTCAGTCGACATGGAAGATCTCCTCGATCTGGGTGTGGAAGTAGCGCGCGATGCGGAGGGCCAGGGGGAGCGACGGGTCGTACTTCTCGGTCTCGATCGCGTTGATGGTCTGGCGCGAGACCTCGAGCGCGGCGCCGAGGGCTGCCTGGGACAGGCCGGCAGCCTCCCGCAGCGTGCGCACGTCGTTCTTCATCGGGGCTCCTCGGTCCAACGGATGTGTCAAGTGTGCTTGACACCTGACGACATGTCAAGTGGCCTTGACAACGTGCGATGTATGCGCCGGGCCGGGTCTAGAAGATGTGGCCGACAAGGGCGCCGACGCCGTACGTGATGGCCATCGCGAGGGAGCCGCCGAGGAGGTTCCGGAGGATGGCCCGCAGCCGGGGCGCGCGGCCGAGCCGGGCGCTGACCGAGCCGGTGCCTGCCAGCGCCAGGAGGACCACGGCGAAGGTGAGCACGATCCGCCAGGCGGGCGCCGTCAGGCAGATCACAAGCACCGGCAGCAGGCCGCCGAGGGTGAAGGCAGTCATCGACGCGACGGCTGCGTGCCACGGGTTGGTCAGCTCGTCCGGGCTGATACCGAGCTCGAGCCGGGCGTGTGCAGCGAGCGCATCGTGAGCGGTCTGTTCCTCGGCGACCCTCCGGGCGAGCTCGGGGGAGAGCCCGGTCTGGACGTGCAGTCCGACAAGCTCCTCGAACTCCTCGTCCGGCATGGTGGCCAGCTCGTGCCGCTCGAGCGCGAGCAGGGCCTTCTCCGAGTCCCGCTGGCTGCTGACCGAGACGTACTCGCCCACCGCCATGGACATCGCTCCGGCGACGAGCCCGGCGATGCCGGCCGTCGCGATGGCGCTCAGAGTCGTCGTGGCGGCGGCGACGCCGACCACGATGCCGGCCTCGGAGACGATCCCGTCGTTGGCACCGAGGACGCCGGCGCGGAGCCAGTTCAAGCGGGCCGCCAGCCCGGGGCTGTGTGGTTCGTTGGGCTGTAGGTCGGGTGCCAGCATGCGCCCAATCTAGATGTCCGCAGCGCCTCGGGTCGCAAGAACGGCCCGCTCACCGAACACAGCCGAGCCGACCCGGACGATCGTCGCACCCTCGGCGATCGCGAGCTCCAGGTCACCGCTCATGCCCATCGAGAGCTCGAGAGCGCCCGACGTCCCCGGCGTCCCGCCGCTCAGGAGCTCGTCCCGGACTGCGCGGAGCCGCGCGTATCCCGCGCGGACGACGTCGTCGTCGGGCACGTTCGCGCCGATCGTCATGAAGCCGCGCAAGCGGAGGTGGGGAAGTCCGGCGAGGCGCACCGCGAGTGCGGGCGCCTGCTCCGGCGTCACGCCCGACTTCGAGCTCTCGCCGGAGACGTTCACCTGGACCATCACGTCGAGGGTGCGGCCCGTCGCCGCGCACCGGGCCTCGAGGCGCTCGCCCAACCCCGCCGAGTCCACCGACTCGACACAGCTGGCCCAGAGGACCGCGTCACGCACCTTGTTGCCCTGCAGATGTCCGATCAGGTGGACCTCGGCGCCGAGCCCGACCAGCTCCGGGCCCTTGGCGACGAGTTCTTGTACGCGGTTCTCGCCGAGCAGGGCTGCGCCGGCCGCCACCGCGGCGCGCGCCACGGTCGGGCTCATCGTCTTGCTTGCGACCAGGAGACGGACCTCGGACGGGTTACGGCCCGCTGTACCGCACGAGTTCGCGATCCGCGCCGTGACCGCGGCGAGGCGCGCCGGGAGCGCGGCGATCCGCGCGTCGTCGTCGGTCACTTCTCGGTGCGGGCTATCGCCGCAAGGGTCGCGCCGGTCACGGTGACCAGGTCGGTCGGCGCGAGCTCGACGTCCAGGCCGCGCCGACCGGCCGAGACGAGAACCGTCGCGTGGTCCGAGGCGCGGGCGTCCAGACCGTGCGCCCGGAGCTCCTCTGCTTGATCATGGCGCCACTCTACGGTTGCGGTCGAGCGCGGATCAGCCTGGGGGTCGAGTACCCGGGCCTGGTGCGCGAGGGCGCCGGGAGCGCCCAGCTGGGTGGGACGCCCCTGCGACGGCGCTCATCGGCCACTACGGTGGCTCCCATGCGGATCGCCAGATTCACCAACGGTGGAGACCCCCGTTACGCCTTGGTCGACGGCGATTCCGGCGCCGAGGAGCTCGTCGTCCTGTCCGGCGACCCGCTCTACATGCCGGTTCAGCCGACCGGTGAACGGGTGCCGCTCGACGACGCCGTCCGGTTGCTCGCCCCGGTCATCCCGCGGTCCAAGGTGGTCGCGATGGGTCGGAACTACGCGGAGCACGCCAAGGAGCTCGGCAACACGACGAGCGATCTCCCACTGTTCTTCCTCAAGCCGAACACCGCCGTCATCGGCCCGGACGACCCGATCGTGCTGCCCGAGTACTCGAACGAGGTTCATCACGAGGCGGAGCTGGCGGTCGTCATCCAGCGGATCTGCCGGAACGTCTCGGCCGAGAACGCGCTCGACTACGTGTTCGGGTACACCGCGGCCAACGACGTCACGGCGCGCGACCTGCAGCGCATGGAGAACCAGTGGACCCGTGCCAAGGCCTTCGACACCTCATGCCCGCTGGGCCCGTGGATCGTCTCGGACCTCGACACCGAGAACCTGCGCATCCAGGCACGGGTCGATGGCGAGACGCGTCAGGACGGCACGACGCACGACATGATCTACGACGTCCCGACGATCGTCTCGCTCGCGTCCGAGATCTTCACCCTGCTGCCCGGTGACGTCATCCTCACCGGTACCCCCGCCGGGGTGGGTCCGATCGTGCACGGCAACCGGGTCGAGATCGAGATCGAGGGCATCGGGGTGCTCACGAACCCGGTGATCCGGCGGCACTAGGCTGGCTGCACCATGAGTGCACTTCCTGTCGATGCCCCTGTCCCCGCCGGTTCTGACATCCGGGTCCGGTTCTGTCCGTCACCGACCGGGACCCCGCATGTCGGCCTGATCCGGACCGCCCTGTTCAACTGGGCGTACGCCCGGCACGTCGGCGGGACCTTCGTGTTCCGGATCGAGGACACCGACGCGGCGCGTGACTCCCAGGAGAGCTACCAGCAGCTGCTCGACGCGATGCGCTGGCTCGGGCTCGACTGGGATGAAGGGGTCGAGGTCGGCGGCCCGCACGAGCCGTACCGGCAGTCCCAGCGGATGGGCATCTACGCCGACGTCGCTCGGCGGCTCCTCGAGGCCGGCTTTGCGTACGAGTCGTTCTCGACGGTCGAGGAGATCGAGGCGCGCCACCTCGCGGCCGGTGAAGACCCCAAGCTCGGCTACGACGGCTTCGACCGCGAGCTGACCGAGGAGCAGAAGGCCGGGTACCGGGCCGAGGGGCGTGAGGCGACGCTGCGGATCCGGATGCCGGACGAGGAGGTCACCTTCACGGACCTGATCCGCGGCGACGTCACCTTCAAGCCGGGTTCGGTCCCGGACTTCGTCATCGTCCGCGGGAACGGCCAACCGCTCTACACGCTCGTCAACCCGGTCGACGACGCGCTGATGGAGATCACCCACGTGCTCCGCGGCGAGGACCTGCTCTCGTCGACCCCCCGCCAGGTCGTGCTGTACCGGGCGCTGCTCGAGCTGGGCGTCGCGAAGGTGATGCCGCAGTTCGGCCACCTGCCCTACGTGATGGGCGAGGGGAACCGGAAGCTGTCCAAGCGTGACCCGGAGTCGAACCTGTTCTTGCACCGGCAGCGCGGCTTCACTCCGGAGGGGCTGCTCAACTACCTCGCCCTGCTCGGTTGGGCGATCGGCCCGGACCGCGACGTGTTCAGCGTCGATGAGCTGGTGGCAGCCTTCGACATCGCGGACGTGAACCCGAACCCGGCGCGGTTCGACCTGAAGAAGGCCGAGGCGATCAATGCTGCACACCTGCGGCTGCTCGCGCCCGAGGACTTCCGGGACCGTCTCGTGCCGTACCTGCACGCGGCACGGTTGCTACCCGTACCAGCCTTCGACGCTCTGCCGCCGGGCGAGCAGGCGTTGCTGACGAGCGCTGCCCCCTTGGTCCAGGAGCGGATGACGTTGCTGGGCGAGGCGCCCGGGATGCTCGGCTTCCTCTTCGCGCCGGACGACGCCGTCGCGCTCGAACCCGAGGCGGTCGCGGCACTGCGCGACGACGCATCCGCCGTGCTCGACGCTGCGATCCGGGTCCTGGAGGCGCTCCCGGCCGACTCTTTCGCGGCCGCGCCGCTCCAGGAGGCGCTGGCGGCCGTGCTGGTCACCAAGATGGCGATCAAGCCGCGGTTCGCGTTCACACCCTTGCGCACGGCGGTCACCGGGCGCCGGGTCTCGCCACCCTTGTTCGAGTCGATGGAGATCCTCGGCCTGGAGGCCTCGCTCGCGCGGCTCCGCCGCTTGCGGGCTGAGCTCTGATCGTGGCGGACCACGCCGAGCCCGGCGTCGTCGGCGTGCTCTTCGACATCGATGACACGCTGGTCGACACCCAAGGGGCGTTCGGTCACGCCTTGCACGCGGTGATCAACGAGTACCTGCCGGGCGTCGAGTCCGAGCGGCGAGCCGAGGTCCTCCACCACTGGCGACGCGACCCCACCGGGTACTACCGCGCGTACACCCGCGGCGAGATCGGGTACCAGGCCCAGCGGATGGCTCGCGCGAACGAGCTGCACGCGGTGTTCGGTGGGCCTGAGCTCGACGAGGAAGGCTACGAGGCCTGGAACGCGCTCTTCGAGACCGGGTTCCGCTCGGGCTGGCGCGCACACCCGGACGCGAAGCCCGCGGTCAGGGCCTTGCGCGCCGCCGGCCACCCGCTCGGCGCCCTGTCGAACGCTGCGGTGGAGTACCAGGCGCTCAAGCTCGCGGCGGTGGGTCTCGTCGCGGATGTCCCGATGCTGGTCGGCGTGGACACGCTCGGCGTGGGCAAGCCGGACCCTCGGGTGTTCGTCGAGGCGTGCCGTCGCCTGGGGACCGAGCCCGGGCGGACCGTGTACGTCGGGGACGAGCTCGACATCGATGCCCGCGGCGCGAGCGCTGCCGGACTGCACGGCATCTGGCTGGACCGCCCCGGCCCGCGGCGGATCGAGGTCTCGGCCGAGGAGATCGAGGCCTCGGGGGTAGCCATGATCTCCTCGCTCTCCGAGCTCCCGGCGATGCTGGGCGAGATCGCGCGCCGCTGACCGATGACGGCGGGTGCGCCGGCTCGCCCGAGCCGGACCGAGGAAGGCGGGTGGCTCCGAGGTGCCGGGCGGGGGAGCGGGTTTGGCCGCGCCCGGCCGCTCCGGTAGTGTTCTGGCCCGGTACGACCTTCGGCTTGCCGGCTCGGCAGGACGGGAGTCATACCCCCATGGGGTATGGTGTAATCGGCAGCACGACTGATTCTGGATCAGTTAGTCTAGGTTCGAGTCCTGGTACCCCAGCGGTGAGGCGTTCCCCGGAGTTCCGGTAGACTTCCCACTCGGTCTGCGCCCGTGAGCGCGGTCCATCCGGCCCCGTTGTGTAGTGGCCTAGCACGCCGCCCTCTCAAGGCGGTAGCGCCGGTTCGAATCCGGTCGGGGCTACAAGCGAAGGCCCAGGTCATCGACCTGGGCCTTCTTGCTTTGGTCCGCCCCGCACGGGGAGTGGTCGATCGGGACTGCTGAAGGTTTGGTTGACACCTGATCTGCGGGGCCGGCCTACTCGCCGGTTCGCCTGAGCACGTCGGTCAACCGGTTCGCGGCTGAGACCACCCCTGTGGCGTGCAGCCGGCCAGGCCGGCCGGCCTCCCCTACTCCAGGTCTCTGCGGCGGAACGCGAGC
>JADGOR010000112.1 GCA_017882855.1 Cellulomonas sp. | reverse complement strand
CGGCCCGAGCGAGCGGGTCGTGATGCCCGCGCTCGGTGAGTCGGTGACCGAAGGAATCGTGACCCGGTGGCTCAAGCAGGTCGGCGAGAGCGTCGCGCTCGACGAGCCCCTGCTCGAGATCTCGACCGACAAGGTCGACACCGAGATCCCGTCACCGATCGCCGGTGTGCTGCAGGAGATCCTGGTCGCCGAGGACGAGACCGTGCCGGTCGGTGCAGCCCTGGCGGTGATCCGAACGGGCGCGCCCATCTCGACGGGCGCTCCAGCACCGATGGCGTCCCCCTCGGCCGAGGTCTCCGTTGAGGTGCCCGCCGACGTGGGGCCGACGCCGGAGGCCGCGGTATCGCCCACCGCGGTATCGCCGGCCCTGATATCGCCGGCCCTGATACCACCAGCCCCGATACCGCAGGCCTCGGTATCGCCGGCCTCGGTATCGCCGGCCGAGGCGGCATCGGAAGAACCCCAGGCGAGCACCCCGGCACATGCTCCCTCGCACGCGGCACCCGAGACAACCGAGGCCCCGGCACCGCCCGAACCGGTGGCCGTGGACGCTGCGGCCAACGCGGCGACCGGCTATCTGACGCCGCTGGTGCGGAAGCTCGCGAACGACAGCGGTGTCGACCTCACCGCCGTCGTCGGAACCGGCGTCGGCGGGCGGATCCGCAAGGAGGACGTCCTCGAGGCCGCAGCCAAGGCCGCCGAAGCGGCCGCCGAAGCCAAGGCCGCCGAAGCGGCGGCTTCGGCGTCGATGGTCACCCCACCGCCGCCGGTCGGATCACCGGTGGTCAGGGCACCTGCCGACGTCTCGCCGTTGCGCGGCACGACCGAGAAGATGTCGCGACTCAGGACGATCGTTGCCCAGCGGATGGTCGATTCGCTGAAGCAGGGCGCACAGCTGACGACCGTCGTCGAAGTCGACGTGACGAAGGTGGCACGCCTGCGCGCCAAGGCAAAGGAGGCGTTCGAGGCGCGCGAAGGCGCGAGGCTCACCTTCCTGCCGTTCTTCGCGATGGCCGCGGTCGAGGCGCTCAAGGCGCACCCGAAGGTCAACGCGAGCATCGACGGAGACCAGGTGATCTACCACGGCGAGGAGAACCTAGGGATCGCGGTCGACACGGACCGAGGACTGCTCGTGCCGGTGATCCGTGACGCGGGCGCCCTCAACCTGGCCGGCATCGCTCGCAAGATCCAGGACGTCGCGGCGCGCACCCGCGCGAACAAGGTGGGTCCGGACGAGCTCGCGGGCGCAACCTTCACGATCACCAACACCGGCTCGGGTGGCGCGCTCTTCGACACCCCGATCGTGCCGCTGCCTCAGGTCGCGATCATGGCGACGGGTGCGATCGTCAAGCGCCCCGTCGTCATCTCGGACGTCGACGGCGGCGAGACCATCGCGATCCGTTCGATGTGCTACCTCTCGCTGTCCTACGACCACCGCCTGGTGGACGGAGCGGACGCCGCTCGGTACCTGTCCGCGGTCAAGGCTCGCATCGAGGAGGGCGCGTTCGAGTCCGAGGTCGGGATGTAGCACCCCAGGGCACGTCACGCGGGGCTTCCACCACGCGCCGGTGGGAGCCCCGCGGTCTACCCTGACCGCATGGAGGTCGTCATCGCGGGCTCGCACGGCCTGATCGGCAGCGCCCTGCGCAAGACCCTCGCGGAGAACGGCCATCGCGTGCGACTCCTCGTCCGCGGCGCACCGAACGGGCCCGACGAGTTCCGGTGGGACCCGCGGGCCGGGACGATCGACGAGAGCGCGGTCGCCGGGGCCGACGTCGCGGTGAACCTGGCAGGTGCCGGCATCGGCGACCACCGGTGGACCGAGCAGTACAAGCGGGAGATCCTCGAGTCCCGGACCGGGACCACCCGGACCCTCGGGCACGCCCTCGCCACCATCCCGGGTGCGCCGCTGACGTGGGTCCAGGCCTCGGCGATCGGGTACTACGGGGACCGCGGGGACGAGGTGCTGACCGAGGCCTCCCCGCGCGGTCAGGGCTTTCTCGCCGAGGTCGTCGAGACGTGGGAAGCCGAGACGGCTGAGGCGGCCTCGGCCGGCGTCAGGGTCGCGCACCTCCGCTCGGGACTCGTCTTCAGCCGACGCGGCGGGGCACTCGGCCGCTTGTTGCCGATCCTTCGGCTCGGGATAGGCGGGCGGCTCGGTTCCGGCGAGCAGTTCTGGAGCTGGATCAGCCTCGAGGACGAGGTTCGGGCGATCACCCACCTCATGACGGCGCCCATCGCTGGCCCGGTGAACGCCACCGCGCCCGCGCCCACCCGGCATCGCGAGGTCGTGGCGGCGCTGGCCGCCGCCCTGCACCGACCCGCAGTGCTGCCGGTGCCCGCGCCTGCGCTCCGGCTCGCACTCGGGCAGTTCGCGAGCGACATCCTCGGTTCCCAACGAGTCCTGCCGGAAGTGCTCACGGAGAGCGGCTTCGAGTTCCGTCACGGCGACGTGACCGAGGTCGCCGAGTGGGTCATGAGTGTGCCGGCTCGACCGCACTGACCCGCCACCTGCTCTGCGTCCAGGTCAGGTCGAGGACCACCTGCGAGGCCGCTGACGCCGGAAGCTCGCGGAGCACCTGCCCACCCGGCCCCAGCTCGCGGTGAGCGCCGATCCGGCTGGTGAGCAGGACTCGGGCGGAGGCGGACTCGGAATAGCTCGGGCCGCTGATCTCGACCGCCTCGACGACCTCGGTGGCTAGTCCGTCCAGGCGTACCCCCGCGTCGAGGAGCCGGTGCAAGAACGTCAGGTCCTGCTCGCGGGCCGGCGACCCCTCGACGGTGACCTCGTTCAGCGCGCCCTCGTCCATGTCCTCGATCGCGGCGTCGCGTCGCCTGGTCAGGTCTCGCGCGGCGGCGACCGGATCGGCCGGCGCGCTCGTCGCAGTCGCGCTGGTGGCCGCCGCCGGATCGGTCGCGCCAGGCGTCCTGGCGAACGCGCTCCGAACGGCAGGCTGGCCGAGCGCAAGCACCGCGACCGAGAGACCAGCGATCGCAGCAAGAGAGCGGATCACGGTGCTTCGCCGGCGCCCGGGTCTCGGATCGACGTCCGCCCGGGTGAACGCCGGTCGTCGGCCGGGCGGAGTCGGCTCGGCTCCCGCGGTTCGCACGCTGAGCACTCGGGCCGCCAACACCTCGGCCGACGGCAGCCGGATCGGTAGCGCCATGGCTGCTCGCTCGCACGCGCGGGCCAGGTCGGTCGCATCGCCAGAAGTCGCTCGATCGCCCTCGGCAACCGCCGCGGACGCGCCTGCCGCGGCAGCCGCGAGCACGTCGCGCACCGGGCTGGGCACGTCATCCAGCAGGCCCAGCCCGAGCCGGGCCAGCGCCGTGACGTCGGCGCGAGGTGTGGGCGGCACGGTCGGCGGCTGGGCGCGAACCAGTCCTTCGAGCATCGGCCGACCGTCGAAGGCGATCGTCACCGCGTGGACGTCGAACGCCCCGTGGACCAGGCCATTCCGGTGCAGGCACGCAAGAGCGTCGGCGAGCGGTGCCACGAGCGTGACGACCTCCCCCGGTTCCCATCTCGGGCGGAGGTCGCGCAGCAGCTCCAGACCCAGCCCGTCCACCTCGGCGCCCAGGACGACTCGACTGCCACCCTTGGTGCGCAACGAGCGGTAGGTCGCGGCGAGGTGCGCGTGCCGCACCGTCGTCAACGCCTCGATCCGCCGCTCCAGCTCCTCCGACGCGACCTCGGCCGGCAGCAGGAGAGCGGTGCATGAGCTCTCGTCGTTCCCGGACACGACGCGCCAGCGACCCAGTCCCCCCATCACCCCGAGCCGACGCCTGGGCTGGAAGCCGACGGACGCGACCACGGCCGCGGCGTCGGGCGGGAGTGCGCCGGGGTCCATCTGCCCATCACAGCGTGGCGACGAGCGCCATGGGGCTTATCCACAGCTACCGCTCGGCCCTAGGGCTGGATCACCACTCGACGACCGCTCGTGGCGCTCTCGCGCGCCGCATCCAGAACGACGGCCGTCCGGACCGCGTCCCACGGGTCGACCGGCGCAGCGCCGCCATCCGCGACCCACTCGACGACCGCGCGATAGAAGTCGGCGTGGGACCCGGGAGCCACCGGGACGGCCACCCGGGCCCCGCCGCCCAAGAGCCACCCGTGCGTGTCCGCCGGAGCACCGTCGTCGAGCACCGCGAACGGCGTGGGGTCCGCCTCGAACCCGGCCACCAGGTACGCTCCGGCGGCGCCGAGGACCCGGGTCCGCGGACCGGGCGCACCGACCAGAGAACCCGCGCTGAGATGGCTCAGCACCCCGCTCTCGTGCTCGAGGGCG
Source organism: Cellulomonas sp. (assembly GCA_017882855.1). GTDB lineage: Bacteria > Actinomycetota > Actinomycetes > Actinomycetales > Cellulomonadaceae > JADGOR01. Next base: position 1,100 of record JADGOR010000112.1, on the reverse strand, counting down.
AGGAAGACGTCGTCATCGGCCGGGGTGTGCAGGGCGCGCACCTCCGCATAGACCCGCCTGACGGGCCCGAACAGCTGCACCGCCGAGTCCACCAGGTGCGGTCCCAGGTCGAGCAGCAGACCCCCGCCGTCGTCGACGGCGTTCTCCTTCCAGCGATCCTTGGAGATCGGGCGCCAGCGCTCCCAGCGGCGCTCGAACCGGTGCACGCGACCCAGCTCACCACGCTCGAGCAGCGCCGCAAGCGTGAGCTGCTCGGTGTCCCAACGCCGGTTCTGGAACACCGTGAGGGGCACCTGGTCCCGCTCGGCCCGCACGACGACGTCGCGTGCGTCCGCGGCGGTGGTCGCCAACGGCTTGTCGACGACGAGCGGGACGCCGGCCTCGACCAGGGCCCGGGCATGCTCGGTGTGAAGACCGGTCGGCGTCGCCACGACGGCCAGGTCGGGCGCAGGTCCCGAACCGAGCAGCTCCTCGATGCTTGCGAAGACCTGCGCGGCAGGCCAGTCGGCCACCGCCTCGGCGGACCGCTCGCGGCTCCGGGTGACGACGGCTGAGACCTCCTCGCCGATCTCGCGCAGGAGGCGGGCGTGGATCCCGCGCCCAGAATCGCCGTACCCGATGATCGCAATCCGCAGCCGAGTCATGCGACCCAATCTAGGCGCGGGGCCACCTCCGATGAGAGGGCCACCAGACCCGGTCACCCAGGTCAGCGACGATCGCCGGAACGAGCAGGCTGCGAACCACCATCGTGTCGAGCAGCACGCCGAAGGCGACGATGAAGGCCAGCTGCGCCAAGAAGCTCAGCGGGATGACGCCGAGCGCGCCGAAGGTCGCCGCAAGGACGACTCCGGCCGAAGTGATCACCGATCCGGTCACGGCGAGCCCTCGCCGGACACCTGCATCGGTCCCGAAGCGGGTGGACTCCTCCCGCACCCGGGTCATCAGGAAGATCGAGTAGTCCACCCCGAGCGCGACCAGGAAGACGAACGCGAACAACGGCACGGCCGGGTCCGAGTTGGGGAAGTTGAGGACGTGGTGGAAGACCACCGATGACAGACCGAGCACCGCGCCGAACGACAGCACGTTCGCCAGGATGAGCG
>JADGOR010000049.1 GCA_017882855.1 Cellulomonas sp. | reverse complement strand
TGCGCCGCGCCGCATCCGGTCCACGATCGTCCACGGCCGGTTCCAGGAACCGACCGACACCGGGATCTGGCTGTACCCGTAGGTCAGCGACGGACGGACGATCGTGATCGGGAAGCCGTCGGCCGCGGCCTCGCGCAGAACCTGCTCACACGCGATCTTGTCTTGGCTGTAACGCCAGTACGGGTTGTCCAGCGGCGTCACTCCCTCGCGCACCAGGTAGTGCGACGGCGGCTTCTGGTAGGCGCTCGCCGAGCTGATGTAGACGTATTGGTCCGTGACACCGCGGAACGTCGTCACGTCCGCGGCGACGTGGTCGGGGGTAAAGCCGATCCACTGCACGACGGCGTCGAAGTGCTGCCCGGCGAGCGCCGCCCGGAGGGCCACGGCGTCGCGCGCGTCCGCATGGATGACAGTGGCGCCCGCCGGTGCGTCGGCGACCGTGGAGGTGCCCCGATTCACCAACGTGAGCTCGTGCCCGCGCTCGACGACGAGGGGTGAGCATGCCGATGAGATGAGTCCGGTGCCGCCGATGAACAGAACGCGCATCGCGAGATTCCTTCCGGTTGAGAGGTCCGTCGATCGAACGTCATCGGAACGACGGCCGTACAACGCTCAAGCGAACGGCGGCATCTCGGACGCGGGCCGCGTCATCAGCGCCACCCGCACCGTTCCGCCGCGAATGAGCTGCTCGCTGATCTGGCGGAAACCCATCCGGCGGTGGAACGCCGCCGACTCCGGGTTCGGGGGCTCCAGAATGATCTCGGTGGTGATCTCGGGGCGACCGGCGGCCATCGCGCGGTCGAAGACCGAGGCGTACAGCGCGCGACCCAGACCCCGCCCCGCAGCCTGGGGCGCGACCACGATTCGATCGATGTACTGGTGCGCGCCACCGCGGGCCTCGAACCAGCGGTAGTTCTCGCTCGCGTAGGGCTGGCCGGGGCCGAGGCTGAGCACGAACGCCAGGATGCTGTCGTTCGCGCCGGTCGCCACGGTCGCCACGTCGCACATTGCGAGCAGGGCCGCCATGCCTTCGACCCCGAGCACGTTGAGAGCCGGTGCGGCGGAGTCGTTGAGCTCCGCGAGAGCGGGCACGTCCTCGGGTCGGATGTCGCGGAGTCTGATGACGCTCATGGGATCAGCACCACCTTCCCGGTCGTCGCGCGGCTCTCGAGGGCTCGGTGCGCCTCAGCAGCATCATGCATGGCGAATGTTGCGCCGATGTGAACCCGCAGCCTTCCATCGACGACGGCGTCGAAGATCTCGCCCGCGCGCCAGGCCAGCTCGGCCGGATCTGCGACGAAGAAGCCGATCGACGGGCGGGTGATCGAGAGCGAGCCGAGCGCGTTGAGCCGCTGCAGGTCGAACAGCGGCACCTGACCCGAAGCCCCACCGAACAGAACCATGGTTCCCCGGACCCGCAGCGAGGACAGGGACCCGTCGAAGGTGTCCTTCCCGACGCCGTCGTACACCGCGTCGACGCCGACGCCGCCGGTGAGCTCTCGCACCCGGGCCGGCAGCTCCGTGCTGAGGTCGGCCAGCTCGGTGTACCGGATGACGTCGCTCGCGCCGGCCTCGCGGGCCAGCGCCTCCTTCGCGGCGGTCGACACCGTGGCGATCACCCGCGCACCGCGCGCCACGGCGAGCTGGGTGAGGAGCAACCCCACACCGCCCGCGGCGGCATGGACGAGCAAGACGTCACCGGGCTTCACCGGGTACGAGGAGGTCACCAGGTAGTGCGCCGTGAGGCCCTGGAGGGGGATGGCGGCCGCGACGTCGTCGGCCACCTCCGCCGGCACCGCCAGTGCGCGGTCGGCACGCACCACGACCCGCTCCGCGTAGGAGCCGGGTGCGTCGTTCCATGCGACCCGGTCGCCGACCACCTGGCGGGTGACGCCGTCGCCGAGGGCGATCACCCGGCCGGATCCTTCGGAACCCAGCACGTGCGGGTAGCTCACCGGGTACACGCCCGAGCGTCGGTAGGTGTCGATGAAGTTCACCCCGGCCGCAGCGAGCTCGACGAGCACCTCTCCCGGACCCGGCACCGGCTCGGGCAGCTCGACGTACTCCAGAACCTCGGGACCGCCGGCCTGCGGCGCGCGAATCGCATGCATGAATGCATCCAACCCTGTCGCGACGCGCGCGTCTCGCGCGGGGCTAGCCCGGTCGGGGCAAAGTCCGGATCGGGGCATGATTTGGGTCGACTACCTATGCAAGAGTCTGTATAGTTCCTCGCATGACGATCAGGGTGGCAGTTGCGGGCGCCACGGGATACGCAGGGGGAGAGGCGTTGCGCCTCTTGCTCGCGCACCCCGAGGTCGAGATCGGCGCGATCACGGCACATGCGAGTGCCGGAACCATGCTGCGCGAGCACCACCCTCAGCTGCCCGCCCTCGCCGATCGCGAGGTGCTGGCCACCACGGTCGAGAACCTGGCCGGTCACGACGTCGTCATCCTCGCCCTGCCGCATGGTGCGTCCGGTGCCATCACCGCCCAGCTGCCGCCCGGCGTCCTCGTCCTTGACTGCGGTGCGGACCACCGACTGGTGCGTGCCTCGAGCTGGGAGCTGTTCTACGGCACCGCGCACGCCGGCGTCTGGCCCTACGGCATGCCGGAGCTCATGGTCGGATCGGCAACCGAGAGCGGCAAGCAGCGCGATCGCCTGGTCGGTGAGCGCCGGATCGCCGTTCCGGGCTGCAACGTGACCGCAGTGACGCTCGGGCTCCAGCCGGGTGTCGCGGCCGGTGTGATCGAGCCGCTGGACCTGGTCGCGGTCCTCGCGAACGGATACTCCGGCGCCGGCAAGTCGCTCAAGCCTCACCTGCTCGCGGCCGAGGCACTCGGCTCGGCGAGCCCGTACGCCGTCGGCGGAGTCCACCGGCACATCCCGGAGATCGAGCAGAACCTGGTCGCCGCCGGGGCCGCCCGGGTGACCATCTCGTTCACTCCGACGCTCGTGCCGATGGCGCGCGGCATCCTGGCCACCGCGACCGCCCGGCTCGCCGCGGGCGCCGACGCCGAGCGCGTGCGCGCTGTCTGGGAAGAGGCGTACGCCGACGAACCGTTCGTGCACCTGCTCCCGAAGGGCCAGTGGCCCAGCACGGCCGCCACGCTGGGCGCGAACACCGCGCTCGTGCAGCTCGCGGTGGACAATCGGGTCGGCCGGGTCGTGACGGTCACCGCCATCGACAATTTGGTCAAGGGCACCGCGGGTGCCGCGATCCAGTGCATGAACATCGCTCTCGGACTACCCGAAGAGCTCGGCCTGACCACTGCGGGAGTAGCACCATGACCGTGACCGCACCGCTCGGCTTCCGCGCTGCGGGAGTCGCTGCCGGGCTGAAGAGCAGCGGCCGGCCGGACGTCGCGCTCGTCGTCAACGACGGGCCGGACCACGTGGCGGCCGCCGTCTTCACCAGCAACAGGGTCGTGGCCGCGCCGGTCGTGTGGTCCCGCGGGGCCGTCGCCGACGGCGTCGCGCACGCTGTTGTGCTGAACTCCGGTGGCGCGAACGCGTGCACCGGTGTGGAGGGATTCCTCGACGCGCACCGCACCGCCGAGCAGGTGGGCGCTTCGCTCGGGGTGTCGGCCGGTGACGTGCTGGTGTGCTCGACCGGTCTGATCGGTGACCGGTTGCGGATGGACCTGCTGCTGCCCGGCGTCGTCGCCGCGACGACCGCGCTCGCGCCCGACGGCGGCCCAGCCGCCGCGCAGGCGATCATGACCACCGACTCCGTCCCGAAGACGGTGCAAATCGAGGGCGCCGGCTGGTCGGTCGGCGGCATGGCCAAGGGCGCCGGGATGCTCGCCCCCGGGCTCGCCACGATGCTCTGTGTGCTGACCACCGATGCCGTTGTCACCGCCGAGGATGCGGATGCCGCGCTGCGCTCCGCGACCGCGACCACCTTCGACCGGATCGACTCGGACGGCTGCATGTCGACGAACGACACCGTGATCCTGCTCGCCTCCGGCGCCAGCGGCGTCCAGGTGTCTCGGGCGGCGCTCACCTCCGCGGTCACGGAGGCCTCGGCGGTCCTGTCCCGCGCCCTGATCGCGGACGCCGAGGGCGCCAGCCACGACGTCGCCGTCATCGTCGTAGGCGCGGACTCCGAGCAGGCGGCCGTCGCGGTGGCTCGCGCGGTCACCCGGTCGAACCTGTTCAAGGCCGCGATCTTCGGCAACGACCCGAACTGGGGGAGGATCGTCTCCGCCATCGGGACCGTGCCGGTCGAGCTGGCTGCGTTCGAGGCGGACCAGCTCGATGTCACGGTCAACGGCGTCCAGGTGTGCAAGGGCGGCGGTGCGTACCAGGACCGCGCCTTGGTGGACATGTCCGCGCGGGAGGTGCACGTGCTGATCGACCTGCACGCCGGCGACGAGACCGCCACCGTGTGGACCAACGACCTCACGCACGACTACGTGCACGAGAACAGCGCCTACGCCTCGTGACGGGACCGACATGACGACAGAGGACTCGAGCGACATGGTGGACGCGAGCGCCACCGCGCTGCCGGAGCTGAGCGCTCAGCACAAGGCCGAGGTGCTGATCGAGGCGATGTCCTGGCTCGAGCGCTATGCGGGCGCGCTCGTCGTGATCAAGTACGGCGGCCACGCCATGATCGACGAGACGCTCAAGCGTGCGTTCGCGGAGGACATGGTCTTCTTGCGCCGGGTCGGGATGCACCCGGTGATCGTGCACGGCGGCGGTCCGCAGATCTCCGCGATGCTTGAACGGCTCGGCATCGCGAGCGAGTTCCGCGGCGGGTTCCGGGTCACCACGCCGGAGGCCATGGACGTGGTGCGGATGGTGCTCACCGGGCAGGTGTCCCGCGAGCTGGTCGGTCTGCTCAACGAGCACGGGCCGTTCGCCGTCGGGATCACCGGCGAGGACGCGCACCTGTTCCGGGCCGAGCGTCGCACCGTGACCGTCGACGGCGAGCAGGTCGATGTCGGTCTGGTCGGCGACGTCGTCTCGGTGGATCCCTCCGCGGTCCAGGACCTCCTCGATGCCGGCCGCATCCCGGTGGTCTCGACCGTCGCGCCGGACGTGGACGCGCCCGGTCAGGTGCTGAACGTGAACGCAGACACGGCCGCCGCGGCGCTCGCGGTGGCTCTGGGTGCACGCAAGCTCATCGTGCTCACGGACGTCGAGGGCCTCTACACGTCCTGGCCCGAGCGGTCTTCGCTGGTGAGCGAGATCAGCGCTAGCGCGCTGGCCGAGCTGCTCCCGAGCCTGCATTCCGGGATGGTGCCGAAGATGGAGGCGTGCTTGCGCGCCGTCAGCGGCGGCGTGCCCCAGGCGACCGTGATCGACGGCCGGGTGCCGCATGCGGTGCTCATCGAGGTCTTCACCACCCAGGGGATCGGCACCATGGTGCGGCCGGACGGGCAGGGGGAGTGATGAACGATCTGACGACCACCGCGGCCGAGGCGAAGGGTCTGCTGCCGGCCGCCGGCACCAACGCGGAGTGGACCGAGCGCTACACCCACGCCGTGATGAACACCTTCGGTCCGCCCAAGCGGGTGCTGGTGCGTGGCGAGGGCGTGTACGTGTGGGACGCGGACGGGAACCGCTATCTCGATCTGCTCGCGGGGATCGCTGTCAACGCGCTCGGGCACGCTCATCCGACGCTGACCGCGGCGATCTCGGCCCAGCTCGGGACCCTCGGCCACATCTCCAACTTCTTCGCCTCTCCGACCCAGGTCGCGCTCGCGGAACGGCTGCTGGCACTCGCCCGGGCGCCGCACGGGTCGCGGGTCTTCTTCGCGAACTCCGGGACCGAGGCGAACGAGGCCGTGTTCAAGATGGCCCGCCGCACCGGGCGGCCGCGCATCCTCGCGCTCGAGGGCTCGTTCCACGGTCGTTCGATCGGCGCGCTCGCGATGACGCACAAGCCGGCCTTCCGGGCGCCCTTCGAGCCGCTTCCGGGCGGTGTCGAGTTCATTCCCTTCGGTGATGTGGCCACGCTCGAGGAAGCGATGGGCGACGACGTCGCGGCCATCGTCCTGGAGCCGATCCAGGGTGAGATCGGGGTGCGGTCGCTGCCCGCCGGGTACCTGGCCGCGGCCCGCGAGCTTGCCACGAGGTACGGCGCGCTCCTCGTCCTCGACGAGGTGCAGACCGGCGTCGGTCGCACCGGCGAATGGTTCGCTCACCAGCTCTCGCCGCTGGGCGGCGGCGTCGTGCCGGACGTGATGACTCTGGCCAAGGGACTCGGTGGCGGCTTCCCGATCGGCGCCGTGGTGGCGTTCGGGGAGCGTCCCGCGTCCTTGCTCGGTCCGGGTCAGCACGGCTCGACCTTCGGCGGGAACCCGGTCGGGGCCGCAGCGGCCCTCGCGACGCTCGGCGTGATCGAGCGCGACGGCCTGCTCGCGAATGTGCGCAAGGTGAGCGACTACTTGCGGACGGCGCTGACGTCCACCGGCAACCCGCTGATCGCCGGGGTGCGCGGCGAAGGACTGCTGCTCGCTATCGAGCTCACCGCTCCGGTGGCGCCGCAGGTGTTCCAGGCTGCCCTCGACGCGGGCTTCATCGTGAACGCGCCGACACCGGATGCGGTTCGGCTCGCGCCGCCGCTCATCCTCACCTGTGCGCAGGCCGAGGCCTTCGTGACCTTCATGGCCGGGCTAACCCTGCCCGTGCCAACCGCGCCCGGGCCGACCGTGCCCGCCGACGCACCCGAGGAGGCGCGACCGTGACGCGACACTTCTTGCGCGACGACGACCTCTCGCCGGCCGAGCAGCGCGAGGTGCTCGTCTTGGCGCTCGCCCTGCGCGAGGACCGCTTCTCGCACCGCCCGCTCGCCGGGCCGCGGTCGGTCGCGGTCATCTTCGACAAGCCGACGTTGCGCACCCAGGTCTCCTTCAGCGCCGGGATCGCTGAGCTAGGTGGCCACCCGCTCCTGGTGGACGGCAACCTGGCCAGGATCGGCATCCGCGAGTCCATCGCGGACACCGCCCGGGTGCTCGGTCGGATGTGTGCGGCCGTAGTCTGGCGCACCTTCGAGCAGTCGAGGGTCGAAGAGATGGCGCGCCACGCGGGCGTGCCCGTCGTCAATGCGCTGACCGACGCCTTCCACCCGTGCCAGCTCCTGGCGGATCTGGCGACGGTTGCCCAGCACCGCGGCGGCGTCGGCTCACTGCCCGGTACGACGCTCGCCTACGTCGGTGACGGCGCCAACAACATGGCGCACTCGTACCTGCTGGCGGGCGCGACGGCTGGGATGCACATCCGGATCGGCACGCCTGAGGGCTTCTTGCCGGATGCGACGATCCTCGCCGACGCTGCGCGCATCGCCCAGGCCACCGGCGGCTCGGTCCTCGTCACGCATGATCGGTCCGAGGCGCTCAGCAGCGCCGAGGTCGTGGCAACCGACACGTGGGTGTCGATGGGTCAAGAGGAGGAGGCGGCCGCGCGGGAGGCACCGTTCGTCCCGTTCCGGCTCGACGCCGCGGCCCTCGCCCAGGCCGCTCCGGACGCGATCGTGCTGCACTGCTTGCCGGCGTACCGCGGCAAGGAGCTGACCGGCGAGGTGATGGACGGGCCCCAGTCCGTCGTCTGGGACGAGGCGGAGAACCGGCTGCATGCGCAGAAGGCGCTCCTCGTGTGGTTGCTGGAGCGGGCGTGAGCGCGGCGCACGCCCGGCCCGGCGGTCCGGGAGGGGCGGGATCGGCGTCGGCCGCGCTGCCGTCGACCAAGGCCGCTCGGCACGCCCTCATCACCCGCGTGCTGAGTCGCACCCCGGTCCACTCCCAGTCGCAGCTCGCGGCCGTGCTCGCTGACGAGGGGCTGCATGTCACTCAGGCGACCCTCTCGCGTGACCTGGTCGAGCTGCGGGCCCAGAAGACCCGGACGCCGGACGGCGGGCTCGTCTACGCCCTGCCGGGGGAGGGCGGCGACCGGAGCCTGCACGTCGTCAGCGGCGTCGAGCAGCTGGCCAGCAGGCTCGCGCGCTTGTGCCAAGAGCTCTTGGTCACCGCGGAGTCCTCCGGCAACCTCGTGGTGCTGCGTACCCCGCCGGGCGCGGCCCAGTTCTTCGCCTCGGCGATCGACCACTCGGTGCTGCCTGCTGTGCTCGGCACGATCGCCGGAGACGACACCGTTCTCGTGATCAGCCGCGACGTCGGCGGTGGCGCCGCCCTGGCCCGACGATTCCTCGACCTGGCGAGCGAGTAGTGCCCACCGTGACCAACCTCGTGAACCCCGCTACCCCCGAGAAAGGGAAGATCCATGACTGACCGCGTCGTCCTCGCCTACTCCGGCGGACTGGACACCTCCGTTGCCATCGGCTGGATCGCCGAGGCGACCGGCGCCGAAGTGGTGTGCGTCGCCGTCGACCTCGGCCAGGGCGGTGAGGACCTCGAGGTGATCCGGCAGCGTGCGCTCGCCTGCGGCGCGGTGGAGGCGTACGTCGCCGACGCACGGGACGAGTTCGCCGAGGAGTACTGCATGCCGGCGCTCGCCGCGAACGGGTTGTACCTCGACCGGTACCCGCTGGTCTCGGCGCTGTCCCGCCCAGTGATCGTCAAGCACCTGGTCAAGGCCGCCCGCCAGTTCGGTGCGACGACCGTGTCGCACGGCTGCACGGGCAAGGGCAACGACCAGGTCCGCTTCGAGGTAGGCATCACTTCGCTCGCCCCGGACCTGAGCTGCCTCGCCCCGGTTCGCGACCTGGCGCTGACCCGCGAGAAGGCGATCGACTACGCGACGGCGCACAAGCTGCCGATCGCCACGACGAAGCACAACCCCTTCTCGATCGACCAGAACGTGTGGGGGCGCGCGGTGGAGACCGGGTTCCTCGAGGACATCTGGAACGCCCCGACCAAGGACGTGTACACCTACACCGACGACCCGACCTTCCCGCCGGTCGCCGACGAGGTGGTCATCACGTTCGAGCAGGGCGTCCCGGTGGCGCTCGACGGCGTCCCCGTCACCCCGCTGCAGGCGATCCAGGAGATGAACCGGCGCGCCGGCGCGCAGGGCGTGGGCCGGATCGACATGGTCGAGGACCGGCTGGTGGGCATCAAGTCCCGCGAGATCTACGAGGCGCCGGGCGCGATCGCGCTGATCACCGCGCACCAAGAGCTCGAGAACGTCACGGTCGAGCGGGAGCAGGCCCGGTTCAAGCGCAACGTCGAGCAGCGCTGGTCCGAGCTCGTCTACGACGGCATGTGGTTCTCGCCGCTCAAGCGCTCGCTGGACACCTTCATCGCGGACACCCAGAAGTATGTCTCCGGCGAGATCCGCCTGGTGTTGCACGGCGGGCGCGCCACGGTGACGGGTCGGCGCAGCTTGGCCAGCCTGTACGACTTCAACCTGGCGACCTACGACGAGGGGGACTCGTACGATCAGTCGCAGGCCAAGGGCTTCATCGAGATCTACGGCATGACGGCGAAGCTCGCGGCAGCTCGAGACGTCAAGTTCGGGCAGGGCGTGGATGTCTGAGAACCAGTCTGCCGAAGGCCGCCTCAGCCTGTGGGGCGGCCGGTTCGCGGGCGGGCCTGCGGACGCCCTCGCGGCGCTCTCCAAGAGCACGCACTTCGACTGGCGGCTCGCGCGGCAGGACGTCGCCGGGTCGATCGCGCACGCCCACGCGCTGCACAACGCTGGCCTGCTAGACGACGCCGAGGCGGCCGCCATGGAGGCGGCGCTCACCCAGCTGGGCGCCGACGTCGCGTCCGGGGCTTTCGGGCCCGCGCCGGACGACGAGGACGTGCACACGGCGCTCGAACGCGGGCTGATCGAGCGGGTCGGAGCCGAGCTCGGTGGCAAGCTTCGGGCCGGACGTTCCCGGAACGACCAGATCGCCACCCTGGTGCGGATGTACCTGCGCGAGGAGGCGCGCGCGATCTCGGGCGGGGTGCTCGACGTCGCGCAGGCCCTGATCGAGCAGGCGGCGGCGGCCGGCGAGGCGCCGATGCCGGGCCGCACGCACATGCAGCACGCTCAGCCGGTACTCCTCGCACATCACCTGCTCGCTCATGTCTGGCCGCTGCTGCGCGACATCGAGCGCCTCAAGGACTGGGACGAGCGGGCCGCGGTGTCGCCGTACGGCTCGGGTGCGCTCGCGGGTTCGTCGCTCGGGCTCGATCCGGCCGCGGTGGCCGCGGAGCTGGGCTTCTCCGGCCCGGCTGAGAACTCGATCGACGCCACCGCGAGCCGCGACGTCGTCGCCGAGTTCTCGTTCGTCGCAGCAATGATCGGGGTGGACCTCTCCCGCCTCGCGGAGGAGATCGTGCTGTGGGCGACCAGGGAGTTCAGCTTCGTCACGCTCGACGACGCGTACTCGACCGGGTCGAGCATCATGCCGCAGAAGAAGAACCCCGACGTCGCGGAGCTCGCGCGGGGCAAGGCGGGGCGGTTGATCGGCGGCCTGACCGGGCTGCTCAGCACGCTCAAGGGCCTGCCGCTCGCGTACAACCGGGACCTGCAAGAGGACAAGGAGCCGGTGTTCGACGCGGTCGACACGCTGCTCACGCTGCTGCCGGCGTTCGCCGGGATGGTCGCCACGCTGCGGTTCGACACCGCGCGGCTCGCGGAGCTGGCGCCGCAGGGCTTCTCGCTCGCGACCGACGTCGCCGAGTGGCTGGTCCGCCAGGGGGTCCCGTTTCGCAACGCGCACGAGATCGCGGGCTCGTGCGTGCGGGAGTGTGAGGAGCGTGGCATCGAGCTGTGGGACTTGACCGACGCGGACCTCTCGGCGATCTCGACGCGGCTCACGCACGACGTGCACGAGGTGCTGACCATCGCTGGATCGCTCGCATCTCGCTCGGGGTACGGCGGGACTGCTCCGGTACGGGTGGCCGAGCAGCTCGAGCGGGCCAAGGTCGCCACCGCCGGCGCCAGATCGTGGGCGAGCGCCTAGCTGTGACGGCCCCGGTGAGAATGGGCCGCCTCGCCGGCGTGGTCCGGGCGGCCGCGCCACGGCTCGGGACGGTGCGGCTCGTCGTCGTCGACGGCCCGGCCGGGTCCGGCAAGACGACGCTCGCAGCGGCCCTGGCAGCCTCGCTGCGGGTCTCGGGCACGGAGATCGCCGTGTTCCACCTGGACGACATCTACGACGGCTGGGCGGGTCTTGACGGGGTGGGCGAAAGGTTCGCCGCGTGGGTGCTGGAGCCTCTCGCGGACGGTCGCCCGGGGCGCTACCGGCGCTATGACTGGGCGGCGGGCGAGTTCGCCGAATGGTGTGATCTGCCAGTGCGGGACGTGCTGATCGTCGACGGCTGCGGTGCCGCTCAACGCTGTGTCGACGACGTCGCCACGCTCCGGATCTGGGTCGAGGCGCCGGCCGCGCTGCGCCTCGAGCGAGGGATCGCGCGCGACGGCGAGGCCATGCGCGCGGAGTGGCTGGGCTGGATGGCTCTCGAGGCCGAGCATTTCGAGCGCGAGAGCACGCGAGAACGCGCAGACGTCGTCGTCGACGGGACGGCCCGGCTCACGCCGTGACGGTCGTCGAGCCTGTCACGCGGTTCATGGACCGGCGGTGGTACCAGCGTCGGTCCGTCGAGGTCGCGCCCGACCTGCTCGGCGCCTTCATCACCACCAACGGCCCGGGCGGGAGAGTAGCGGTCCGGATCACCGAGGTCGAGGCCTACGCGGGGGCGGACGACCCGGTCTCGCACGCGTACCGAGGGCGCAGCGTGCGCAATGCCGCGATGTTCGGTGAGCCCGGTCGGCTCTACGTCTATCGACACCTCGGCCTGCACCACTGTGTGAACGTCGTCTGCGACGTCGCTGGGGCTGCCGCTGCGGTGCTGCTCCGGGCCGGTGAGGTCGTCGATGGGATTGAGCTCGCCCGAGCGCGGCGGCTTGCGGCCGGCTCGGTCCGAAGCGACAACGATCTGGCCCGCGGTCCGGCGCGCCTCACCGTCGCGCTCGGGTTGGACCTCACCGCGATCGGCGAGGACGTGACCGAGCCTGGCGGCCGGGTTGCCCTGTTCCGCCGCGAACCCGCCACGGCGGCACCGTCCGAGCGCGGGCCACGCGTCGGTGTCGGGGTCGAGGGGGCTGACCCGCAGCGGTTCTCGTGGCGGTGGTGGATCCCCGGCGACCCGACCGTGTCCTCGTACCGGCCGTCGGCGCGAACCGTTCGGCGCGCACCGAAAGGTGACGCACCCCCGGCGTCGGACAGGGCAGACTGGTCCCGCGCGTAGGCCGCTCGACCCGCGCGGTGAAGAAGGAGAGACCGTGACGGACATTCTCGACGAGCTCCAGTGGCGAGGCCTGGTGGCGCAGACCACCGATCCGGCCGCGCTGCGTGAGGCGCTCGCGGCGGGACCGGTCACCCTGTATTGCGGTTTCGACCCGACGGCGCCCAGCCTGCACCACGGCCACCTCGTGCAGCTCGTCGTGCTACGCCACCTGCAGCTTGCCGGGCACCGGGTGCTGCCGCTCGTCGGAGGCGCCACCGGCATGATCGGCGACCCGCGGATGTCGGGCGAGCGGGTGCTCAACTCCAGGGAGACCGTCGCGGAATGGGTGGACCGGCTGCGCAGCCAGATCTCGCGGTTCCTCGACTTCGACGGCGACAACCCCGCCACGATGGTCAACAACCTGGACTGGGCCGGCGGATTGACCGCGATCGACTTCCTGCGCGACATCGGCAAGCACTACCGGCTGGGCACGATGCTCGCGAAGGACACCGTGGCGCGTCGACTCGAGAGCGATCAGGGCATCAGCTTCACCGAATTCAGCTACCAGATCCTGCAGGGGCTGGACTACCTGGAGCTGTTCCGCCGGTACGGCTGCATCCTGCAGACCGGCGGCAACGACCAGTGGGGCAACCTACTCTCTGGTGTCGAGCTGATCCGCAAGGCCGACCAGGCGCAGGTGCATGCGCTCACGACGCCGCTGATCACCAAGGCTGACGGGACAAAGTTCGGCAAGACCGAGGGCGGCGCCGTCTGGCTCGCGCCGGACATGATGAGCCCGTACGCCTTCTACCAGTTCTGGGTGAATACGGACGACGCCGACGTCGTGCGGTACGTCAAGGTCTTCACCTTCCGTAACCGGGGGGAGATCGCGGAGCTCGAGCAGACCGTGGCGGAGCGGCCTGCGGCCCGCGAGGCGCAGCGCGCGCTCGCCTACGACGTCACGGCGCTCGTCCACGGGGCACGGGAGGCGGACGCAGTGGTGGCGGCCAGCCAGGCGCTGTTCGGGCGCGGGGAGCTGCGTGACCTGGATCGGGCCACGTTGGCTGCCGCAGTGGCCGGCCTGCCGACCGCGCGGGCGAGTGCCGCCGGCCTGCCTGTGGTGGACCTGATGGCCGAGAGCGGCCTGGTGTCGAGCAAGGCTGCCGCGCGCCGAGCAATCGCGGATGGCGGCGCCTACGTGAACAACGTCAAGGTGCTCTCCGACGACGCCGTCGTCGCAACGGGTGACCTACTGCACGGGCGGTGGGCGCTACTGCGGAGGGGCAAGCGCTCGCTCGCTGTAGCAGAATTCGGCGACTCGTAGGGACGGGACACGCCGATCGACCGCGCAGCACACGCCGGTCAGCCGACGCGGGGTGTCTTCGCAGGTCAGAGGCCTGTCGGGAGGTGTGACATCGGTCACCGCGGCAGGATTTGACGCCCCCGCCCGCCGCTGCGTAATGTTCTCCAAGCACCCAGCAGGGAGGAACGGACACCGGAGCGGCACGCCGCACCGTTGGCCGGTCCCGGCGGGTCGCAACCCCCAGTGTCAGCGAGACCGGTACTTCGGTGCCGGTGATCGGTGCGCCGGGCGTCTGGAACGGTGCTCTGACCAGGCAACTCGCCGCGAGGCGAAGTTGACTGAGCAGGGCCGGACCGCTAAGTTAGAACGGTTGCCTCGGATCAGGTTTGACAACCACGACCGATGCGCGCCCGCTCCTTGAGAACTCAACAGTGTGCCAAAAGTCGATGCCAAAACCCCCAGGGTGACGGCGAGCATGACCAGTCGGTCACGTTCGGCATCATCACGGGATTGCTTTGGTTGAGACGGATGTCTGAGGACATCCGATCGAGGCCAGAGATTAAACAGGCTCTTCGGAGCCACTTCGTATGTCGGTCAACCCGCACTTCGGTGCGGAAGCCAATAGACATTCACGGAGAGTTTGATCCTGGCTCAGGACGAACGCTGGCGGCGTGCTTAACACATGCAAGTCGAACGGTGACGCTGGTGCTTGCACCAGCTGATCAGTGGCGAACGGGTGAGTAACACGTGAGCAATCTGCCCCTGACTCTGGGATAACTTCGGGAAACCGGAGCTAATACCGGATATGACACGCACAGGCATCTGTAGCGTGTGGAAAGAATTTTGGTCAGGGATGAGCTCGCGGCCTATCAGCTTGTTGGTGAGGTAATGGCCCACCAAGGCGACGACGGGTAGCCGGCCTGAGAGGGCGACCGGCCACATTGGGACTGAGACACGGCCCAAACTCCTACGGGAGGCAGCAGTGGGGAATATTGCACAATGGGCGAAAGCCTGATGCAGCGACGCCGCGTGAGGGATGAAGGCCTTCGGGTTGTAAACCTC
>JADGOR010000016.1 GCA_017882855.1 Cellulomonas sp. | reverse complement strand
CATCCGCTCGATCCTGGCGGTACGCGCCTGCGCGAGCTCGACATGGGGGTCGTGTTCGCGCAGGCGCGTAGCAATCCAACCGGCAACCTCTGCCGTCGAACCGTTCTTCGTTCCGTACCGCACCACTACTCGTGGCACACCTCGGTCCCGCCCTTCAGCCCCCGATCCGCGCGGGGCTGGACATGCCTAGTGCGCGGCGTCGTAGGCGGCCTTGACCTCCGCCGAGATGCGCCCACGCTCACTGACCGTGTGACCCTGGCTGCGCGCCCAGTCGCGAACCGCGGCGGCAGAACCGCTGCGACCCGAGCCGGAGCGTCGGCCGCGGCTCGCCCGGCCGCCGACGCGGCGAGCGTGACCGACCCACGAAGCGAGCGACTCGCGCAGCTTCGCAGCGTTCGCGTGGGACAGATCGATCTCGTATGAGACGCCGTCCAGGGCAAACGTTACGGTCTCGTCAGCGGTTCCGCCGTCGAGATCGTCGACAAGAATAACCTGCACCTTCTGTGCCATGTCTTCCTCTTCTCTATCAACCCGATTCGTACGACCGGGCGGTGACCCGCCCATCATCGCACGTGGATTCTCGCGGGTGGAACACATCCGCGCAACAAATACCCGAAGGAGGCAGGGCCGGAGCCGAAGCAACGACGCTCAGGAATCCTCGCCCTGGCCCGCGCGCGCGGCGTCATCGAGCTTGGTGAGGGCCAACCGCTCGCGGCGGTCGGCCTGGACAAGGGAGCGGATCACGATGAAGAACAGGAATCCGACGCCGACCGAGGGCAGAAGACCGGCGAGAATCTGGACGGCGAGGCTCACCTCGAAGATCCTACGTCGTCGTCAGTGCGAGGGCTTCACGAGCGGGAACAGGATCGTCTCGCGGATTCCGAGGCCGGTCAGCGCCATGAGCAGCCGGTCGATGCCCATCCCCATCCCGCCGCTCGGCGGCATCGCGTACTCCATCGCGGTCAGGAAGTCCTCGTCGACCCGCATCGCCTCTTCGTCGCCCGCGGCGGCGAGCAACGCCTGGGCCTCGAAGCGCTCCCGCTGGATGACCGGATCGACCAGCTCCGAGTACGCGGTCGCCAGCTCGAAACCGCGAACGTACAGGTCCCACTTCTCGACCAGGCCGGGGATGGTCCGGTGGTCGCGGGTCAGTGGCGAGGTCTCGACCGGGAAGTCCCGGACGAAGGTGGGGGCGTCGAGGTGGTGCCCCACCAGCGTCTCCCAGAGCTGCTCGACGAGCTTGCCGTGGCTGGCACGGGCCGGATCGACGGCGATGTCGAGCTTCGCGGCCAGGCGCTCGAGCCCGGCGAGAGTCGTCTCCGGCGTGACCTCCGAACCGAGCCGCTCGGACAACGAGCCGTACAGCGAGAGATCCGCCCATTCGCCGCCGAGCTCGTACCGGGTCCCGTCCGGGAGGGTCACCGTCGTTCCGCCGAGCACGTCGTTTGCGGCGCCCTGGACAAGGTCCTTCGTGAGCGCGGCCATGGTGTTGTAGTCGCCGTAGGCCTCGTATGCCTCGAGCATCGCGAATTCCGGTGAGTGCGTAGAGTCCGCGCCCTCGTTGCGGAAGTTGCGGTTGATCTCGAAGACGCGCTCGACGCCGCCGACCACCGCGCGCTTGAGGAACAGCTCGGGCGCGATCCGCAGGTAGAGCTCGATGTCGAACGCATTCATGTGGGTCACGAACGGTCGCGCGGTCGCGCCGCCGTGAATGGTCTGCAACATCGGGGTCTCGACCTCGAGGAACCCGCGTGCGTGCAGTGCCTCGCGCAACGAGCGCATCAGGGCCGCGCGCAATCGCACCGTGTCCCGAGCGGCTGGACGGGCGATCAGATCGACGTAGCGCTGGCGGACCCGCGACTCCTCGGACAGCTCCTTGTGCAGTACGGGCAGCGGGCGGATGGCCTTCGCGGCCAGCTGCCACGAGTCGGCGAACACCGACAGCTCGCCGCGCCGCGAGGAGATCACCCGGCCGTGTGCGAACAGGTGGTCTCCCAGGTCGACGTCGGCCTTGAACGCGACGAGCGACTCCTCGCCCACCGCCGCCAGGCTCAGCATCACCTGCAGCCGTTGGCCCTCCCCGTCCTGGATCGTCGCGAAGCACAGCTTCCCGGTGTTGCGCAGGAACACCACACGACCGACGACGCCGACGACGTCGTCCGTCTCCTCGCCCAGGGCGAGCCCGGCGTGCGCCGCGCGCACCTCGGCGATCGTGTGGGTCCGTGGCACCGAGACCGGGTACGCCTCGCCGCCGCGTTCCAGGATCCGGTCGCGCTTCGCCCGGCGGACCCGGATCTGCTCGGGCACGTCGCCGGCCACCTCGACGTGCGGCGCGACATCGGCCGGCCCGGGGCCGCCGACGGGCGTACTGGGATCAGTGCTGGTCACCGGACCAGGCTACCGAGTCACGAGGGCGCCGGGAGCGAGCGTTCAACCAGGTCGAGGGCGAGGTCCAGGATCGGCGAGGAGTGCGTGAGCGCGCCCACGGACATGAAGTCGACCCCGGTGGCCGCTACCTCGGCGGCCCTGGCGAGGGTGAGGCTCCCGGTCGCCTCGAGCTCGACCTTCCCGGTCACCCGCTCGCCGAGCCGCACGGTCGCCACGGTCTCGGTGAGCGCTTCGGTCGTCATGTTGTCCAGCAGCAGGAACCGCGCGCCGGCCCGGATCGCCTCCAGGGCCTGGTCAAGAGTGTCGGCCTCGACCTGGATGGTGACCTCAGGGAACGTGGCGCGGATCGCGCGGATCGCGGCCGAGACACTCCCGGCCGCCACGATGTGGTTGTCCTTCACCATCGCCACGTCGTACAGCCCCATCCGCTTGTTCGTCCCACCCCCGCACCGAACCGCGTACTTCTCGAGCTCGCGCAGCCCGGGCGTGGTCTTTCGCGTGTCGAGGACGAGCGCCCGGGTGCCCTGCAGGGCGTCGGCCCAGCGCCGGGTATGCGTGGCGATCCCGCTCGCTCGGCTCGCGAGGTTCAGCAGGGTCCGCTCCGCGATCAGGATCACCTGGACCGGCCCGGAGATCACCCCGAGCACCTCTCCGGCGTGCACCCGATCGCCGTCGGCGACGTTCAGCTCGACCCGCGGCGACGCAAGGTGCAGCCGCGTGGCCACCTGGCCGAGGACCTCGTCGGTCGCTCCGAGGCCCGCGACCACGCCGTCCGCACGCGCCATCAGGTGCGCGACGCCCGTCTCCCCCGGTTCGACCGTGGACTCGGTCGTCACGTCACGCCCCGGGTCGCCGCCCAGATCCTCGTCGAGGGCGCGCGCCACCGTCTCTCGCAGCCAGTGCGGATCCAGCCCCGTCCCCATGGGCGCATCTTCGCAGACGGGCGCCACACGTTGCATGCGATACCCACCGGGGTACGCTGATGGTCCACACCCCGCCGCAGAAGGGACTCGCGATGCACCTCGAGCCGACCTCGATGGCACCCGTCGTCAACCGGTTGCGACGCGCCCACGGCCAGCTCGCCGGTGTCATCCGGATGCTCGAGGAGGACCGCGAGTGC
The DNA here is from genome assembly GCA_017882855.1 of Cellulomonas sp. GTDB lineage: Bacteria > Actinomycetota > Actinomycetes > Actinomycetales > Cellulomonadaceae > JADGOR01. The sequence goes on along the minus strand of JADGOR010000016.1, from coordinate 28,658 downwards.
GCCGACATCGTCACGCAGCTCGCCGCCGTCTCGAAGGCGATCGACAAGGCGGGGTTCGCGGTCATCTCCTCAGGGCTGCAGCAGTGCCTCAAGGAGGGGGACGCCGACGGCCTCGCCCGCGCCCGCCTGGAGAAGCTCTTCCTCGCCCTCGCGTGAGCCGAAGCCACCGTGATGGAAGCGCCCGAGTCATCGCCACCTCCCGACGACGACCCGATAGCGCGCTGGAACGCCCGCCACTCCGACCCCGATCGTGACCCGGACCCGCGCCCGAACCCCTGGGTCCGGCAGATCGCCGGTGCGCTGAGCCCGGGGCGCGCCATCGACCTCGGCGCGGGACGAGGACGGCATGCACTGTGGTTGGCCGGCCGCGGCTGGCAGGTCCGGGCCATCGACTTCTCGCCTGTCGCGATCGAGCTCGGCCGCGCCGTCGCGACCGAGAGCGGCCTCGCCGATCGGATGGAATGGGTCGAGGCCGACGTGACCACGCTCGAGCTCGAACCGAGAAGCGCCGAGCTCGTGCTGCTGGCGTTCCTGCACCTCGAGCCGGGGCCGTGGCGCTCTGTCCTCGCCGAGGCGGCGGACGCGGTGACCGACGGCGGCGGGCTGCTCGTCGTCGGGCATGACGTGAGCATCGTCGGAACCGGTGCGCCCGGACCCCGTGAGCCCAAGGTCCTGTACTCGGCGGCGGCCCTCGCCGGAGACTTGCAGCGGTGCGGCATGCGGATCGAGCTCGCCGAGATCCGCCGGCGGCCGAGTCGCGACCTCGGCGACGGAGTCGGAGTTCCGACGACCGATACGGTGGTGTTCGCGCGCCGAGTGTGACCAGGGCCGTTGCCGGTGGGGTCCAGAGGTACGGAATAGATACCCCCTGGGGTATGTTCTTGACGGCAACCCCACCCCTGCGGAAGGACCCTCATGCGGATCGTCGTCATCGGCGGAGTCGCCGGCGGGATGAGTTGCGCCGCGCGGGCGCGCCGCCTCTCCGAGGATGCCGAGATCGTCGTCCTCGAGCGCGGTGAGTACGTCTCGTTCGCGAACTGCGGGCTGCCGTACCGCGTGAGCGACGAGATCCAGGACCGCCGTGCGCTCCTCGTGCAGACGCCCGCGTCCCTGCGCGCCGCACTGAACCTCGACGTCCGGATCGGCCATGAGGTCACCGCGATCGACCGCGAGGCCAAGACCCTCGCGGTCCGGACCCCCGACGGCGTGACGACCCTCGGCTACGACGCCCTAGTCCTGGCGCCTGGCGCCCGCGCCGTTCGTCCACCGTTGCCGGGCCTGGACCTCCCCGTCGTCCGCACCCTGCGCACGGTGCCCGACGCCGAGCGGATCCGCGCCATGGTCGCCGGTGGCGCCCGGCGTGCCGTCGTGCTCGGCGCGGGATTCATCGGGCTCGAGGCTGCCGAGGCTCTCCGCACCCGGGGCGTCGACGTGACGATCGTCGAGCTGGCCGCACACGTCCTCCCCCCGCTCGACGCCGAGCTGGCCAGCCTCGTCGACGCGGAGCTCGGCGCGCACGGCGTGCACCGACGCATCGGCATCGCCGCGAGCGCCGTCGAACCGAGCCCCGACGCCGATCACGCGGCCGAGGTGGTCCTCTCCGACGGGTCCCGCCTCCCGGCCGACCTGGTCGTGCTCTCCGTCGGGGTCCGTCCCGACACCGCGCTCGCCGCCGACGCCGGCCTCGCGCTCGGCCCGACCGGAGCGATCCGGGTCGATGGCTCGTTCCGTACCTCGGACCCCAGCATCTGGGCCGTTGGCGACGCGATCGAGGTCACCAACGCCGTCACGGGCCTCGTCGGACCGGTCCCGCTGGCCGGGCCGGCAAATCGGCAGGGCCGGATGGCCGCGGACGCCATCATGGGGCGCACCGTCCGGCCCGCGCCGGTCCTCGGCACCGCCATCGTCCGGGTCTTCGGCCTCACCGCGGCGATGACCGGGGCGAGCCAGGCCGCACTGGCGGCGGCCGGCATCGAACACTTCACGGTGCACCTGCACCCCGGCCACCACGCGGCCTACTTCCCCGGCGCGGAGCAGATCCACCTGACGGCGTCGTTCGCACCCGAGGGGCGCCTGCTCGGCGCCCAGGCCGTGGGCCGGGACGGCGTGGACAAGCGGATCGACGTCTTCGCCACCGCGCTGCGCGCCGGGATGACCGCCGACGACCTGGCCGAGCTCGAGCTCGCCTACGCGCCGCCGTTCGGCTCGGCGAAGGACCCGGTGAACATGACCGGCTTCATGGCCCAGAACGTCGTCGCCGGGGACCTCGTCCTGTGGTACCCGGACGAGCTCGATGACGGCGAGAACGACGCCCTGGACCTCGACGTCCGCAGCCGGGGAGAGTTCGCGCGCGGGCACCTCACGGGTGCGCTCAACATCCCGCACACGAAGCTGCGCGATCGGCTCGCGGACGTCGTGGCCGCGGCCGACGGGCGTCCGGTCCGGGTGCTCTGCGCGAGCGGGTTCCGGTCCTATCTCGCGCACCGGGTGCTGAGCCAGGCAGGCCTCGACTCCGCGAGCCTCTCGGGCGGCCTGGCGACCCTGCTGGCCGCGCGGCCCGAGCTGGACCTCGCCACCGACTGACGCCCGCGGGCGGCCCGGCGCGCAGCCACCGGAGCCGCATCGCCCTCAGCCGAGGTCGAGGTGCGGCACCGGTGTCCGAGCCAGCTCGAGCTCGCCGTCCGGATCGAGGGTCGCCACCAGGCGGAGCCGCCACGCGTCGTCGGGCAGCGGGAAGTCCTCCCGATAGTGTCCGCCGCGGGTCTCCGGTCGTTCGAGGGCGGTGGCCGTGAGCACCGTGCCGACCTGATGGATGTTCGTGGTCTCCCACTCGGCGGTCTGCGGCCGGACGAACGCGTCCGGCACCAGGTATGCGGCCGTCGGGGCTCCGGCCAGGGCCTTCGCCGCCGCCATCAGGCCGTCAGCGGACCGGATCACACCGGGTCCGTCCTGAACGATGCCCTGGATCCGCGGGCGGGACGCGGCCGGCACGAGCGCCTCGTCGCCACCGCGCGTGATCGGCTCGAGCACCGGCAGCTCGCCGGCGGTGACCCGCGCGACGACGTCCTCGGCCGCGCGGTGCGCGAAGACGAGGCCCTCGAGGAGCGAGTTGGACGCGAGCCGGTTCGCGCCGTGCACGCCGGTGCACGCCGCCTCGCCCGCCGCGTAGAGACCGGGCAGGCTGGACCGCCCGTTCAGATCCGTCACGACGCCGCCGGAGTGGTAGTGCTGCGCCGGCGCCACCGGGACGAGCTCCTCGGTGAAGTCGATGCCGTGCTCGAGGAGGCGCTCGTTGATGGTCGGGAACCGGCCGCGCAGGAAGTCCGCTCCGAGGTGGCGGGCGTCGAGGAAAACGTGGTCGGACCCGGTCCGCGCCATGTCCTGGACGATCGCCCGCGAGACGATGTCCCGGGGCGCGAGCTCGGCCAGCTCGTGCACCTGCGCCATGAACCGTGCGCCGAGCGTGTTGAGCAGGATGGCGCCCTCGCCCCGGACGGCCTCGGAGATCAGGGTCAGCTGGCCGCGCGCCCCGCTGCCCGACCACAGCACCGTCGGGTGGAACTGGACGAACTCGACGTCGCCGACGGCCGCACCGGCCCGGAGCGAGGCGGCCAGACCGTCACCGGTGGCCTGGATCGGGTTCGTCGATGACCGGAAGACCTGACCGATGCCCCCGGTGGCAAGGATGACCGCACGCGCGAGCACCGCGCCGACGCCGTCCCGGGTGCCGGCGCCGATGACGTGCAGCGTTGCGCCGCAGACGGCACCAGGTCGCCCGTCGGCATCCGGCGCCGAGGTGAGCAGATCGAGCACGAGTGCGTTCTCGATGACCTCGATCCCGGGGTCGCTGCGCACGGCTTCGAGCTGAGCGACGAGCGCGCGGGAGATCTCCGCCCCGGTCGCGTCGCCGCCCGCGTGCGCGATCCGGTTCGCGTGGTGGCCGCCCTCGCGGGTCAGCGAGAGCGCGCCCGCGGCGTCCGTGTCGAAGTTCGCGCCGAGCGCCACGAGCTCGCGCACCCGCTGCGGACCCTCGGTCACCAGGACCCGCGCCGCAACCGGGTCGCACACCCCGGCACCCGCCACCAGGGTGTCCTTGAGGTGCGCCTCCGCCGAGTCCTTCGGGTCGAGCGCGGCCGCGATGCCGCCCTGCGCCCACAGGGTCGAGCCGGACTGAAGCTGTCCCTTCGTCACGAGCAGCACGCGGGGGACGCGGGTGCGGAGCCGCAGGGCTGCCGTCAGCCCCGCGATCCCCGATCCGACGACGACGGCGTCGACCTCGGCGAACCAACCAGGCTCCGGCGCGGCCAGGCGTCGCGCGAGCCGCGTCACTCGGCCGCCTCGGCGTCACCGCGGTGACGGTAGCCGGAGATGAGGAGGCCACTCGGCTCGAGGCCCGAGTCGGCCGGCACGTCGCCAGGCTCATGCCCGATCGACACGATCCGGTTCTGTGCGTCCACGAAGACAACCTGAGGCTGGTAGACCCGTGCATCCTCGGTCGACATGAGCCCGTACGCCATCAGGATGACCAGGTCACCCGGTCCGATCAGCTGCGCGGCGGCCCCGTTGATGCAGATCACGCCGGAGTCCGGGGTGCCGGGGATCACGTAGGTCGTCAGTCGTGAACCGTTCGTGACGTCGACGACGTCGAGCTGCTGCCCGGGCAGCAGGTCCGCCGCCTCCATCAAGGTGGCGTCGACGGTGATGGACCCGACGTAGTGCAGATCCGCCCGCGTGACGGTCGCGCGATGAATCTTCGAGATGATCATCGGGCGTTGGAGCGAGGTCATGACGTGCCTCCTGAGCCGCTCACCACGAGCGGTGTGTTGTCGATCAACCTGGTGGTGCCCACCCGCGCGGCGACCGCCAGGATGGCATCGCCACGATACCCACGCGCCACCTCCTGCGCGGAGCCGGGGTCGATCAGCGCCACGTAGTCGAGCGCGATCTCGGGTTCTCCGTCGAGCACGGCCCGCGCGGCGGTACGCACCGCGCCGGCGCCGTCCGAGGCCGCCGCCAGACCCGCGTGCAGCGCCTTCGAGAGCGCGAGGGCCTGTCGGCGCTGCTCGGGTGTCAGGTACACGTTGCGGGACGACAGCGCGAGCCCGTCGGCGTCGCGCACCGTCGGGACCGCGACCACCTCGACCGGGACGTCGAGATCCCGGACCATGCGCCGCACCGCGATCAGCTGCTGGGCATCCTTCTGGCCGAAGAACGCGAGGTCCGGCGAGACGAGATGCAAGAACTTGAGCACCACGGTGAGCACGCCGGAGAAGTGGCCCGGCCGGATGGTGCCCTCGAGGACGGTCTCGATCGGGCCGGCGACGACGCGCACCATCGGGTCGCCGTCCGGGTAGACGACGTTCGGACCCGGTGCAAATACGAGGTCTGCACCGGCGGTGGCGAGAAGCACGAGGTCAGCGTCGAGGTCGCGCGGGTAGCGGGCGAAGTCCTCGTGCGGGCCGAACTGCAGCGGATTCACGAAGATCGTCACGACCACGTGGTCGGCCAGCTCCCGGGCGGCCCGGACCAGCGCCAGGTGACCCTCGTGAAGGGCTCCCATGGTCATCACCACGGCGCGGCGGCCGGTGAACGAGCTCAGCATCGCCGCGAGCTCATCCCGGTCCCGCGCCAGCGCCGGTGTCGTCTCCATGTCTCGCTCCCCCGTCATCCGTTGTCGATCGCATCGAGAACTGCTGCAGCTTGATCCTCTCGCAGTCGCCCGGCCGCGAGCGCACGCTGCACCGAAGCGCGGGCGAGCGCGCGGTACGAGGCCGGGATGTCGCCGGCCCTCGGCTCCCGTGCGGCGAACCGGGTCAGCTCGGCCAGGTGAGCACGAACGGTGCCCACGTCGCCGCGCACCACCGGCCCGGTCAGGGCGGCGACGCTGCCCGGCTCGGACCGCAACGCTCGGTCGAGCGCCGCGCGCAGCAGCGGGCCCATGAACTGGCCGGCGTCCGCGATGCCCGCCTCGGCTAGCGCTTGCGTCGCTTGAGCGACGAGCACGACGAGGTGGTTCGCCCCGTGCGCGAGCGCGGCGTGATACAGCGGCCGCGCCTTCTCGGCGACGACGACGGGCTCGCCGCCGATCTCCACCACGAGCGCTTGCGCGATCGGCAGGAACGGCGCGTCCGCGGTGACCGCGAAGCAGCACTCGATGATCCGGGACAGGTCCATCGAGGTGCCGCTGAAGGTCATCGCCGGGTGGATCGCGAGCGGGATGGCGCCTGCGGCGCGCACCGGGGCGAGGACCGCAGTGCCGAACCGGCCGGAGGTGTGCACGACCAGCTGGCCCGGCTGCCACGCGCCCAGCTCGGCGAGACCGGCGACCAAGCCGGGCAGCGCGTCGTCGGGCACGGTCAGCAGGACCAGCTCGGCCCGCTCGACGACCTCGGTCACCTCGCACTGCGGGACCCCGGGCAGCAGCACCGAGATCCGCTCCCGACTCTCCTCCGAGATGCCGCTGGCGCCGACGACGACGTGGCCGGCCGCACGAAGCGCACTCCCGAGGACCGCACCGACCCGGCCGGCCCCCACGACGCCGACACCCAGGCGCCCGGGCCGCTCCGAGGGAGCAGCCCCGCTCCCGGGAGACATGATGCTCACGATCCGCCGCCCGCCGCGCCCACCGGACCGGCGACGGGTAGCCCCGCCGCGCGGACCCGGCTCAGCCACTGTTCCGGTGCCGCGGTCGCCCGCGCCGCGCGGGACCGGTTCACCACCTGGTTGGCGAGATCGGCTACGTCGGCGGCTGCGAGGTGGTCGACGACCGGCCTGATCGCTCCGTGCGTCGAGTGCAGCGTGAGGGTGGCAACCCCGAAGCCCCGCGCAACGGGCCCTTGCGAGATCCCGACCGACTGGGTCCGCTCGAGCGGGACGAACTCGACCACGCGACTGAAGCGACCCCGGCGGAGGATGGCGGCCCGGTCGGTCAGGGCGACACCCTGCACCCGCCAGGCGAGCGGGCTGAGCCAGCGCGACCGCCGCGGACACGTGGTGAAGCCCGCCGCAGAACCGGAACCGGAACCGTTCAGCGCGGCGTCGAGGAAGGCCCGCGCGTCGGGAACACCCAGATCCGGCAGGACGAGCCACAACGCGAGCAGCGCCTCGTCCCTGGTGCCGACCGGCAGCAGCACGGTCTCGGTCGCACCCTGCTTCTGGCCGTAGCCGGCAACGTTGACGTCGACCCGCCACCAGTCGGCCCAGCGCCACAGCAAACGCCGCCGCAACCTGACCGCCTGGATCCGACCGGGTGGCACGGTCTGTGAACGCGCCTCGGTCAGGCCATGCCGCAACCGGATCCCGTCCGGCGCGATGGCAGCCTGGAAGTTGAAGCCCTGGTTGAACTCCTTCCACAACACGCCGACGACGCTGAACAACGTGGCGGGCAGCAGCACGATCGCGCCCGGATCCCCCGCAATGATCATCCCGGCCGGCACGGCGATGGCGGCGAGCACGACGACGAGCATCGACGGCGTCAGGACGATGGAGCCGATCAGCCGCGACAACGGCACCGAGACGATGTGCCGCTCGGGCGGCGGGGCCGGCACCGGCGCATCGACGCCGCGCTCGGCGGTCACCACGCCGGCCGCGCGGGCCAGCAGCTCGTTGCGCAGGCCGTTGGCCTCCGACTCCTTGAGGAACGCGAGCTTGATCGCGGAATCGGCGCCACCCGCGACCTCGAGCTTGAGCTCGGCCAGGCCGAAGATGCGCGCGACGATGGGCTGGACGATGTCGACGGCCTGCAAGCGGTCGAGCCGTGCCTGGCGCTGCTGCCGGAAGATCACGCCCTGACGCAGGTGGACGGCTTGCGCGTCGATCGCATAGCGGGTCATCCGCCAGGAAAGCCACGAGAGACCGGTCACCAGCAGGACCACCGCGAGCAGCCCGCCCAGGAGAACGAGGACGCCCGAGCCGCGGACCAGGTCCAGGCCGCGCGCAAGGTTGTCGCCGGCCTGTTGCGCGATGACCGCGGCCATCACGGCGATCGCCTTCCAGCCCTTGACCAGCGGTGTCACCGGGTGGACCCGGCGCCAGACGAGTCCGTCCGGACCCGCCGACGGCCGGCCGAGCGGGGTGGGCGCTCCCGGCGCCGTCGTTCCCGACGGGATCGGGCCGAGCTGCGCGTTCACAGACCCGCCAGCTGCGCCTCGCCGCGACTGGCGAGGCGATCACGGAGCCGCGCCGCCTCGGCCGGCGCGAGCCCGGCGATGTGGGCGTCGGTGTGCACCGACGCGGTGTGCAGCTTGACGGCCGCGATGTCGCACCAGCGGTCGACCGGTCCTGCCTTCACATCGACGAACTGCATCCGGCCGTACGGGACGACGACGAGCGAGCGGAACATGACCCCTCTACGGATCAGGAGGTCGTCGTTCCGTTCCGCGTAGCCGTACGCGTGCACCTGGCGGGGGATCACCCAGACGATCCACATCGTGAGGAGCGCGAGCGCCGCCACCACGAACCAGAGTCCGGTGACGCCGCTCGCGGCGGCCGCGAGCGCGAGAAGCACGGCCGGCACCAGCACGAGGGGCAGCGCCGACACCAACCGGGCTCGGATCAGCCGGGTCGAGACGGGTTGCCAGACCACTCCTTGCGGGTCGAACGGACCTGGTGCACCACCGGGGGAGGTCATGGAATCATCCTGGCATCCCGCCGGGCCCTCGCGGTACCGGACCAGCCACCACCGGACGCACGGTTCGGCGGCGATGCCGGCGGCCCGTCCCATCGCGGGGTCGAGCCGCGGACCGGTCAGTGCGCGCTGGAGGGTGCCGCCGAACCGGGGATCTTCTCGGCGGCGGCGGCGGACGGCGGGGGAACCTGGCAGAACCGTTCCACCACGAGCCCGACGACGGCCAGCACGAGCGCGCAGATCGCGGCAACCCCCGCGGTCAAGGCGCGCTCTCGGCGCGGTTCGTTCGCGAGATCACCGATCACCAGGAGCACCTGGGCGACGTACCACCCGAGCAGCAGCGAGCCGCTGTAGCACGAGGCCTTTGCCAGGACGACGGTGCGAACCGCCCGCACGGGCTCGACCTTCGGTCCCTTGCCGTTCGTGCCCTGACGGACCGCCCACCCGAGGCTGAACACCAACCCCGACGTCGCGAGCAGCACCAGACACACCAGCCACGACGTCGGCGGCATCGATGCGCTGTGCCGCTCGAACAGGCGCAAGACCGTCCACGACACCGCGGCGGAGACGCCCGCGGTGGCCAGCAGGGTCTGCCACCGGGTCCGGGTCATGGGAGGTAGGTGATCGGCGTCGGGTCGGCAGTCCCGTCGCCGCGGTCCGGCGGAGCCGGCGGGTCATCGGGTGCCTCGGGGGCGATCAGCGGCGGAAACCGTGGGAACGGCGAGGGCGGCAGAGGGGCGGCAGCGGGCGGAGCGACCACTGGTGAGAACGTCGGGGCGGCAGCGGGCGGGAACGGCGGCGGGGCGGCAGCGTGGGTCCCGGCGGGCGGAGCGACCACTGTTGAGAACGTCGGGGCGGCAGCGGGCGGGAACGGCGGCGGGGCGGCAGCGTGGGTCCCGGCGGGCGGAGCCTCCGCCGGCTCGTCACGGTGCAGCCAGTCGACGGCCATCCACCGGATACCGTCCCGATCCGGCGCGGTCGCGGCGAGCGCCGCCACCGGGCCACCACCCAGCCCCGGCAGTACGGCATGCGGTGCTATCTGCGCCCACGGCTGCAGCACGAATGCACGCTGGCTCGCCTGCGGGTGCGGCAGCTCGAGGTCGTCGGACACCCCGGTCACCTCGCCGAACACGATGATGTCGATGTCGAGCGAGCGTGGACCCCAGCGCTCGGCGCGGACCCGGCCGTGCCGAGCCTCGAGCTGTTGGCAGGCTCGCAGCAGTGCCCGCGGAGCCAGCGTCGTCCGGACGATCGCCACGGTGTTCAGGAAGTCCGGTTGCTCGGGTCCGCCGACGGCCGCGGTCCTCGCCAGCGGCGAGACGCGGACGACCTCGACGCCCGGTAGTGCGGCCAGGTCGGCGACCGCGCGGCGCAGGGTGTCCTCCGGCGCACCGACGTTCGAACCCAGGGCCAGGACCGCCTCGACCGCTTGCAGTGGCACCCGATCGAGAGCATCGGCGACGGCCGGCTCGGCCGGTTCGGCTGCGGGTTCCGTCTCTACCGGACCGGGCAGGTCGTCGTCCGCGACAAGGAGCGGGACTGCCGACATGGGGCGGGTGACCGAGTCGTCCGGCATCGGCATCGGGTCCGCGACCGCCGACGGTTCCAACGGGCTCACCTCGCCGGCCTCGGCGCGCGGGAGAGCCGCGACCGGTGGTCGCGAACGATCGCGTCGGATGGCGACCACCACGTCGTTCATCGCGACGGCGACCGGCGCGTGCGGCTTGTGGATCGCGACGTCGACGGCGGCGACCCGCTCGTGTCGTAGGACTGCGGCGGCGACCCGCTCGGAGACCGTCTCGACCAGATCGGCGGGCTCGCCGGCGAGGACGGCCACCACCTCCTCGGCGAGCGATCCGTAGTCCACGGTCAGCGCGAGGTCGTCGCCGCCCGCTGCCGGGCGTAGGTCGAGGTGGATGACGACGTCCGCCACGAATAGCTGGCCGTCCCGCCGCTCGTGCTCGAACACGCCGTGATAGCCGGTGGCCGAGAGCCCGAGCAGCTGGATCTGATCCAGGGGCTGCCCGTCCTCGCCCGGGAAGGGACCGGCTCCGCGGTATGGCTCCATGCTCACTGGGCGTCCTCTCGGCCGGCTGCCGTCCACGCAGCGGCGACTCTCACCGCGTCCGCTGAGCCTGTCACGTCATGGACCCGGACGCACCAGGCACCGGCCGCCGCCGCGAGAGCGGTGACCGCGGTGGTGGCGTTGTCCCGTAGCGACGGTGCCAGGGGAACGCCCGTCCGGGTGGACCGGAGGGCGCCGAGGAACCGCTTGCGGGACGCGCCGATGAGCAGCGGGTAACCGAGGCCGCGCAGCTCGTCGAGCCGGGCGAGCAGCGGCCAGTTGTTGGCTCCCGACTTGGCGAATCCGAGACCCGGGTCGAGGACCAGCTGGTGACCCTGGACACCTGCCGCAAGGAGAGCTGCCACCCGATCGCCCAGCTCGCGGGCGACGTCGGTCACGACATCGCCGTACTCGTCGGGCGCGTCACTCGCACCGCGGCTGTGCATCGCGACGTAGACGACCCCGGCGCTCGCGATCAGGCCGGCCATCGCCGGATCGACCGCGCCCGCGGAGACGTCGTTGACGATCACCGCGCCGTGCTCGAGGGCCGCCTGTGCGACCGACGCCCGGGTCGTGTCGACACTCACGGCCACGCCGGCCTCGGCGAGCCCGGCCACCACCGGGATGACCCGGTCGAGCTCCTGCTGAGCGCCGATCCGGACGGCGCCGGGCCGGGTGGACTCGCCGCCGACATCGATGATGTCCGCGCCGTCGGCTGCCAGCGCGAGGCCACGCGGGATGGCCCGGTCAGGGCGGTCCCACTCGCCACCGTCGCTGAACGAGTCGGGCGTGACGTTCAGGATGCCCATCACGAGACAACGCGCGACCGAGGTCAACGAGCCGGGGAGCGGAGCCGGACCGTGATCCAGCGGGCGCGAGGGGTCCACGACCTCAGCCTAGAGATCGACCCCCGTCAGTGGCCAAGGATGAGGCTCATCGCCTCGGCCCGGGTGGCGACGTCTCGCATCTGCCCACGAACCGCCGACGTGACCGTTCGCGCCCCGGGCTTGCGGACACCCCGCATCGACATGCACAGGTGCTCGCACTCGATCACGACGATGACACCGCGCGGCGACAGAGCCGCAACGAGCGCGTCGGCCACTTGCGAGGTCAAGCGCTCCTGGACCTGGGGCCGTCGGGCGTACAGGTCGACGAGCCGCGCAACCTTGCTCAGGCCGGTGATGGTGCCCTTTGGCGAGGGGATGTAGCCGACGTGGGCGACGCCGTGGAACGGCAGCAGGTGGTGCTCGCACGTCGAGAAGACCGCGATGTCCTTGACCACGACCATCTCCTCGTGCCCGATCTCGAACGTCGTGCCGAGCACGTCGCTCGGCTCGAGGTAGAGACCCGCGAAGATCTCGGCGTAGGACCGTGCGAGCCGGGCCGGCGTGTCCTGGAGACCCGCCCGGCCGGGGTCCTCACCGACGGCGATCAGCAGGTCGCGCACGGCCTTCTCGACGGCGTCGGCGTCGTACCGGCCGGGGTGCGGTGTCGCGTCGGTCATCGCGCGGTCACTGCCCGCCCGAGGCCGGGGCCGCATCATCGGACGCGGGCTGGTCCAGGTCCGGGGCCGGGATCCGATCCACTTCCCCGTCCGGGTTCAGATCGGCGGCCTCGGGGTCGACCTGCGGCTTCGGCGGCATCTCGACCGGCGGGAGGGTCGAGACGGCCCGTTCCTCGCTCGAGAGCCACACCTCGCGCGCCTCGCGCTTGACGACCGGGGTGAAGACCTCCGCGAGCTGCGCCTGGTTGAGCGTCTCCTTCTCCAGCAGAGCGGTGACCAAGGCGTCGAGCACCGCGCGGTACTGGGTGAGCACCTCCCACGCCTCGTCGCGCGCGGCGTCGATGAGCGTGCGCACCTCGGTGTCGACCGTCGCGGCGACCGCTTCCGAGTAGTCCCGCTGGTGCCCCACGTCGCGGCCGAGGAACACCTCACCGCTCGCCTGACCGAGCCGGACCGAGCCGAGGGTCGCGCTCATGCCGTACTCGGTGACCATCTTGCGCGCGATCCCAGTGGCCTTCTCGATGTCGTTCGAGGCACCGGTCGTCGGGTCGTGGAAGACCAGCTCCTCGGCAACTCGGCCGCCGAGCGCGAACGCGAGCTGGTCGAGCAGCTCGTTGCGGGTGACCGAGCTCCTGTCCTCGGTCGGCATCACCATCGTGTAACCCAGCGCCCGACCGCGCGGCAGGATCGTCACCTTGGTGACCGGGTCCGTGTACCGCATCGCGGCTGCGACCAGCGCGTGGCCGCCCTCGTGGTACGCGGTGATCCGCTTCTCCCGGTCGTTCATCAGGTGAGTCCGGCGTTGCGGTCCGGCCACCACCCGATCGATCGCCTCGTCCAGCGCGGCGTTGTCGATCAGCTGGCCGCCGCGGCGGGCGGTCAGCAGCGCCGCCTCGTTCAGCACGTTGGCGAGATCGGCGCCACTGAAGCCAGGGGTGCGCCGCGCGACCGCCTCGAGGTCCACGCTCGGTTCCATCGGCTTGCCCTTGGCGTGCACCGCGAGGATCGCCGCGCGTCCGCGCATGTCCGGCGGGTCGATCGAGATCTGGCGGTCGAACCGGCCCGGGCGCAAGAGCGCGGGGTCGAGGATGTCGGGACGGTTCGTCGCGGCGATCATGATGACGTTCGTCTTGACGTCGAAGCCGTCCATCTCGACGAGCAGCTGGTTGAGGGTCTGCTCGCGCTCGTCGTGCCCACCACCGAGGCCCGCGCCGCGGTGCCGGCCGACGGCATCGATCTCGTCGACGAAGATGATGGCCGGCGCGTGCTGCTTCGCCTGCTCGAAGAGGTCCCGGACGCGCGAGGCACCGACGCCGACGAACATCTCGACGAACTCCGAACCCGAGATCGCATAGAACGGCACGCCGGCCTCGCCGGCGACCGCACGGGCCAGCAGCGTCTTGCCGGTACCGGGGGGGCCGTAGAGCAGGACGCCCTTGGGGATCTTGGCGCCGACCGCGAGGAACTTGGCCGGCTCGCCCAGGAACTCCTTGATCTCCTCGAGCTCCTCGACCGCCTCGTCCGCGCCCGCGACGTCGGCGAACGTCACTTGCGGCGCCTCCGGGCTGACCAGCTTGGCGCGGGACTTGCCGAAGCTCATCACCTTCGAGCCGCCGCCCTGAGCGTTCATCATCAAGAACCAGAACAGGCCGATGATCAGCAGGAACGGCAAGAAGGTGCCCAGCAGCGTGACCCACCACGAGGTCTGCGAGTTGATCCCGTTGTAGCCCTTCGCGAGCTTGGCTGCCTTGACCGCGGCGACCACGTCGGGCCCCTGCGGGGTCACGTAGAAGAACTCGACCCGCTTGCCCTTGTCACCGAACGCCGCCGTGAGGGTGAGGTCGACCTGTTGGTTGGTGCCGTCGATGACGGCCTGCTCGGCCTTGCCCTGCTCGAGGAGGGCGATCCCGTCGGAGGTGTCGATGCGCGAGACCGGCGTGCTCAGCATCGAGGAGCCGCCGATCCAGACGGCCAGCACGATCAGCATGATCCAGAGCGCTGGGCCCCGGAACAGTCGCTTGAGGTTCATCGTCGTGGCGGCGGACGCCGTTCCCTCCTGGTTGGCCTCGCTCAGTGCGAGTAGACGTGCGGGGCAAGCGTGCCCACGAAGGGAAGATTGCGGTACTTCTCGCCGTAATCCAAACCGAAGCCGACGACGAACTCGTTCGGGATGTCGAATCCGACGTACTTGACGTCCACCGGCACCTTGGCGGCATCGGGTTTGCGCAGCATCGCGGCGACCGCCACGGATGCCGGGCCGCGACTGGTCAGATTCGAGTACAGCCAGGACAGCGTGAGCCCCGAGTCGATGATGTCCTCGACGATGAGCACGTGTCGACCGGTCAGATCGGCGTCGAGGTCCTTGAGGATCCGGACGACGCCGGACGACTTGGTGCCGGAGCCGTAGGACGAGACGGCCATCCAGTCCATCTGGACCGGGAGGTGCAGCCGTCGGGCCAGGTCGGCCATCACCATCACGGCGCCCTTGAGCACCCCGACGAGGAGCAGGTCGCGGCCCGCATAGTCCGCGTCGATCTGAGCCGCGAGCTCCACCAGGCGCGCCTCCAGCTGCTCTTGGGTCAGCAGGACACGCTCGAGGTCACTGCCCATGTCCACGGGGTCCACTGCTACTCCTCTTCGTTCAGGGATGCGATGGTCAGCCTGCCATATCCGCGACGGGCCCGGATCCCACCCGGCAGCGGGACGGCCCCCTGGCCGTGGTAGCCGACGACGAGCGCGTCGAGCATCAGGACGTGAGCCCGGGTGAGTGCGCCGGCCGGCACGCCACCCTCCAGCGCGGCGGCGCGCAGCGACCGACGGCGCACGGCCGGCTGGCCCGCGGCCAGCACCCGCACCTCGAGGCCCTGCGGAGTCCGAGCGTCGTCGAGCAACCGGGCCGCGAGAGAGTCGAGCAGGTCACCGTCGTCACGCAGCTGGTCCGCGGTCCGAGCGAGCGCGGCCGCGACCCCCGGCCCGAGGACGTCCTCGAGCACTGGCATGACCTCGTGCCGCACCCGGGACCGGCGAGGCAGACCCGCTGATCCCGGACCGTTGCTCGGGTCGAGCCAGGCGTCCAGGCCGAGGGCCGCGCACGCGGCGGCCGTGTCCTGCCGCCTCAGGTCGAGGAACGGCCGCGCGAAGAGCCCACGACGACGCGGCATCCCGGCCAGGGAACGGCCACCAGAGCCACGGGCCAGGCCGAGCAGGACCGTCTCTGCCTGGTCGTCGAGCGTGTGGCCGAGCAGGATCAGCGCGGCCCCCAGCTCGGCGGCCGCCCCCTCGAGAGCGGCGTAGCGCGCCGTTCGGGCGGCAGCCTCGGGCCCACCGATCGAACCGACTTCGACCCGAACCACCCGCACGGGATCGAGACCGATGCCGCGACACTGCTCAGCCGCCCGCTCGGCAACGTCGGCACTCTCCGGGATCAAGGCGTGGTCGACGACGACGGCCCCGGCCCGGAGCCCGGCACGCGGTGCCACGAAGGCCGTCGCAGCGGCGAGCGCGAGCGAGTCCGCGCCGCCCGAGCAGGCCACCAGCACCAGCGAGTTCGGTGACAGTTCGCGAATCGCCTCGCGGACCCCCGCACGCGCCGCCGCGACGGCGGGAGCCGGCCCCGTCATCGGCGCCGCCGCTGGTCCGCCTGGTGAGGGCGTGCCGAGGCCGATGAGAGCGCGTCCGAAGTGGCCGACTCAGCCATGGACCCGCCGGACCCACGCACCCGGATCGGCGATCTCCTCGGGCGTCGGAAGGAATACCGGCCGCGTCCACACGGCGTTGAATCCGTCGATACCCACCGCGGCCTGCGCCGCCCGCACGAAGGCCGCGCCGTCGCGGTACTGGGCGAGCTTGAGGTCGAGCCCGAGGACCCCGCGGAGGACCCGATCGACCGCACCGCGACCTCCCCGGACACCCTCGAACGCGGCGCGGATGGAGTGAACGCTCGGCAGCACGTCCGTGCCGACGGCATCCATCATGACGTCCGCGTGCCCCTCCAGCAGCGACATCACAGCGGAGAGCTCCGCGAAGACCCGGCGCTGCTCGGGGTTCAGCACCGCGCCGATCAGCGGACTGGCGGCTGCGGCCGCCTCGAGGTCCGGCCGACGACCAGCCTGCGGTGCGTGGCGTTGCGCGGTGAGCGCGCGGACGACACCCTCGGCCAGGTCGCGGAGCGCCGCGCTCCCCGCCAGCCGCCCGGACAGGTCGGAGCTGAGGCTCTCGACGAGCCAACGTGCGGCGTCGCGGACATGCTCGGCGAGCCACGGAGCGGTGGCGAACTGCGCGGCGTGGGTCTGTTCGTGCAGACACACCCAGAGCCGGAACTGACGGGGGTCCGCGCCGAGCTCGCGCTCCATCCGAAGCACGTTCGGAGCGACCAGCAAGAGCCGTCCGCGCTCGGCGGGCGCACCGGGAGTCGTCTCGCCACCGGGCACCGCACCGGGCACCGCACCGGACGGCTCGACGGTGAAGGGGTCGAACTGCCCGAGGACGCGAGAGGCGAGCGCCGCGAGCACCGCGCCGATCTGCGCCGCGCTGACCCCACGGGCGAGCGGCGCGAGCGACCCACCGGCGTTCGGCAGGGCGGTGCCGGTCATCACCCGGAGCATCGCCACGTTCGCCTTGGCCCAGTGGGCGCGGTCGACCACGACGACCCGAGTGGTGTGCCCGGCCGGCGAGAGCCGGGTCAGCTCGGCCACGTGCTCGGCAGCCTGATCGGCCGCGACGCGCAAGGCCGCAACGAGGGCCTCGAGCTCCTCGCGCGGAGCCGTCGGCCCGGGGCGGACGAGCTGCGCCGCGATCCGCGCGGCCGCATCCCAGCTCACCGGGGAGTCCTCCAGCGGGCTGCTCTCACGCACGTCGTTCATCTCGCCACCGTAGTCGCGCTGCGCGGGGGTGGCATCAGCCTGATGGGGCGAGACACCCGCAACCGGCGAGACCGTCGACGAGGCCGTCGATCACCACGCGTGGCCCGGTCTGGCCGCCCGGAGGGGTCTGGTCCGCAATCATCGCGAAGACCAGGAGCCGCCCGTCGGCGTCGAGGATCGTTCCGGCCAGAGACGTGACGTTGGGCAGGCTTCCCGTCTTCGCACGCACGACGCCGCGCGCACCCGAGGTCGTGAAACGGTCGACGAGCGTCCCGGACATCCCGGCCACGGGCAGGTCGAGCGCGACCGGGAGGTACTCGGGGTGGGCCGGGTTGGTCGCCAGCAGCAGGATGTCCGCCAACAGTCGAGCCGAGAGGTGGCTGCCGTCGCCCAGTCCGCTGCAGTCTGCGAGCTGAGCGCTCGACGTGTCGAGACCGACGGCGGTGAGGTGCGCCAGGACCGCCTTGGTCGCGCCGTCGAAGCTGGCCGCGAAGCCAGACTTCACCGCGACCATGCGCCCGAGCGCCTCCGTCACCGTGTTGTCGGACGTCTGCAAGGCGTACGTGACGACCTCGTGGACGGTCGCGGAGTCGACGGACGCGATCGTCGCCGCGCCCTGGGCTGCCGCCGCCCGAGCGACCGTTCCGTCGATCGCGATGCCCTGCGCCGCGAGCGCGTCCGCAAAGACGCGCGCGGCCGAGAGGGCGGGATCGGTCTGGCGCGGTGGGTACTCCTCGTCCCGCAGCTTCCCGACGTTCACCTCGAGCGACGCGACCGGTGCCACGAACCCGTTGGTCAGGTACGCGGCTTGCCACGTCGGGCTGACCGCGGGTCCGGTGAACAGCCGGTCGTCGAGGCGAACCCGAACGGTCGTGTTTCCGGACAGGCGGAGCGCGCGCGCGGTATCCGCGGCCAGATCGGCAAGACCCGCGCGTCCGTTCGTCGCCGTCGGGTCGCCCGGGCCCGCGGCGAGGAGCAGGTCACCGCCGCCGACGAGCACGATCTCGGCGCCGGTCGAGCCGCGCACCACGCTCGTCGTGAAGTGCGACTCGGAGCCGAGCACGCCGAGGGCGGCCGTCGCGGTGAGCAGCTTGGCCGTCGACGCCGGCGTCCGCGGCCCGGCTGCATCGACCTGCGAGATGACCGCTCCGGTGGCCTGATCGATCACGATCGCACCGACCGAAGCTCCCGTGCGCTTGTCCGACACGGCGCGCGAGACGAGCGCGGACACCGCGTCGCCGTTCGGGACCGGCGCGGTCGCGCTCAGATCCGACAGGACCGGGGGCACCGACGTCGGGAGGATCGCGCCCGGGGCCGTCGGGAAGGGAGGTGGCGGCGGCGAGAGCGGCGCGAGCGTGACGAAGCCGGGGACGGCGTCGTACGCGTCCGCGGTGAGATAGGCGCCCGCAGCGAGGACGACGGTCAGCACCGCGCTGCCGACGACGCGGGCGGTTCTCGTCATCCGTCCTGCTCCTCGTTCGTCCTCTAGCCGGACGCCTGGGCGCCGGATGTGCGTCACACTAGTGATCAGGATGCGGGCACAGGTATCCGTTCACGTCCGTGCCGCGCCGTCTTGACAGCGCAGCCGACACGTCAGAGCCTGGCGTCGCCGCACCGGGCCGGCCGAGACCCCGAAGGAGCACCGTGGAGTTCGACGTCACGATCGAGATCCCGAAGGGGCAGCGGAACAAGTACGAGGTCGACCATGTCACCGGCCGGATCCGGCTCGACCGGATGCTGTTCACCTCGACCCGCTACCCGGACGACTACGGCTTCATCGACGGCACCCTGGGCGAGGACGGCGACCCGCTCGACGCCCTCGTCCTCTTGGAGGAGCCAACGTTCCCGGGTTGCCTGATCCGCTGCCGTGCGCTCGGCATGTTCCGGATGCGCGACGAGGCCGGCGGCGACGACAAGGTGCTGTGCGTGCCGACCGGCGACCAGCGGGCGAGCTGGCGGCAGGACATCGACGACGTGAGCGAGTTCCACCGGCTCGAGGTCCAGCACTTCTTCGAGGTCTACAAGGATCTCGAACCGGGGAAGTCGGTCGAGGGTGCGCACTGGGTGGGGCGCACCGAGGCCGAGGCTGAGGTCGCGCGGTCCCGCCAGCGGGCGATCGATGCGGGGCTGCCCTCGCACTGACCGCGGCAGGTTACCCGCCGGTCAGGCCCGGCCGGCGTACGGCATCGTCCCGGACCAGCGCATCGAGGTCACCCGCGACATGGCACCGGGAACGGTGGCCTCGACGATCTGGTCGCTGCCGATCCACATCGCGACGTGGTAGATGGTTTCCGGGTTGGCGGGGTCAGTCGCCCAGAACACCAGGTCACCGGGTCGGAGCTCCTGGACGGAGATCTTCAGGACCTGCGTGTACTGGGATCGTGAGCTGTGAATGATCGAGATCCCCTGGGTCGACCAGGCCTTGCTGGTCAGACCGGAGCAGTCATATCCGTCCGGGCCGGCCCCGCCGAGCAGGTAGGGCAGGCCGGTCTGGGTCTGCGCCCAGTCCGCCGCCGCCTGACCTTGAGCCGCGCTCCCGCGGGACGTCCCGGTGCCGAGAACACTCGGATCCGAACCAGTCGGCGGAGTGCTCGGCGGCGGGGTCGGCGTGCTGCCCGTCGAAGGCGGCGGGGCTGTAGTGACGGGCGGCGCCGTCGGCTTCGGGGTGCTGGCGGGAGCTGACGGGGTCGCAGTGTGGGCGGGTGGCGTCGCGGCGCGCGCGGCCTGCGCCGCTGCTTCCGCGCGTCGACGTTTCTCGGCGTCGGCTGCGTCCTGGCGCTGCTTCTCGAGCGCCGCGGTCGTGTTATGACGGGTGGCCAGGACGGCGATCAGCTCGGTCCGGCGGGCGTCGGCGGCCGCGACCTGCTGGGCGGCATCCGTCTGCGCCTGCTGAGCCGCCTGCAGTGCGGAGTCCGCCTCGGCAGCGGCCGCCTGGCTCGCCTCCGCCGCGACCTGGGCCCGGCGGGTCAATGTGTCGGCGACGATCCGGCTCGCGTTGAAGCGCTGCACGGCCGCATCCGCCTTCGCCCCGAACTGCTGGTACGCGGCCGTCCGGGCGACCACGTCCTGGTAGCCGTCGGCTGACAGCACCGCCTCGAGGACGCCCATCGACCCGCCCGAGCGATACGCCTGCAGAGCTATCGCGGTGACCTCGTGACGTGCGGTCTCGAGGTCGGCCCGTGCGCTCGCGGCACTCGCTTCCGACGCCGACGCCTGAGCCTGCGCCGCGGCGAGCTTTTCGCTGGCGGCAAGGTACGTCTCGGCCGCGGACTGCACCGAGATCGTCGCCTGGTCGTTCACCGTGCTGAGCCGAGCCAGCTCGACCTCGAGCGAGGCGACCGACTGGGCCGCGAGGTTCTCGGCCGCCTTCGCATCCTGGATGGCCTGGTCGCTCGGCGGCGTCGGCTGGGTCGCCAGAGCAGAGGACCCGGAACCGAGTCCGAGCGCCACCGCGACGGCCACGCCCGCGGCGCGGCGCAGCAGGTGGCGGCCGTCGGCCTTGGCTGCCGGCACGGTCACCTCCTGGACGGTGTGTCGGTCGTTCGGAGCAGGTCTCATGGTTATCGGCAGGTGAGCACCGAGGCCTGAGGCGGCCCCAGAAGACGGTACCGACTTCTACCACTCTTGTGAACTCCAGTCACACCATTCACACACGTCACGAGGCGAATGTCACCCGGACGCGGTGCTTCCCGCGGCCTCTCAGCCGAATCGACCGGGCCCGTCCTTGGGCGTCTGCCGGCCCTGCGCGCGCGAAGCCGTGGCTGGGCGAGCCTGGCGCGGACCACCCCACGGATGCGCCGTCGTGACCCCGCCGACCTGACCGCGCACAGAGACGCCGTCTCGAATGCTGAGACGCCTATGTTGACACCGACGCGTTCCGATCTACGCTCACCGCATGTTCCGTCGAATGTGCCGCTGACCCGCGCACGTTCGATGTGCCCTCTGACCGGTTGAACCGGCTCGCCTTCTAGCGGCCGAGATCGACTCCGGCAGCACCTGGCACTCACCCGCACGTGCGACCCATCCCCCAACCCCACTCACTTCCGTGCGGGCTGGCCGGGGTCAGCATGCTGGCCTGGGTCTCCCGTGCACCCACGCCAACAGGAGAGAAGATCATGAGCAACGCCTGGTCCTTCGAGACCCGACAGATCCACGCCGGCCAGACGCCGGACGCCGCGACCGGCGCCCGTGCCCTGCCGATCTACCAGACCACCTCGTTCGTCTTCCCCGACGCCGGAGTGGCCGCCGACCGATTCGCGCTCAAGGACCTCGGCCCGATCTACACCCGGATCGGCAACCCGACCCAGACCGTCGTCGAGGACCGCATCGCGTCCCTCGAGGGTGGCGTCGGCGCCCTCCTGGTCGCCTCAGGACAGGCAGCCGAGACGCTCGCCATCCTCAACATCGCCGAGGCCGGCGACCACATCGTCGCGAGCCCGAGCCTGTACGGCGGCACCTATAACCTGCTGCACTACACGCTGCCCAAGCTCGGCATCGAGACCACGTTCGTGTCCGACCCGCACGACCCGCAGGCCTGGCGCGACGCCGTCCGGCCGAACACGAAGCTGTTCTATGCCGAGACCATCCCGAACCCGCGCTCGGACATCCTCGACATCGAGGCCGTCGCCGGGGTCGCGCACGAGGTCGGGGTCCCGCTCGTGGTCGACAACACGATCGCGACGCCGTACCTGATCCGGCCGATCGAGTTCGGCGCCGACGTCGTGGTGCACTCCGCGACCAAGTACCTCGGTGGCCACGGGACCGCCATCGGTGGCGTGATCGTCGACGGTGGCACCTTCGACTACGCCAAGTACCCCGAGCGCTTCCCGAACTACAACACCCCGGACCCGAGCTACCACGGCCTCGTGTACGCCCGTGACCTCGGCGTCGGCAGCGCGTTCGGCGCGAACCTCTCGTTCATCCTCAAGGCTCGCGTCCAGCTGCTGCGCGACCTCGGCGCGGCCATCTCGCCGTTCAACGCGTTCCTCATCGAGCAGGGCATCGAGACCCTGTCGCTGCGCATCGAGCGGCACGTCGCGAATGCACAGAAGGTCGCCGAGTGGCTCGAGGCACGCGACGACGTGCTGACCGTGCACTACGCGGGGCTGCCGTCCAGCCCGTGGCACGAAGCGGCCAAGAAGTACGCGCCGCGCGGCGCGGGCGCGGTCCTCGCGTTCGAGATCGAGGGCGGCTCAGCGGCGGGTCAGGCTTTCGTCTCCGCGCTCGAGCTGCACTCGCACGTCGCGAACATCGGGGACGTGCGCTCGCTCGTCATCCACCCGGCGTCGACGACGCACAGCCAGCTGACGCCCGAGGAGCAGGCCTTCTCCGGCGTCACGCCCGGACTGGTCCGCCTCGCAGTCGGCATCGAGCACATCGACGACATCCTCGCCGACCTCGACGCAGGCTTCCGGGCAGCCAAGAGCGCCTGATGTCACGGCGCCCCGCGGCGGTCCCGGTCGCGTCCGCCAGGCGGTTCATCTCGGTGGATCGCGGCTCGGACGCGCCCGGGACCCGCGGGCTGCCCGTAGATTGGCTCGCAATGAGCACGGAACCTGAGCCCGAGCCGACCGCGCAACGCGCCGGGACGGCGGGCCCGATCCCCGCGAGCGCCGCGTGGCGCGAGGGCGACCCCATCGGTCACCGCCAGTTCCTCGACCTCGGGCCGCTCGACCTCGAGGCCGGCGGGCGCCTGCCCGAGGTGCGACTTGCCTACGAGACGTGGGGAACCCTGAACGAGGCGCGCGACAATGCGGTGCTCATCGAGCACGCCCTCACCGGCGACTCGCACGTCTACGGGCCCGCCGGTCCCGGTCACCTCACCTCCGGCTGGTGGGAGACGCTCGTCGGCCCGGACGCCCCGATCGACACGGAGCGCTACTTCGTCGTCTGTGCCAACGTGCTGGGTGGTTGTCAGGGCACCACCGGACCGGCGTCGATCGCCCCGGACGGGCGTCCGTGGGGGTCTCGCTTCCCGTACGTCACCCAGCGCGACCAGGTGACCACCGAGATCGCGCTGAGCGACGCCCTCGGCATCGACGCCTGGGCATTGATCGTCGGCGCCTCGATGGGCGGGATGAGGGTCCTCGAGTGGGGGATCATGGCGCCCGCGCGGGCCCGGCGGCTCGCTGTGATCGCCGCGACGGCCGAGAGCTCCGCGGACCAGATCGCGTGGGCGCACCCGCAGCTGACCGCCATCCGCCTCGACCCGAAC
Organism: Cellulomonas sp.; assembly: GCA_017882855.1. GTDB lineage: Bacteria > Actinomycetota > Actinomycetes > Actinomycetales > Cellulomonadaceae > JADGOR01. Next base: position 5,387 of record JADGOR010000016.1, on the reverse strand, counting down.
TTCCGTGGCGGCGACTACTACGACGCCGCACCGGGCGAGGGACCGCACCGTGGACTGGGCATCGCTCGCCAGATCGCACACACCACGTACCGGAGCGCGACAGAGCTCGACACGCGCTTCGGCCGCGAGCCGCAGGGGGGCGAGCGGCCGATCGGCGGCGGTGGACGGTTCACCGTGCAGTCCTACCTGGACCATCACGGCGAGAAGCTGGCCCGGCGCTTCGACGCCAACTCTTACCTGGTGCTGACCGAGTCCGTCCTGTCGCACGACGTCGGACGCGACCGGGGCAGTGTCGAGGCCGCACTCGCCCGCATCACCGCGCGCACGCTGGTGGTGGCCGTCGAGACCGACCGGCTCTACCTCACCGACCAGCTCGAGCGGATCGCCGCGGGAGTCCCCGGTGCAGGCCCGGCGTACGTGCTGCACTCGCACGAGGGTCATGACGGGTTCCTGGTGGAGTTCCAGCAGCTCGGCACCCTCGTCGCGGAGTTCCTGGCAGAGTAGGCCGCATGCCGCGCGACGTCGACGCCGCCATCGACCTGCTCCACACCCAGTGGGATCGGCTCCGGGACTGGATCCCGGCGATCGTCGACGACCAGGAGCCGAGCGTGCTCGCCGGGTGGACCGTCGCGGACCTTGTCGCCCATGTGGGGCGGTCCTTGAGCCTCACGACCGGGATCATCGCGGCGCCGGAGGGGACCCTCCCGGTCAGCCTGGGCTCGTACGTGGGCCAGTACCCGAGCCGGGCCGGCGAGATCGCCGAGGGGAGCCGCCGGCTCGCGGCGGAGATCGCGGCGGACCCGCTCGCCGCGATCGACTCGATCGCGTCGGAGGCGTTCGCTCGTCTCGATGAGCTGAAGGGCGCGGAGGTCGTGATCCCCCCGAACCGGCCGCCCCTACGGCTGGCTGACATCATCACCACCCGACTGCTCGAGCTGGTCGTGCACGCGGACGACCTCGAGCGCTCCGTCGACCTTCCCGGAGCCTCGCCGATCGAAGACGACGCCCTCGACCTGGTCGCGAACGAGCTGCTGCGGATCGTGGCGACCCGCGGTGGCTGGAGCCTCGAGGTCGCCGAGCCGCTGCTCTGGGTGCGCCTCGCGTGCGGCCGAGTCCCCTACGAGGTCGATCTGGTGGCGGCGGCGCTCCGCCCGACCTACGCCTCGGACAGCGTCCCCGACCTCGAGCTGGAGCTGCCGCTGCTCTAACGGGCAGGCGGGCGACTCGGCGGTTCCGCGCCACCGAGCGGGATCGGGCGATCCCACTACAATTGGCACAACCTTCGGCGCCAAGCAGCGCCGGGATGACTCACCGTCCGCGTGAACCCGGGGCGGGTAGTGGGTGCAACTCCAACGACGCGCCCAGGACAACCTCGCCATTCGGGGAGGGGCACGGGTGGCCCGCCGACCGGCTGGTCGCGAGACGCGCGGCGGCGCTCTGCTACAAGGAGAAACAGATGATCACCCTCGGCATCATCCTGCTCGTCATCGGGCTGCTCGTGGCGTCACTGCACGTTCTGGTCACCATCGGTGTCGTTCTGATCGTCATCGGCCTCATCCTGGCGCTGATGGGCAGGAGCGGACGATCCGTTGGCGGCCGCAGCCACTGGTGGTGACCCGGACCGGGAGGTGAGCCAACCGGGCTTCTCGATCGGGAAGAACCGAACCCCGCTCGCCGATCTGACCCTCGATCAGAGCCGTCGCGATCTCGGTCGACGGCTCTGATCGAGTCGATCCGTGCGCGCGGATTCAGCGGTCCCGCAGGTCCGCCAGAGTCGGACCGTCCTCGCCGACGTGCCACAGCCGCCAGCCGTCGAGATGGGCAAGGCTTCCGCTCGCGACCGCCGCGGCCTCGGTCGGGTCGACGTGCTCGGAGCCGCCCGCGATGACGATCACCCCGTCCAGTCGGAGCTTTGCCTCGAACCGCTGGTTCCGGCGCTCGCGCACCCAGACCAGCGTCGCCGGGGTCGGGACCAGGGCCGCGACCCGCTCCAGCTCGCGCAACGGGCTCGCTGGCGGGACGTCGACCGAGCTCGATGCCATCGGCGAGGCGCTCGGGACCTCCAGAAATGCTGGCGGCGACTGAGGCGTCACGGCGACCTCGACCGGGATCTCGACCGGCTGGCGGGCGACAGTGCCGATCGGCGGGCCCTGCAACGGGAAGAGCCGCGCCCGGGCGGCGGGCGACAGGGACGCGAGGGACTGCTCGAGGATCGGCGACATGACGATGCCCGGGCCAGGCGTGAGCGGCGGCAGCGCGACCGGCGGTGCAGTCGGCGGCAGCGCGACCGGCGGCGGCGCCCACGGCTCAGCCGCAGGGCTCGAAACCCAGCTGCCCGCGTTCGATTCGGGCAAGCCGCCGGTGACCGGCGCTTGCACGCGCTCAGGGAAGGCGGTTCGCCGCCACAACGGTTCGGATTCCGGAACAGGAAGCGACGGCAGCAGGGCAGGCACTGGCACGTCCGGCGTCGGCTCCGGCGACGTGGGTGGCTCAGCTGCGTGCCGGGTCGGTGGATTCGCCGCCGCGGCGCTCGGGTCCGTCGCGGCGATCGCCGTCGGCGGCAGCCAGTCGCGCCTCGCGTGGCCGGGCTCGACCCGAGCCTTGGAGAGCGGGGACACCTCGACGAAGCGCCGTCCGTCGGAACCGCTCAGCACCCCGATCTGCAGCACGTCGACGTGCCAGCCGGGTTGGCGCAAGAACTCGATCGCGTCCAGCACCCCCGGTTCGATGTCCGCGCACACCAGCAGGAGTCTCGAGCCGGCGTGACGAACAGCAGCGTGGCGGGAGACGACCGGCACGTCCGAGCTGAACTCGGCGAGGTCCGCCTCGAAGTTCTCCGCGCCTCGGTGGTAGAGCGACGCGAAGTCGCGGGAGCTGAGTCGCGCCGCCTGACCGCCGTACTTCAGGGCCCGCAGCAGCGCGTCGCCGTCCAGTCGATGGACGACCTCGACGACGACCGGCTGACCGGATGCGTCGACGGCAAGAAGGTGGGGGCTGTCCACACCGGGTTGACGGCTCGCGACCGGCATCAGCTGCTCGCCGAGCAGCGCGCCGAGGTGATCCGCGACGAGCGCCGCGCTCTCGACGCCGAAGGCGCTGGCAGCGGGCGTGAGGTGCCGGGCCAGCACGGGCTGGCCGTGATCCACCTCGAAGATCGGCATTCCTCTTCACCTGCCAGGCCTGGGCCACCATGCGGATCTATCCCGGGCTGCGATACACGTACGTCCCGCGACTCTGCCACACGTTCGCGATCGGGACGAAAGGCGTTCAGCCTACCGGGGGGGTGAACGAGCGCTCCGCCGCACCGAAGGGGTCCATCGGGCAGATCAACCGGCCTGAGCGCCGATCCTTTCCGCAAGCAGCTCGACGAGGTGGACCCCGCGCACGTGCGCCAGCTGGTCCGCCTGGGTCCGGCACGAGAAGCCGTCGGCCACCAGGACCGTGCCCGGCGCGGCGTCGCGAAGAGCCGGCAGCAGCGCGTTCTCTGCCACGGCCACCGAGACCTCGTAGTGCCCCTTCTCGTAGCCGAAGTTCCCGGCCAGGCCGCAACACCCGGCGAGCACCTGAAGCGTCGCTCCGGCGCCCTCGAGCAGCGCCTGGTCCGCGTCGAACCCCATCACCGAGTGGTGGTGGCAGTGCGGCTGGACGACGGCCGTCACATCGTCGAGGCGCGGTGGGCTCCACCGCTCGCCCGGACCGATCGGCGCCGGGGCGGTGAGCAGCTCGGCGACCGTGCGGACAGCGCGTGAGACGGCCACCGACCGCGGGTCGTCCGGCACCAGCTCGAGCAGATCGGAGCGGAGCACCGCCGTGCAGGACGGCTCGATCCCGACGATCGGGATCCCGTTCACCGCGAACGGCGCGAGGATGTCGAGCAAGCCCTTGAGCTTCTTGCGTGCGCCGTCGAGCTGGCCGGTACTGATCCAGGTGAGACCGCAGCACGCCTCCTGCTCCGGCACGATGACGTCGTAGCCCGCGTCGCGCAGCACCGCCACGGCCGCTTGCGGCACCCCCGGCGCGAACGCATCGCTGAAGGAGTCCGTCCACAGCACCACGCGCGGTCGCGGCGGCGCTAGCTGCTCCCCCGCACTCGACGCCCGTGCCCCCGGGGCGACCGGCTCGCTCGTCGTCTCGCCCTGCACCGCGGCGACGACGGCGGCGGTCGACTGCTTGAGGCCGTTGCGCGCAGCCCAGCGCCGGAACGGCACCTTCGCGAACGGCGGGATGCTGCGGCGGGTGTCCATCCCGCCGAGCGACAGCACGGTCTTGCCGATCGGCTTGAATCCCAGCACGGCGCTCGCCAACCCCGGCGCGATCCCCGCGAGGCGCCCCCACCGCGGCAACCAGCCGAGCGCGTAGTGGCGGATCGGCCGCAGCCGTCGACGGTAGGTACGGAAGAGGACCTCCGATCGGTACATCGCCATGTCGACCCCGGCCGGGCAGTCGCTCGAGCATGCCTTGCAGGACAAGCAGAGGTCGAGCGACTCGCGCACCTCAGGAGACCTCCACCCCCCTGTGATGAGCCGTCCGTTCGCCATCTCCTGCAGCGTTCGAGCCCGGCCGCGGGTTACGTCCTTCTCGTCCTTCGTCGCCTGGTACGACGGACACATGAAGCCGCCCGCGTCCCCCGAGTCGGCCCGGCACTTGCCGACGCCGACGCAGCGGTGCACGGCCTTGGTGAAGTCGCCGTCGTCGTGCCGGAACGCGAATCCGGTGGCATGGGGGAGGGCCGCGGCCTGGGGGCGGCGCAGGTCCGCGTCCAGCGGTGCGGGGCGAACGACGACGCCCGGGTTGAGCAGGTCCTTCGGGTCCAGCAGGTCCTTGAACGCGGCGAACAGACCGATGGCTCGCTCCGAGTACATGATCGGGAGCAGCTCGCTGCGCGCGCGGCCGTCGCCGTGCTCACCCGAGAGCGAGCCGCCGTGCTTCGCGACCAGGTGCGCGGCGTCGAGCAGGAAGGCCCGCAGGTGCGAGCCGTCCTTCTCGAGCGGCAGGTCGATCCGGACGTGCACGCAACCGTCGCCGAAGTGCCCGTACTGCAGGCCGTCGACGCCGTGGCTCGCCATCAGCGCGTCGAACTCGCGCAGGTAGTCGCCGAGGTGCGCCGGCGGGACCGCCGCGTCCTCCCAGCCGGGCCAGGCCTGTGCCCCGGTCGCGGTCCGGCCTGCGAGTCCGGCGCCGTCCTCGCGGATCCGCCACATCGCGGCCGCCTCGGGACCGGCGGGGATCACGCGGGAAGCCACTGCACCGGCGTCGGCGGCGAGACGACGGGCCCGGTCGAGGGCCTCGTCCTGGTTGGCGCCACCCACCTCGACGAGCAGCCAGCCAGCACCCGCCGGCAGCTCCGGAACCTGCCCGGATCCGCCGTGGTGCCGCACGACGTCGAC